>NZ_JBQCCV010000251.1:0-30559 GCF_051961875.1 Intrasporangium sp. | reverse complement strand
CATGGGTCCAACCTAACGACCCGTGGCAGGACGGGTCACCCTCGGTCAGCTGTGACGGGAGTGACGGAGCGAATCTCCTATGTCAAGCCGCGGCTGGCAGGGCGGGTGTGGTGGTCGGTTGTGGGGTGTTCGGTAGGGCTTGCTGGTCGCGGGTCATGGCCGTGTAGATGGCGTTGATCAGGTGTCGTTTGAGCACGCGCATGGCGCCCTTCTTGGTGTCCCGGGCGGTGCGGCGCCGGGCGATCAGGGCCTTGGCGGGTTCGTGCATGCGGGCCTGGGTCAGCGCGGCCCGGTGGACCGCGGCGTTCAGCTGCCGGTCCCCGCCGCGGTGTAGCCGGTGGCGGCCCTCGGTCTTGCCGGAGTTGACCGGGATCGGGGCGGTGCCGGCGTAGCGGGCCAGCTTCGCGGCGCTGGCGAACCGGTCGATCCCGGCGACCTCGCCGATGATCTTGGCCGCGGTCAGCGGCCCGATCCCGACGATGGCCAGCAGGTTCGGCGCGATCGGGGTGACCAGGGCGGTGATCTCGCGCTCGAGCGCGACGATCTGAGCCGTCCACGCGGCGACCTGGGCCAGCGCGGCCAGCACGATCCGGGTGGCCACCGTGGCCGGCATCGCGGTCACCGCCGCGGTGGCCCGGGCCAGCTGGGTGCGGCTGGTCAGGTTCTTCAGGCCCGCCTCGAGCTGCGGGTCCAGCCGGGTCAGGTCCCACCGGATCCGGTTGATCTCCTTGGTCCGCAACGCCACCAGGTGCTCCCGGTAGTCGGTCAGCGCCCGCAGGTCCAGCTCGCGCGCGGCGGGCCGGAACACCGGCAGGTCCGGGTTCGCCTGCGCGGCCCGCGCGACCGCGAGGGCATCGATCGGGTCGGACTTGCCGGCCCGCCCGGCCCCGCGCAGCACCGCCGTCATCCGCGGCGGCACCAGCACCGCGGCCAACCCGGCCGCCCACAGGTCCAGCAGCAGCGGGCCGGCCACGTGCCGGCAGTCCTCCACCGCCCAGACCGCCTCGCCGGGGCCGTCCCCGACAAACGGCGCCGCCCACGCCAGCAGCCGGGCATGCCCGGCAGCGGTGGCCGGCACCTGACACATCCCCAGCTGCCGGCCGTTGCCGTCCACCACGACAACGGTGTGGCTCGCCTTGTGCGGATCGATCCCGAACACGACCATGGTGTCTGTCCCCTTGCTTCTCGTACCGAAGTGACGGGCACGGGCCGGTCGGCGGACAAACCTCAGTCGAGGGGGTGCACTCCGCATGCTCCTATCAAGTCACGCCGACCGGCCCGGACCAGACCGCTCCCGGACAATTCGCTTCGAGGCCAACACACACCGCGGCACTCACTCGATGAGTCACAAGAACGGCCGGTCCGAGCATCCACCCAAACCCCGTGCGCAGCCAGACTGACACTGAGCTCACTCGACTCCAACGTCGAGTGAGCGCCCCGTCACTTCCCTCACAAACCAAGCCCCCCCGGCATACCGGTTAGGGGCGGAGCCCCTCGTCGCCCGGTGTGGAGAGGGTGATGAACGCCTTCTCGACGAGCTCGTGCGCCTCGACGCGCTCCGCGATCGCGCGGAGGCGCTCCGCGACGAGCGTCTCCGGCTGGTCACCCGTGATGTCGGTGGCGGCGAGGAGCAGCACCTTGCCGGGGCCGACGAACTCGAGGTGCAGGAAGGTGACCTTCTCGACGTCGCGATCCTCGAGGAGGGCCATGAGTGCGCGCCGGCGCACCGGCGGGGAGACGGCCTGGCCGACCAGGAAGTCGCGGTTGCGGTCGATGAGATAGACCGCGATGACGCCGAGGAGCAGCCCGACGAGGATCGAGCCGACGGAGTCCCAGCGGGCGTCGCCGGTCAGCTGGTGCAGGCCGATGCCGGCGGCCGCGAGGAGCACGCCGACGAGGGCGGCGGCGTCCTCCGCGAAGACGGCCCGGAGCGTCGGGTTGGACGTGAGGGCCAGGTAGCGCAGCGGGTGCAGGCCGGACTTGCGGGCCGCTTCCTGCGTCTGGCGGCGGGCCTGCAGGAACGAGATGCCCTCGAGGGCGAAGGAGAGGGCAAGGACCCCATAGGCCCAGCCGTAGTTGGCCGTCGTCTCGGGGTGGCTCCAGCTCTGGACGCCGTGCCAGATCGCCACGACCGCACCGGCGGTGAACAGGCCGAAGGCCGCGAACATGGACCAGACGTAGGCCTCGCGCCCGTAGCCGAACGGGTGCTTCTCGTCCGGCTCCCGGTCTGACGTCCGCTCGGCGACGAGCAGGAAGATCTCGTTGCCGGTGTCGGCCCACGAGTGCGCGGCCTCCGCGACCATCGAAGCTGAACCGGTGACGAACGCGACGATGCTCTTCGCGACGGCGATGAGGGCGTTCGCCCCGAGCGCGATGAGGACGGTGAGCAGGCTCTGGTCCTCTGCCGGCGGGGCGGCAGTCACGGCTACCGGCTGCTGAGGGCGTGCGTCATCGGCCATGCCTGCCCACTGCCCCGGCCGGCGTCGGTGCAACCACCGAGGGCCTGCCGACGCCGAGCCACCCTCGCCTGGCGCGCAGGACGAGGGCGCCCGCCGGGGCGGTACTGCGCGTTCGAGGCAGGCAGGAATGGGAAAGGATGACGGTCATGCGAGCGACAACGATCCACGGGCCCCGCGACATACGGGTCGAGCAGGTGCCAGACCCCCGCATCGAGGAGCCCACAGACGCGATCGTGCGGGTCACGGCCGGCTGCATCTGCGGCTCCGACCTGTGGCGCTACCGCGGCGACAACGCGATCACCGCGGGCGAGACGATCGGGCACGAGGCGATCGGCGTCGTCGAGGAGGTCGGCGCGGACGTCCAGCGGGTGCGGGCAGGCGACTTCGTCATCGTCCCGTTCTGCCACTGCGACAACACTTGCCCCAACTGTGAGGCGGGCGTCCAGTCGGCCTGCGTCAACGGCGGTACAACCGTGAGCGGCCAGGGTGAGCTCGTCCGGGTGAACCAGGCGGACGGCTCGCTGGTGCGGAGCGACGTGCCGAGCGAGAGCCTCATGCCCTCGGTCCTCTCGCTCACCGACGTCATGCCGACCGGCTGGCACGCTGCGGTCTCGGCCGGGGTGCGGCCTGGCATGACCGTGGTCATCGTCGGGGACGGGGCGGTCGGGCTCTGCGGCGTCATCGCCGCACAGCAGCAGGGTGCCGAGCGCATCATCATGATGTCCCGTCACGAGGACCGCCAGCGCCTCGCGGAGGAGTTCGGCGCCACGGACATCGTCGCGGAGCGCGACGAGGCGGGCGTCGAGGCGGTCAAGGAGCTGACCAAGGGAATCGGCGCCGACGCGACCCTCGAGTGCGTGGGCACGGACCAGTCCATGCAGATGGCGTTCGGCCTCGCCCGGGCCGGGTCGACCGTCGGGTTCGTCGGCGTGCCGCACGGTGTGACCCTGCCGGTCGGCCGGATGTTCGGCCGCAACATCGGGCTGCGCGGAGGCGTCGCCCCCGTCCGGCGCTACGTACCCGACCTGCTGAGCCGGGTCCTCGCCGGCGAGATCGACCCGGGCCGCGTCTTCGACCTCGACCTCCCGCTCGACGAGGTCGCGGAGGGCTACCGCGCCATGGACGAGCGGCGCGCGATCAAGGTCATCATCCGCCCCTGAGGGGCAACGAGGGTCACGTATGCCGCCCAGCGGCTGAGCGGCATAGGGGGCTCCCGCTCCCGCGCCCCCGCGAAGAGTCCGTTCGGTCCCTGAGGGAGTGGGTAGGTCCGTGGGGGTTTCCCGGTACGACGCGAGGTGAGGAGGACTCATGCCGACCACCGATGCAGTCGTCATCGGCAGCGGGCCGAACGGCCTCGTCGCGGCAAACCTGCTCGCCGACGCTGGCTGGGACGTCCTCGTCCTCGAGGAGCAGCCTTGGCTCGGTGGCGCGGTCAACAGCGCCGCCGATGTCCGCGACGGGTGGATCCACGACACGTGCAGCTCCTTCTACCCGCTGGCCGCGGCCTCCCCGGTGATCGAGTCGCTCCAGCTCGAGCACCATGGGCTCGAATGGGTCAACGCTCCCGCCATCGTCGGCAACCCGCTCCTGTCCGGCGACTGGGCGGTGCTGCACCGCGACCGTGACGACACGGCCGCCTCGCTCGACGCCCTGTGCCCCGGCGACGGCGACGCCTGGTTGGCCCAGTGCCGACTCTGGGACCGCCTCGGCGAGCAGCTCGTCGGCGCCATCACCTCGCCCTTCCCACCCGTCCGCGCCGGCCTCGGGCTCGCGGCCCGCGCTCCCTTCAACGGCGGGCTCGCCTTCGTGCGCCAGCTGCTGCTGCCCGCCCGTCAGCTCGGCGAGGAGGCGTTCCGGGGCGAGGCCCCCCGGCTCCTCCTGGCCGGCAACGCCGCTCACGCCGACATCGGTATGGAGTCACCCGGCTCGGGCTTCATGGGCTGGCTCCTCATCATGCTGGGCCAGCACGTCGGGTTCCCGGTGCCGAAGGGCGGGGCCGCCGAGCTCCGCAGGGCCCTCGTGCGGCGCTTCGAGGCCGCCGGTGGTCAGACGCGCAGGCGGACGCCCGTCGTCGAGGTCATCGTTTCCGGGGGCCGTGCCAGCGCGGTGCGGACCGGCGACGGGGAGGTGATCGAGGCCCGGCGCGCCGTCCTCGCCGATGTGAGCGCGCCGGCGCTCTACGGCGGCCTCGTCTCGTGGGAGCACCTGCCCACCAAGCTGCGCCGCCGGATGGACGGTTTCGAATGGGACCCCGGCACGATCAAGGTCGACTGGGCCCTGTCCGGGCCGATCCCGTGGGCGCCCGCACCACCCGTGGCCCCGGGGACGGTCCACCTCATCGACTCGGTCGACGCGCTCTCCCTCGCGGAGGCACAGATGGCGTCGGGTCGGATCCCGGACCGCGGCATCATGCTGTTGGGCCAGATGGCCACGACCGACCCGACGCGGGCTCCGGCCGGCGCCGAGTCGTTGTGGGCGTACACCCACGTGCCGCACGGTGCGCTGCGCGGGGAGGTGTCCGACCCCGAGGTCGAGGCGATGGCCGACCGGATGGAGGCCCGGATAGAGGAGCACGCCCCCGGCTTCCGTGACCGGATCCTGAACCGTCGCATCCTCAGCCCCGACGAGCTCGAGTCGCGCAACGCCAACCTCGTCGGCGGCTCCATCAACGGCGGGACGGCCAAGCCTCAGCAGGAGCTCATCTTCCGCCCCGTGCCGGGGCTCGGCCGTGCCGAGACGCCCGTCCGGGGCCTGTTCCTGGCCTCCGCAGCCGCCCATCCCGGAGGCGGCGTGCACGGCGCCTGCGGGTCAAATGCCGCGCGAGCCGCCTTGGCCCACGACCGAATTCGCCTCAGGAGGTCCCGATGAGCCGCACCGAGAAGCTGTTCCGTTGCTCACCGGAGGACGTCTTCAGGGTGCTCGGGGACGGGTGGAGCTACGCGGCCTGGGTGGTCGGCGCCTCCCGCATCCGGGATGTCGACCTGACCTGGCCCGCGAAGGACAGCGAGATCCACCACTCGGTCGGCTCCTGGCCCTTCCTGCTCGACGACACGACGACGGTCGCCGACATCGACGCCCCGCGCTCCATCAAGCTGCGGGCCCGGGCCTGGCCGTTCGGCGAGGCCGAGGTGACCCTGAAGTGCGAACCGGCCGGAGTCGGCATGACGCGCGTGACGATGCTCGAGCACTCGGCGAGCGGTCCGGCGCGGCTGCTCCCCCAGATGCTCGTCGACCCCGTGCTCCACGCCCGGAACGTCGAGTCGCTCCGCCGGCTCGCCTACCTGGCGCAGCGCGGCGGCGACGAGAGCAGCCGGCCCTCCGGGGAGGAGTGACCCCGCTGTCCGGGGAGGAGTGACCCCACCGCCTGGCACCGGCCTACAGTCGTGCCATGAGCAACCTCGAGAAGAACCCGGCCGAGGTCGTCTGCACCGATCGTGACCAGGCCGGGGCACCGACGGTCGTGCTCCCCTACCGCGACGTCCCGCTCGGTGGTCCCCGGGCGATGACGGTGCGGCGCAGCCTGCCCCAGCGGGAGCGAAGCCTCATCGGGGCGTGGTGCTTCGTCGACCACTACGGTCCCGACGACGTCGCCGAGACGGGCGGCATGGTCGTCCCGGGGCACCCCCACACCGGGCTGCAGACGGTGTCGTGGCTGTTCACGGGCGAGATCGAGCACCGTGACACGACCGGCGCGCACGCCCTCGTCGTCCCCGGTCAGATGAACCTGATGACCGCCGGCTCCGGCATCGCCCACTCCGAGTTCTCGACGACCACCACGACCACCCTCCACGGCGTCCAGCTCTGGACCGCCCTGCCCGACGAGCACCGCAACGTCTCGCCGCGCTTCGAGCACTACGAGCCGCCGGTGCTCGAGCTCGGTGCGGCCCGCGCACTCGTCTTCCTCGGCACGCTCTTCGGGCAGACGTCTCCCGTCTCGACCTTCAGCGAGCTCGTCGGCGCCGAGATCACCCTGCCGCCCGGTGCCTCGCTCGAGATCGACGTGGACCTCGAGCACGAGCACGGCTTCCTCTGCGACACCGGCACGGTGACGTCGGGCGATGCCGTGGCCAAGCCCGGCGAGATCATCTTCCATCCGGAGGGCCGCGAGCGGCTCACCGTCGAGGCCAGCCCCTCGGAGCCGACCCGCGTCCTCCTCATCGGGGGACGGCCGCTCGGGGAGCAGATCGTCATGTGGTGGAACTTCATCGGCCGCTCGCACGACGAGATCGTCGGCTTCCGCGAGGACTGGCAGCGCGAGCGCGAGGCGGCGGAGCGGGAGGGGACGCCTGGGCCCGACGGCGGGGACAGCGGCATACCGTATGGCGTGGGCCCGGGTGCCGGACGTTTCGGCGCCTTCCCGTCCGCCTGGGAGACGACCCTCCCCGCGCCGACCCTGCCGAACGTGCGGCTGCGCTCGCGCGGCTGAGCGTCGCTCAGCGGGGCGCCATACGGAGCGCGCCGTCCATGCGGATGACCTCACCGTTGAGGTAGTCGTGCTCGACGATGGCGAGGGCGAGCTGGGCGTACTCCTCCGGGCGAGCGAGCCTCTGCGGGAAGGGAACTCCGGCCGCGAGGCCGGCGCGGAACTCGTCGGAGACGGTGGCGAGCATCGGCGTCTCGACGATGCCGGGGGCGATCGTCATGACCCGGATGCCGTACTGGGCGAGGTCGCGGGCGGCGGGCAGGGTGAGGCCGACGATGCCGCCCTTGCTCGAGCTGTAGGCCGCCTGCCCGACCTGGCCGTCGAAGGCCGCGATCGAGGCGGTGTTGATGATGACGCCGCGCTGGCCGTGCTCGTCGGGCTCGGTCTGGGCGATCGCCTCGGACGCGACGGCGAGGACGTTGAACGTGCCGACGAGGTTGACCTGGATGACCTTGGCGTAGAGGCCGAGGTCGTGCACGCCCTTCTTGCCGAGGATCCGGGCCGAGGGGCCGATGCCGGCACAGTTGACGACCACGCGCAGCGGCGCGGTGCCGCTCGCCTGCGCCACCGCCGCGCGCACCTGCTCCTCGTCCGTGACGTCGGTCGGCACGTAGGTCACGCCCTCGACCGCCGGGGCCGCCTCCACCGATGCCGGCAGGTCGAGCGCGTAGACGGCGGCGCCCCTGTCAGCCAGGGCCTGCGCCGTCGCGGCGCCGAGTCCGGAGGCGCCACCGGTGACGATGGCGGCGGTGTTGTCGAGGTGCATCAGGCGTTCTCCTGCTTCTGGTGGACGGTGATCGTGCCGGCGGGCTTGCGGAGCGAGCGGCTGATGACGAGCCGCTGGATCTGGTTGGTCCCCTCGAAGATCTGCATGACCTTCGCCTCACGCATGTAGCGCTCGACGGGGAAGTCCTTCGTGTAGCCGTAGCCACCGAGCACCTGGACCGCGTCGGTGGTGACGCGCATCGCGTTGTCGGTCGCGACGAGCTTGGCCACGGCGGCCTCGCGGCTGTAGGGCAGCCCCTGGTCCTTGAGACGGGCGGCGTGGAGGGTCATCGCGCGGGCCGACTGGACCGCGGCCTCCATGTCGGCGAGGACGAAGGCGAGTCCCTCGTGCTCGATGATCTTGCGGCCGAAGGCTTCTCGCTCCTCGGCGTACTCGACGGCCCGGTCGAGCGCGCCCTGGGCGAGCCCGGTGGCGCAGGCGGCGATGCCGAGCCGGCCGGCGTCGAGGGCGGCGAGCGCGATCTTCAGCCCCTCGCCCTCGTCGCCCAGGCGGCGGTCGGCCGGGACCCGCACGTGGTCGAAGCGCATCGTGGCGGTCGTCGACCCCATGAGCCCCATCTTGTGCTCGGGCGGGTCGGCCGTGAGGCCCTCCGCGTCGGCGGGCACGAGGAAGCACGAGATGCCGCCCCGGTCGTCGGACGTGCGGGCCATCACCTTGTAGTAGTCGGCCTCGCCGCCGTGCGTCGTCCATGCCTTGGCGCCAGTGATGACGTAGCCGTCGCCGTCACGGACCGCGCGGGTCGTCATGGCGGCGGGGTCGGACCCGGCGTGCGGTTCGCTGAGGCAGTAGGCGCCGAGCAGGTCGCCGCCGAGCAGGTCGGGGAGCCACCGCTGCCGCTGGGCGTCCGTGCCCCGGGTCGCGAGGCCGAAGCACGACAGCGCATGCACGCTCATGCCGACCGCGACACTGGCCCAGACGCTCGCGACCTCCTCGAGCACCTGGAGGTAGACCTCGTAGGGCTGGCCGCCGCCACCCTCGCTCTCGGGGTAGGGCAGCCCGAGCAGGCCCAGCTGGCCGAGCTGGCGGAACACGTCGCGGGGGAAGGCCCCGCTCGCCTCGGCCTCCGCGGCACGGGGCGCGAGCTCGTCGGCCGCGAACTCTCGCACGAGCCGGATCAGGTCGGCGGCCTCGGACGTGGGCAGGACACGCGACGCGGGCATGGGATCTCCTCGGACGAGTACCAGAGAAGGGTCCACGGTACCAGTCTTGGTATCGTCAGCGGCATGACGGAGACCGTTGGTGAGGTGGTCGAGCCCACGCCCCTGACGCAGCGCGCCCGGGCGCGCCGGGAGGAGGTACTGGCGCAGCTGCGTGAGCTCTTCCTCGCCGAGGGCTTCGCCGATCTGACGATCGCCGACCTCGCCGAGCGCCTCCGCTGCTCACGCTCGACCCTCTACCTCGCCGCGGGGAGCAAGGAGCAGATCGTCGTCGCGACCGTGCGGTCGTACTTCAAGGCCGCGGCCGCCTCGATCGAGCGGCGCCTCGCCGAGGAGGCGGACCCCGTCGCCCGCCTCCGGCTCTACCTCGACTTGGTCGCCGAGGAGCTCTCGCCGGCCTCGCCGGCCTTCCACCGCGACGTCGCCGGGTTCCCGCCCGCGCGCGAGGTGTACCGCCAGAACACCGGGTATGCCGCTCAGCGGGTTCGCGCGCTCATCGACGAGGGCGTCGCGGCCGGGCGGCTGCGGCAGGTCGACGCGGCCTTCGTCGGGACCGCGGTCGGTGAGGTGATGACGGCCATCCAGCGGGGCTCGATCTCAACGGCGACCGGGCTCGACGATGCGGCCGCATACCGGCAGCTGGCCGACCTGCTGATCCACGGGCTCGTCACATGAGACGCTCGAGGACCTTTGCGCCGGCGCGGCGCCCGGCGGAGCCGACGGTCCGGGCGACGTTCCCGAGCGGGGTGCGGCGCAGGTCCTCCTGAGTCGAGTCGGCGAGCGCCCGGTCGTCGAACGCGCCGTGACAGCCGTGGTCGCCGGGCAACGGCTCCCAGAGGTTGTCGCCACGCTGCGGCTTCGGCTCGCCGGGCACGAACTGGCTGTCGAACCCGGTGTCCCCCAGCAGCCGGTCGAGCGCACCGGGGACGACGCGGTTGGCGAGGATCGTCCGGGTCGTGATCCACGTGACGTTGACGGCGCGGTCGCCGGTCCGGGCCGTCTCGACGATGGCGCGCGCCGGGATCTCGGGCTGGAAGATCGGCGGCACCGGCTGCGGGCGGCCGTCGCAGAGGTTCTTGCACATGTCGAACTGCGGCGTGTTGACCGCCGGCAGGTTGACCTCGCTGACGGTGATGCGGCTGCCGTCGTGGATCAGCTCGCTGCGCAACGAGTCGCAGAGCCCCTGGATCGCGTGCTTGGCCGAGCAGTATGAGGACTGCAGCGGGATGCCGCGGTAGGACAGCGCGCTGCCGACTTGGATGATCCGGCCCTCCTTGCGAGGACCCATGCAGCGCAAGGCGGTTCGCGTGCCGTTGGCCGTGCCGTTGAAGACGACGCTGAAGGCCCGGTCGAAGTCCGCGGGTGGGATATCGGCGAACTCACCCATGATCGTCACCATCGCGGAGTTGACCCAGATGCCGATCGGGCCGAGCTCCGCCTCGACCCGGTCCGCGGCCGCGTCGACCGCCTGGTGGTCGGTCACGTCGACGGAGATCCCGAGGCCCGGCACGCCGCGGTCGCGGATCTCCGCCTCGGTCGCCCGCAGCGATTCCTCACCGCGCGCGAGCACGGCGACCGGGTGCCCTTCCTCGGCGAAGGCGCGGGCCGTCGCACGACCCACGCCCGAGGAACCACCAGTGACGACGACTACGGGCTTCATCCCTTCGGCCTACCCGCGGCCTCGCGGTGCTAATCGGCCGGCGTGCGAGCTGCCGGCCCCCAGCCGCGCTGACTCAGCCTGCTCGTAGGGTCGGCTCATGGTGATCCACACCATCGGCCACTCGACCCGGCCCTTCGACGAGTTCCTCGCCGTGCTGCGGGCCCACGGGATCGAGGCAGTGGCCGATGTCCGGACCGTCCCCAAGTCGCGCCACAACCCACAGTTCCACATAGACGCCCTGACCCGCACGTTGCCCGAGGCCGGCCTCGACTACGTCCACCTCGGGGCCCTTGGCGGCCTGCGGCACCCGCGGCCCGACTCGCCCAACAGCGGGTGGCGCAACTCGAGCTTTCGCGGCTACGCGGACTACATGCAGACGCCGGAGTTCGCGGCCGGCCTGGACGAGCTGCTGGGTCTGGCCCGCGGGAAGCGCATCGTCATCATGTGTGCGGAGGCGGTGCCGTGGCGCTGCCACCGCTCCCTGGTCGGCGATGCCCTGCTCGTCCGGGGGTACGAGGTGACCGACATCTACGACGCGCACACGGCCAAGCCGGAGCGCCTCACGGCCTTCGCCGTCGTCCACGGCCTCGAGATCACCTATCCGGCCAGCGCTTTGTGACGCATGAGGCGGTGCGCTCACTCGACGAAGAGGTCAGGGCCTGGCCGCCCACCTCGAGGGAGCGGCCCTGGCACTCCGCGCCCAGCCGGCTTCACGACGTCGAGTGAGCACCTCGTCCCAGATGCCACGAACGGGGAGGTGACCCGTGGGACGGAGCGCTCACTCGACGAGTGGAGCGGCGTCAGTACCCGCCACCGCCACCGCCACCACCGCCGCCTCCGCTGCTGCTGCTACTGCTGCTGCCGCCAGAGGTGGCCGCCGCCATCACCGGGGCCCCTGCTGCGGTGAGGACGTGCCAGATCCCCTGGAAGTTCTGGCCCGTGACGTCCCCGGCGCTGCTGTCACCGGAGTAGAAGTAGAGCGGCCAGCCGTTGAGGGTCAGCTGCTTCTGCCCGCTCGGGCCGGTGATCGTGGCGACCTTGCCGGTGACGCCGGTCAGCTTCGGCATCGACGACGCCTCGTACGCCGGGGGCCAGAGCGAAAGGCAGACGCCCTTGCACGCACTGGAGGTCGCGTCCTGCTTGTCCTTGTCGAACTTGTAGAGGGTTCGACCGTTGCCGTCGGTGACGACCGAGCCGAGCGAGGTCGACCGGGTCATCAGGGCCGACACCGCCATGCTCGAGCCGCCGCCCGTGGCGGCACCGCTACCGCCGCCGGCCGCCTGTCCCGACGTCGACGTCCCGCCGGCGCTGCTGCCGCACGCCGCGAGGAACAATCCAAGCGTCACGGTCGGCAGAACTGTCCTGAGTCGCATCCGAACCTCCTGGTGCCCTCCGCCGATCCGGTCGATCGACGGCCTCACGCCGGTTACACGACACAGCCCGCGGTGCGGTTCAGCCGAACCCCTCGGGTCTTCGGCCGTGCCTGCGCGGACATCAGGTGGGGCCGTTTTGCTTGTCGGACCGCCGGGGACGGGAGACAGTGAGGTCATGCACGCACCCGGGGCCACGAGCCAGTCGTCCGAGCACCTGTCCCTCGCCGAGGAGTGGATCGCGGCGAACTACCATCCCCTGCCTGTCGTCATCGCCCACGCCGAGGGCGCCTGGGTGACGGACGTCGACGGCCGCCGCTACCTCGACGCGCTGGCCGGCTACTCGGCACTCAACTTCGGGCACCTGCACCCGACCCTCGTCGCCGCGGCGCACGAACAGCTCGACCGGCTCACCCTGACGAGCCGGGCCTTCCACAGCGACCAGCTCGGCCCGTTCTGCCGGGACCTCGCCGCCCTCGCTGGCAAGGAGCTGGTCCTGCCGATGAACACCGGCGCCGAGGCGGTCGAGACGGCCATCAAGACGGCCCGCAAGTGGGGGTACGAGGTCAAGGGCGTGCCCGACGGCCGGGCCCGCATCATCGTCATGTCCGGCAACTTCCACGGCCGCACGACGACGATCATCAGCTTCTCGGAGGACCCGGCCGCGCACGACCACTACGGGCCCTACACGCCGGGCTTCGACATCGTGCCGTACGGAGACATCGACGCCCTCGAGGCGGCGATGACGGACGAGACGGTCGCCGTGCTCCTCGAGCCGATCCAGGGCGAGGGCGGCGTCATCGTGCCGCCCCCCGGATACCTGCGGCAGGTCCGCGACCTGACGCGTCAGCGCGACGTCCTCATGCTCGCCGACGAGATCCAGTCGGGGCTGGGCCGGACAGGCACGACGTTCGCCTGCGACCTCGAGGACGTCGTCCCCGACGTCTACATCCTCGGCAAGGCCCTCGGGGGCGGGATCGTCCCGGTGTCGGCCGTCGTCGCGGACCGGTCGGTGCTCGGGATCTTCACGCCGGGCAGCCACGGCTCGACGTTCGGCGGCAACCCGCTCGCCGCGGCGATCGGGCGGGCCGTCGTGGGGCTGCTCAGGACGGGCGAGTACCAGGAGCAGGCGCGACGCCTGGGCAAACTGCTCGACGAGGGGCTCGGCGAGCTGGTCGGCCGGGGTGTGGACGCCGTGCGCGTGCGGGGCCTCTGGGCCGGGGTCGACATCACGCCCACGGTCATGACCGGACGAGAGGCCTGCGAACGGATGATGGAGCAAGGGGTCCTGATGAAGGATACGCACGGCTCCACGGTGCGCCTCGCGCCACCGATCGTCATCGCCGAGGACGACGTGCACCTGCTCGTCGACAGCTTCGCCAAGATCCTGCGGTGACGCGGTCCCGGCCTGTCGTGAGCGCGGATCACCCACCGACATACTTGCGCCCATGAGCGAACGCGTCCTCATCCCGACCGAGTCCGGCGAGATGCCGGCACGACTGTGGCTCCCGGCCTCCGGCACGGGTCCCGGCATCGTGCTGTGCCAGGAGATCTTCGGCCTGAGCCCCTACATCCTGAGCCGCGCCGAGGACCTGGCCGCGCTCGGCTATGTCGTGCTCGCACCCGAGTTCTTCTGGCGCCTGGGCGTCAGCGCGGTCGAGGAGGGCGACGGCGGTCTCGAGCGGGGCATCGCCCTCGCCAACGAGCTCGACTGGCCGCTGACTGTTCGCGACGGGGTGGCCGCGGTGCGGTGGCTGCGCGGTCGCGACGAGGTCGCGGGGCGAATCGGCCTGCTCGGGTTCTGCTTCGGCGGCGGGCTCGCCTTCAACATCGCCGCCAAGGCGCCGGTCGAGGCCCTCGTCAGCTACTACGGCTCCGCGCTTCCCCTGCTGCTCGAGATCGCCCCGCGGGTGACGGTGCCGAGCCTGCACCACTTCGGCACGGCCGACTCGTTCATCGACCGGGAGGCGGTCGCGAAGATCCGGGCGGCCGTGACGGCCTCGCCGACCACCGTCTTCCACGAGTACGAGGGCGCCGACCACGCCTTCGACAACCCGGACCTGCCCTGGCACCACCCAGCCGCCTCGGCCCAGGCGTGGGATCGCACGGTCGCCTTCCTCGAGGAGCACCTGCCCGTCGCAGCGTGAGGCAGGCCCGGGGCGGCCGACTCACCCGCGCGCCGCTCCGCTGACTCAGAGGAGCGGTGGCTACGCCGGATCACTCTGCCCTGCACGGCGCCCTGAGACCCTGCTCAGCTGGGCTGAGCAGGGTCTCAGGGTCGAGGCAGGGTCCAACCGGGGTCGTCCCCCATGGAAGCGCCGGCCGGATCCCGAAATGCTCGGAGCATGGCACTCCCGACCCTGCCCCACCGGACGCCGCGGACCGACCGGACCACCAGCACCGTCCTCTCCGCCGCTCTCCCCCGGGTCCCCGCCGTGCCCGCGACCCTGCCGGATGCGGCACGCGAGCTCGTGCTCACGGCGCCGATGCTCCTGTTCGCCCACGGCATCCTGGTCTGGCTCGACGACCTCGGGCAGCACGGGCGCAGCGGCGTCATCTGGTTCCTCGCGCAGGCGGCACTCATCGCGTCGGTGTTCTCCTTCGTCGGCCTCGCCGCGGGCCTGCGCCACGTGACCGTCACCACCGCGGCCCGTCGTCACCGCCTCGCCACGCTCGCCCTCGTGGGGGCCATCGCCGGCACCGGCCTGACCACCTGGGTCGCTCTCGTGCGCGGCATCGGTGGTGCGGTCGCGACCGCGGGAGCCCCGCAGTGGCTCCTCGCCGGCGGGCCGATCCTGCTCGCGGCGTCCTTCCTGGCCCTGCTGGCGCTCGCGGCACAGTCCCTCGCGCTGCCCCGCCGCAGCATGACGCTGGGCGTGCTCGGCGTCGTCCTGCTCGGCGTCCCGTGGGACCTCATCCCCCTCGCCGCGCTGGTCATCCTGCTCGCCCTCGAGCCGCTGCTCCGCAGCGACCCCGAGGCGCTGGACGGCGACGACTACAGCAGGTGGGGCAGTGGCCAGGCCTGACCCGTCGAGCTGTCGATGACGATCGCTCGGTTGACCATGACGGACAGGGGCAGGACGTCGGCGACCGCCTTGACCACGATCGGCAGCTGCAGGCCTGTCGCACCGGTGGCGAGCGACACGTGGGGCACCCACGACCCCGGCTCGTAGTGCCGGTGGAGCATCCCGCCCGCGCCCGCCACGGCGGTCGCCACCTCCTCCTGCCGGCGCACGATGTCGACCGACACCGCCGGGACCAGGGCCGCACGGCCGCGCGGGAAGGCGACGGTGCCATGGAAGCTCAGCTCGAACGGCTCGGCCGGCGGCAGGGCCCCCAGCGCATCGCGCACCCGGTCGAGGTCCCAGTCGAGCATCACGGCATACGACAGGTGGGGCAGGTGCCGGCCGTGCGTGTGGGACTGGAGGGTGCGGATGCCGCTCTCCTCGAGGCGCGCCCAGAGCTCCCGCATGAGGCGGTCGCCTCGGCGGTCGAAGAGCAGGCAGACGGCCAGGGCCATGAGGTCATCTTGCCCCGGGGAGGGCCGCCCGACGCGACGGGCGTCAGTCGCCCTGCTGCTCCTCGCCGTCCTGCCGCTTGATGGCCGAGATCTCGAACTCGAGCGAGATCTTCTCGGACACGAGGACGCCACCCGCGTCGAGCGCGACGTTCCACTCCAGTCCGAAGTCGCGCCGGTTGACCCGACGGCTCCCCTCGAAGCCCGCCCGGACGTTGCCGTAGGCATCGGTCTGCACGCCCATCAGCTCGAGCGGGACGACGATCGGACGGGTGATGTCGCGGATCGTGAGGTTGCCGCTGACGCTGTAGGCCCGCTCCCCGAGCTCCTCGATGTTGGTGCTCTCGAAGACGATCTCCGGCCAGCGCTCGGCATCGAAGAAGTCCGCGCTGCGCAGGTGCTCGTCGCGCTGGTCGTTGCGGGTGTCGACGCTCGCCGTCTTCAGCCGCACCACCGCCGTCGACTTGGTCATGTCCTCGAGGTCGGCGTGGAAGTGCCCGTCGACGTCGTTGAACGACCCCCGCACCGTCGTCACCATCGCATGCCGCGCGGAGAACCCGATCCGCGTATGGCTCGGGTCGAGGTCCCAGTCCCCGCTCAGGTCGATCTCTGTCATGCCCACCCATCCCTCTCTTGTTCGTCCGGTGGGTCAATATCCCACGTCACGCGGAGCCGCGTTCCACAACGCGCTGTGCCGAGATCCGAGCCCCGACGATGTCGTATGCCGCTCCCCCGGGCTCAACGGCATACCCACCCTTCTGCTTCCCGGCACGTCGAGCGACCGCTCACGTGAGGTCGGCGAGGGCCGTCTCGATCCCGCGATGGAAGGTCGGATAGGCGTAGATCATCGAGCGGAGGGTCTCGACGGGAACCTCGGCGTGCACCGCGACCGAGACGGCGCCGAGCACCTCCCCGCCCGCGGGCCCCATGGTCGTCGCGCCCACGAGCACGCCACGCGAGGCGTCCTCGACGAGCTTGATGATCCCCTCGTTGCCCGGGCCCCGGACGAAGCCGCGGCTGGTGCTCGGGACGGGCACGGAACCGATGCGCACGTCGATGCCTTGCTCGCGCGCCTTCGCCTCGGTGAGGCCGACGGCGCCGACCTCCGGCTCGGTGAAGGTGACCCGGGGCAGGGCGCGGTAGTCGGCGGCCGGCCCGTCCTGACCGAGGATGTCGCGCACGACGACCCCCGCCTGGTACATCGACACATGGGTGAAGGCGCCCTTGCCGGTGATGTCGCCGACCGCCCAGACGCCGTCCGTGACGCGGCAGCGGTCGTCGATCGGGACGCTGTGCGCAGTGGGATCGACGCCGACGCGGTCGAGACCGGTCGCGGCTGGGTCGACCCGGCGGCCGGTCGCGACGAGGAGGCGCTCACCGCTGACGGTGGAGCCGTCCTCGAGGGTGAGCTCGACCTCACCGTCCCCGCCGGTGACCTTCGTAGCGGTCGCGCCCAGCCGCAGCTGGACGCCCTCCGACTCGAAGACCTTCTGGAGCCGGTCGGACGCCTCCGGCTCCTCGGTCGCGAGCAGGCGGGGGCCGGACTCGACGATCGTGACGGCGACGCCGAACCGGGCGAGGACCTGGCCGAACTCGCAGCCGATCGCGCCCCCACCCAGGATGACCATCGAGCGCGGGAGCTCGCGGGCCTCGACGAGGTCTCGGTTCGTCCAGAGGTCCACCTCCTCGATCCCTTCGATGGGAGGGATCAAGGGGTTCGTGCCGGTGTTGACGACGATGCCGCGACCGATGCTGTAGGTCTCCCCATCGACCTCGACCTCGTGGGCGTCGACGATGCGGCCGGTGCCGCGCACGAACGTCACGCCCTTGTCGGTGAGCCGCTCCACCGCGACCCGGTCGTCCCAGTCGTCGGTCGCCTCGTCCCGGAGCCGCTTGGCGACCGGCGCCCAGTCCGGGACGACCTCGCCGGTGTGCCCGGCCAGCCCCGGCACGCGCCGGGCCTCGGCGAGGGAGCCCCCAGCGCGGACCATCATCTTCGACGGGATGCAGGCCCAGTAGGGACACTCCCCGCCGACGAGGCGATGGTCCACGCCGAGGACCGACAGGCCCGCCGAGGCGAGCTCGCCCGCGACGTGCTCACCGCCCGGGCCGAGACCGATGACCGCGATGTCATAGCTCTGCGTAGCCATCGCCCCATTCTCGCCCAGGCCCGCCCCCGCCGCGCGGGAGCGAGCCGGCAAGGATCAGTGGAGCATGACGGGCGGGGCCTCCGCCTCGGCCTCGAGCAGGTGCGACACCTCGTGCTTCCGCGGCAGGAACAGCGCCGGGATGATCGTCAGGCTGACCAGGATCGCGCCGATGAGGAAGGTCTGCGCGAAGGCGTGGGCCGCCTCGGACAGCCCCTGCGACATACCCGCCTGGCCACCGATCTTCTCGAGGATGGCCGGGTCGTGGCGCGCCGCGATGGCGGCGCCGGCGAGCGGCTTGGCGTTGAGGTAGTTCGTGTAGACGACCGAGATGACCGCCACACCGATGGAGCTCGCGACCTGCTGGGTGATGTTGAGCAGGGTCGAGCCCCGGGCCACCTCGTGGGCGCGCAGTGTCTTGAGCGCCGAGGTCATGATCGGCATCATCGTCGCCCCCATGCCGAGGCCCATGATGAACAGGACCGGGATGAGGTAGCCCCAGTAGGACGTGTCCGCGGTCACCTGGGTCAGGGCGAACATGCCGCCGATGATGACGAGCAGCCCGAACGGTGCGATCCGGCCGATCGGGAAGCGGTCCGCGAGGGCACCCGCGATCGGCATGGTGACCATCGCGCCGAGCCCCTGTGGGGCGACGAGCCAGCCGGAGTCGACCGGCAGCTCACCACGGACGAGCTGGAAGTAGGTCGGCACGAGGAACAGCGCGCCGAAGAACGACGCGGCGAAGAGGAACATCGTGAGGATCGCGACCGTGAGGTTGCGATTCGCGAAGAGCCGCAGGTCGAGCAGCGGGTGCTTCGGCTTGAAGCTGTAGACCACGAACGCGGCGAGCATGACCACGCCGATCGTAACGGGGATGGCGACCTTCTTGGCGAAGAACGTGCCCTCGCTGGGGATCGAGCTGATGCCGTAGAGGAAGAGCGCGAGACCCGGTGACATGAGCAGCATGCCGATGACGTCGAACGACTCGGACGGCTCGGGCCGGTCCTTCTTCAGCGCCCAGGCCGCGTAGAGCATGGCGACGATGCCGATCGGGATGTTGATGCGGAAGATCCAGTGCCACGAGTAGTGGTCGATGAGCCAGCCGCCGAGGATCGGGCCGAAGATCGGGCCGAGGAGCATCGGGATGCCGAGGATGGCCATGAGTCGACCCATCCGGTGTGGGCCGGCCGCCTTGGTCATGATCGTCATGCCGAGCGGCATCAGCATGCCGCCGCCGAGGCCCTGGAGGACCCGGAAGGCGATGAGCATGCCGATCGAGTTCGCCTGCCCGCAGAGGGCGGAGCCGGCGGTGAAGAGCAGCAGCGCGAGGATGTAGAGGCGCTTGGTGCCGAAGCGGTCGGCGGCCCAGCCGGTCAGCGGGATGACCGTCGCGAGCGCGAGCGTGTAGGCGGTGATCGTCCACGCCACCGTCGAGTACTCGATCGGGTGGGTCGGGTCGGTCGAGAACGCCTGGACGAAGGTCGGCAGTGCCACGTTGACGACCGTGATGTCGAGGATCGACATGATGGCGCCGAGCACGACGACGCCGGCCACCTTGAGGACAGCGGCGTCGATCTTGTCAGGGAGCTCTGTCTGGGTTGGGTAGGTCTGGGCCACGAGATGGACCCTTTCGTCGATGGGGATGAGGGGGGCCGCGTCGAAGAGCGGCTCGGGCACGGCGACGACGCCAGTGCAACGCTGCGCGGGCGTTCGGGCATTCCACGCTACTGCCCGGGTCTGACACGAGGCGACCGGTTTTGCGCGGCAGGCCACGCTACCGCGGGTGACCTCTCCTGGTCCGGCATTTCTCCGGAAACCAATGGTGCTCCGGCGTGAGCGCAGATGGCTAGGGTCGAGAGGCATGGACGAGCCGATCGTGCACTCCGTCGTCGTCTCCGCAGCTCCTGAGCGGGCCTTCCAGGTCTTCACCGAGGACTTCGGCAGGTGGTGGGATCCCCGTCTCACGGCGGCGCCGCACACCTTCGGGACCGTGCACGTGCCGCGCGGGCCGGGAGAGGACGTCGTCTTCGAGCACACCGACGGGGTTCGCTACCCGATCGGCCAGGTCATGGAGTACGAGCCGGGACGCCGGTTCTCGATGTCGTTCTGGCTCGCCCTCGACCGGGAGCACCCGACCCGGCTTCTCATCGAGTTCGAGCCGAGCCCGGCCGGTGCAGAGACGCGGGTAACCCTCACGCAGGACGGCTGGACCGCAGGCAACATCGCGGAGCGGCAGAAGTACACCGAGTGGCCCGACCTGCTGCGCCGCTATGCCGAGTGCGTCGAGGAGCCGCGCACCACGCGGTGACCGCCGACTGACGCCCGCCCGCGGCCCATATCGCCCCTGCGCGTCAGGCCCGGCGGATCCCGTCGAGCCAGGGCACGAGCCGCTCGAGGACGAGGTCGGGCACCTCGAGCTGCGGCACGTGGCCGACGCCGGCGAGGAACAGTGTGTCCCAGCGGGCGTTTGCGGCCGCGGTCGCCTCCGCTGCCGCGAAGGGCACGAGCCGGTCCTGCTGACCGTGCACCAGCAGCACGGGGCGCGCGATGGAGCGCAGGTGTGCGGCATACGTCCTCCCCCGAGCGAGGACGCGCACGAGGGAACGGGCGGCACCGAGGAACTCGCTGTGCACGCCTGGCAGCGTGGCGCGGTGTTCGGCGAGCACGATGTCCGCCTCGAAGACATCGGGGTCGATCCGGGTGCGGTCCGCGAAGCAGAGCGCGAGGGTCCGACGGACCTGCTCCTCGGCGCTGTAGCGGCGCTGGTTCCGCTCGAGATAGGTGTTGCTGAGGAACGGGAGAGAGAAGAGGGCGAACTGGGCGGCGACGAGCGGGTCCTGGTGCCGGTGCACCAGCGGCAGGGAGGGGTCGACGAGGCAGAGTCCGGTCACGAGCTCGGGTCGCTTCGCGGCGAGGAGGGCGGAGACCATCCCGCCCATCGAGTTGCCGACGAGCACCGCCGGGCGACCGAGGACCTCGTCGATGAACCGTCCGAGCAGGCGCGCGTTGGCCTGGACCGTGGTGCGCCGCCCGGCTCCGGGGGTGAGGCCGAAGCCCGGGAGGTCGATGGCGACGACGTGGCGGTCGTCGGTCAGGGCCGGTGCGATGCGCACCCAGTTGAGGTGGGAGCCGCCGAGGCCGTGCACGAGGAGCACGGGTGCACGGTCATCCCCGTGGGGAGCGCCGAAGTCGACCCAGTGGACCGGCCCGTCGAGGTCGTCGGTGTGGCTCTCGCCGTTCCAGCGGGATGCGAGCGCCGAGACGGAGACGTCAGCGTTCGTCATACCGTCCAAGGTAGTAGCGGCTACTGAGCGCTCGGTCCCCTCCCCCTGATCGGTATGCGGCCCACCCTTCCTGTCCCGCGCACTGGCCCCCTGCTGCCTCAGGCGCAGCAGGGGGTGAGGATGGCGCGGTCTGGCCGAACGAGCGTCCGGTCGTTACCGTCGGTTGGGAAGCCACGCCAAGGAGGTCACATGTCACGCGTCGTCCACATCGAGATACAGGCCGACGACCTGGAACGTGCCAAGAAGTTCTACGCCGACGTCTTCGGATGGACCTATGAGGACTACAGCCAGGTCAGCGGCTCCCCCTACTGGGGCATCACCACCGGCCCGACCGACCAGATGGGCATCAACGGTGGCCTGCTGCCCCGCCCGGCCGCGGCGCCGGCACCCGAGCAGGGCACGAACAGCTACGTCTGCACCATGGCCGTCGACGACTACGACGCGACCGAGCGGCGCATCCTTGACGCCGGCGGCGCCGTTGCCCTGCCCAAGACGGCCCTGCCCGGGATGGCGTGGCAGGGCTACTACCTCGACACCGAGGGCAACACCTTCGGCATCCACCAGCCCGACGAGAACGCCCGCTGAGTCGAGCGCTCCGGGCTGGTCCCGTCCCCGCTCCGCCGTGCAATAGTGGCGGGATGGCTGACGACGCCTCGATCCAGGAGCACATCAAGCACCTCATCGGCGAGGAACACCGGCTGCGGTCCGCCCGCGAGGCGGGCTCCATCCAAGGAGGCGAGGAGCAGGACCGGCTCGGTCGGATCGAGGTCGAGCTCGACCAGTGCTGGGACCTGCTGCGGCAGCGCCGGGCCAAGCGCGAGTTCGACCAGAACCCCGACGAGGCGCAGGTGCGCCCGCCGGGGATCGTCGAGGGCTACCAGGGCTGAGACGCACCAGCCCGGTGCGCACTCAGCGCCAGGCGTCGGGGCTCGGCCGGCAGAGGCAGAACAGGTGCCCGGCCGGGTCAGCGTAGACCCGGAAGCCCCGCTCCTCGCCCCGCTTCGGGTCGGTCGTCGGGTCGACGGCCCGGCCGCCGAGCTCGAGGACCTGCGCATGCGCCGCCTCGATGTCCTCCACGAGAAAGTCGATGTGGGCCTGCAGCTCACCGTCCTCCCAGCTCGGTGGCTCGTGGTCGGGCGCGTGCTGGAAGCCGAGGTCCGGACCGTCCCATTGCAGCGACACCCAGTCCCCCTCCGGGTCCGCGTCGACCTCTCCACCGAGCAGTCCTGCATAGAACCGCGCCAGCTCCACCGGCTCCCGACAGTCGAACGCGATGTTCCCGAAGCTCAGCTTCACCGCGACGGTCGCCTCGCTCATCGTGCCTCCTTCTCGTGGACGGGCGATGGTGCCCGACGGGGCATAGCGTGCCATCACCGGACGGCGTTGAACAGGACGTCGGGGATGTCGCTGACCTGCAATTTTGCCGCGGGGCTTGACCTTGGGAGGGTATGTCCGCTAATGCCCGATTTGACCCCGGACTCTCGTCCGTCGGGGGCGTTGCACAGGAGGATTTGACGAGCGGATGGGTATGCCGTTCACCCAGCCCCGGGGCGGACCGCGCGGTGGTCCTGGGGCTGGCTGAGCGGCATACCGGATGGGTGGTCTCAGGCCGAGGCGAGGCCGACGAGGCTGCCCTCGCCGGCCCGCACCAGCGCGACCTTCATGCCGCTGCCGACGTCGGTGGGCTCCTGCACGACGGTGGCGCCGGCGCCCTTCAGCGACGCGAGGGCGGAGTCGATGTCGTCGACGTTCCAGTACGGCACCGGTCCTGACGCGCCCTTGGCGGCGCCGTGCGGGTCGAGGCCGATCTGGACGCCGCCCGACTGCCAGCCGACGTAGTACGCCGAGTCGTGGGGCGGCTCACCGAGCAGGGCGGTGAGGGTGGACTTCGTGGGCTCCAGGTCGGAGACGCCGTAGATGATGCTGAAGAGGCCGTTCGTGGTGATGGCCGGAGTGGTGGACATGCTCGCTCCTTGGAATCGTGGGTCCGGGGGTTGTCACAACGGGCCGCTCTGGCTCGTCAAACTCCATGACGGATCGCAACCCGCGGATGTGACAGGAGCACGAGATGAACGCTACGCCGGCTCTGGCCGAGGAATTCGAGGAGAACCGTGACCATCTGGCGCGGGTGGCGATGCGCCTGCTCGGCTCGCCCGAGGACGCCGAGGACGCGGTGCAGGAGGCCTGGTTCCGGCTCGAGCGCACCGACCGCGGCTCCATCGACAACCTCCGCGCGTGGCTCACGACCGTCGTCTCGCGGGTGAGCCTGGACCTGCTGCGCAGCCGCTCGGCCCGGCGCGAGGAGCCGGACGGGGAGGCGGTCGTCGAGTCGCTCGGCGCCTCGGCCTCGGGTGACAGCGCAGCCGACCCGGCGGCGCGGGCGGAGCTCGCCGACTCCGTGAGCGTCGCGCTGCTCGTCGTGCTCGAGAGCCTGGGGCCGTCGGAGCGGCTGGCCTTCGTGCTGCACGACCTGTTCGCCATCCCGTTCGACGAGGTCGCTTCCGTGCTCGACACCTCTCCTGCGGCGGCGCGCCAGCTCGCGTCCCGGGCCCGACGGCGGGTGCACGGCGGTGACCCGACCGGCCCGTCGCCCTCCGACCCGGCGCATCGAGAGGTCGTCACGGCCTTCCTCGACGCCTCGCAGGGCGGGGACCTGACGCGCCTCGTCGAGCTGCTGCACCCCGATGCCGTGCTCCGGTCCGACGTGGCCGCCGCGGCGATGGGCTCGCCCGCGCTGGTCGGTGGCGGCTCCGAGGTGGCCGACTTCTTCTGCGGCAAGGCCAAGGCGGCACGCCGTGTCCTCGTCGACGGCGCACCGGCCGCGGTGTGGTCGCTCCACGGCGTCCCGAAGGTCGCCTTCCTCTTCACGCTCGACGACGCGACCGGTCAGATCACGGCGATCGACCTGGTCGCCGACCCCGACCGGCTCGCGACCTTCACGATCGAGTCGATGGCCAGGACTCGCACCCTCGCAGACTGATCGAGAGCCAAGTTTCCCACCATCGAGATTTCCCTTTCCACATCGACAGTGCACTCTTCTGAATCAAGACGCACTCTCGATTCGGACTACTGCGCTCTCGATCCGGGGAGATGGGCTCCTGAATCGGCGGGAGGGAGGCGGGCGTCGGTGGGTGCGCCTACGATCGGCGAGGTGAGCGACAAAGCCGCCGTGCTCGAGGTCCCCGGTCCCGACGGGACGCGGGAGGTGCGTGTCTCGAGCCCGGAGCGGGTCCTCTGGCCCGGGGTGGGCATGGCGGACGGTCAGCCCGTGACGAAGCTGGACCTGGCCAACTACGTTGTGGCGGTTGCCGATCCGCTCCTGGCCGCGCTCGGGGACCGCCCCGTGACGCTGCAGCGCTTCCCGGAGGGCATCGAGGGTGAGGAGTTCTTCTCCAAGAACCCGCCGCGTGGTGTCCCCGACTACTCCCGCACCGTCAACGTCACCTACCCGTCCGGCCGCCGCCACCCGCAGCTCGTCATCGACGAGGTGGCCACCGCCATCTGGGCGGTGCAGATGAACACCATCACCTTCCACCCCTGGCCCGTGCGCACCGGGAACGTCGACAAGCCGGACGAGCTGCGCATCGACCTCGACCCGCAGCCGGGTCGTGGCTTCGCCGACGCGGTCGAGGCGGCCTTCGCCCTCCGGGAGGTGATGGCAGAGATCGGCCTGACCGCGTGGGCGAAGACAAGCGGCAACCGTGGCGTCCACGTCTACGCCCGCATCGCCCCGACCCACGAGTTCCTCGACGTCCGGCACGGCGTCATCGGCATCGCTCGCGAGCTCGAGCGACGGCTGCCCGACCTCGTCACGACCTCGTGGTGGAAGGAGGAACGCGGCGAGCGGGTCTTCGTCGACTTCAACCAGGCCAGCCGTGACCGGACCATCGCGTCGGCCTGGTCACCGCGGCCGCTGCCCGGGGCACCCGTCTCCACCCCCGTGACGTGGGAGGACCTGCGCACCATCGACCCGACCACGCTGACCGTCCGGTCGGTCCCCGATATGGTCGCCGACGGCGGCAACCCGTGGGCCGCGATGGACGACGCCGTGGGCGACGTCGCGGCGGCAATCTCCTTGTGGGACAAGGACGTCAACGAGCGCGGCCTGGGCGAGCTCAACTTCCCGCCGGACTACCCCAAGATGCCCGGCGAGCCGCCGCGCGTCCAGCCGAGCAAGCGCCGCACCGACAAGGCGGACCACGAGTACATGGCCCCCAAGGCCGAGCGCGACGCCGACCTGCGCAAGCTCTGGGGCCCGGTCCCCCCGCCCGTGCCACCCATGCTTGCCAAAGCCGTCAAGGACTTCGGCGCGGTCAAGGGCGACGTCCTCTACGAGCCCAAGTGGGACGGCTTCCGCTCGATCATCTTCCGCTCCGGCGACGAGGTCGAGATCGGCAGCCGCAACGAGAAGCCGATGACGCGCTACTTCCCGGAGATCGTCGAGGCGGTCAAGGCGAACTTCCCGGACAACGCGGTCATCGACGGCGAGATCGTCCTGGTCCGGCCCGAGGATCGCGACCGGCTCGACTTCGACATGCTCCAGCAGCGGATCCACCCGGCCGCCTCCCGGGTGCGCAAGCTCTCGACCGAGACGCCGGCGAGCTTCGTCGCCTTCGACCTGCTCGCGCTCGACGGAGAGTCCTACCTCGAGCGGCCGTTCCACGAGCGCCGGGCCGCGCTCGAGCGGGCCCTCGCCGACGCCCAGCCCCCGATCCACCTGACCCCCGCCACGAGCGAGCGGGCCACCGCCAAGGACTGGTTCGAGCAGTTCGAGGGCGCCGGCCTCGATGGCGTCATCGCCAAGCCGGTCGACGGCCGCTACGAGCCGGACAAGCGGACGATGTTCAAGATCAAGCACGAGCGCACCGCCGACTGCGTGGTCGCCGGCTACCGCACCCACAAGGCCGACCCCGAGGCGATCGGCTCGCTCCTGCTGGGCCTCTACGACGCGGAGGGCAACCTTGCCAGCGTCGGCGTGATCGGCGCCTTCCCGATGGCGCGCCGCAAGGAGCTCTTCACCGAGCTCCAGTCGCTCGTCTCCGAGTGGGACGACCACCCGTGGAACTGGGCCAAGCCCGAGGAGGGCGTCCGCACCCCGCGCTCCTCCGAGTACAGCCGCTGGAACAACCAGAAGGACCTGTCCTTCATCCCCCTCAAGCCCGAGCTCGTCGTCGAGGTCCGCTACGACCACATGGAGGGCACCCGCTTCCGGCACACGGCCCAGTTCGTCCGCTGGCGGCCCGACCGCGACCCCACGTCGTGCACCTTCGCCCAGCTCGACGAGCCGGTCAGCTACGACCTCGCCGACGTCCTCACCGCGAAATAGGACGAGCCGCCCGGCACCGGATGTCGATTCCCCCGGCGCTCGTTCGTCAGCAGGATGTGACGAGAGCCGTCACCGAGACCAGCAAGGAGCCGACCATGGCCGACACGTACGTCTACCTCATCCACGAGCCCGACTGGGACCCGGAGGGCTACATCCCCGCGGCCGGCGGCCCGGAGCCCGCCTTCGCGGAGCACGCGGCCTTCGCCAAGGCCGTCGCCGAGCTCGGCGCCCGCATCGTCGGCGGCGCCGCCCTCAACAACTCGAAGTTCGGTGGCACCGTGACGCCCGGCCAGGGCGAGCGCCAGGTCGAGGACGCGGTCTGGACCGACGGCCCGTTCACCGACACAACCGAGGTCATCACCGGCTTCTACATGGTCGAGACCGAGGACCCGGACCTCGCCAAGCGGATCGCGGCACTCGTCCCGACGAGGGGTCACATCCAGTGGCGCAAGGTCTTCCCGACCGGGATGTGACATCGCTCCACTGACGCCGTGGGTCGGCCGCGGCGAGAATGACCGCATGCGGCCGACCCCGGAGGAGTTCGCGGACGCGTGGCCGCGCATCGTCCGCGCCCTTGCCGCCCTGACGGGCAGCCTCGACGACGCGGAGGAGTATGCCGCTGAGTCCCTCGCGCGCGCCGCCGCCGACCCGGGGCCCATCGACTCGCTGGCCGCCTGGTGCATCACCGTCGGCAAACGGGCCTGGCTCGACGAGCAGCGCCGTCGCGCGACCCTCGCGCGGCTGGCCCCCCAGCTCGCCGAACCCGACGTGGACGAGACCGCCATGACCCACGACCCCGACGACCCGCTCGCCGCGAGCGCCGGCCTCGACGACCGGCTCGCCCTCCTCTATGTCGCGTGCGACGAGGAGCTGAGCCAGACGAGCCAGCTGGTGCTCGCGCTCCGCGTCGTGTGCGGCCTGACCGTCCCCGAGATCGCTGGACACCTCGGCATCCAGGACACTGCGGCCGCGGCCCGGCTGACCAGAGCGAAGAAGACGCTCCGTGAGGCCCGCGGCGAGTTCCGGGTCCCCCCCGTGGCCGAGCGCGAGCGGCGGCTGCCGGTCGTGCTCGCCTGCGTCGCAGGCATGTTCACCGTGGCGCACCGCACCTCGCTCGACCCCGTTGACGCCCTCGCGGACACCGGCCGGCAGGCCCTCTCCATGGCCGACGCGCTCGTCGCGACCCTGCCCGACGACGCAGAGGTCCGCGGCCTCCGGGCCGTGGTCCGGCTCGCCCTCGCCCGGCGCCCTGGCCGCGTCGACGACACGGGGACGGCGCTCGCGCTCGACGAGGTGGACCGCTCCCGGTGGGACCAGGACCTGCTGGCCGCCGGGCTGGCCGACGCCCACGCCGCGATGGACCTGCAGGACGTGACCTCTCGACGGGCGGTGCCAACTCGACCGGAGCAGAGCCCGGGGCGGTTCACGCTGGAGGCTGCGATCTCCGGGCTCCACTCGATCGCACCCAGCTTCGCCGAGACCGACTGGGACATGATCGTCACCCTCTACGAGGGCCTGGAACGGGTCTGGCCCTCCCCGGCGGTCACCGTCGCGCAGCTCGCCGCCCGCATGCACCGCGCCCTCGCGCGCGAAGACGCCGACGAGCTCGGCCACGTCGAGACCGCGCTGCTCGAGCTGGCAGCCGGCGGAGCGGCATACGCCCGGCGTGACGCGCGGCTGGCTCTCGCGGACCTCGCGTGGCGAACGGGACTGCGGGAGCAGGCTGCCCAGCGCTACCTCGCCCTCGCCGACGAGCTGACGCCCGAATCGCTGCGGAGGTTCTGTCTGCGGCGGGCCGGTGACCCGGCAGGATGGGGCGCATGACACGTGCCAGCTCCCGCGAGCGCCGCGCCGCCGTTCGACGCGCCACGGCGGCCTACGCCGAGCGGCGTCCCCAGCTGGAGGTGGCGACGCGCCTGTTCGTCGAGATGGTCACCGACCAGCTCGACGACGCGGGCATCAACTACCTGACCGTGACGGGGCGGACGAAGACCGTCGAGTCCTTCGCGGGCAAGGCCGAGCGGATCCTGTGCGCCCAGCCGCACCGGACCGACCTCGACGCGCTCATCCGCGAGGAGATCACCGACGAGATCGGCGTCCGGGTCATCACCTACGTCCTCGGTGACGTCGACGCCGTCGCCGAGCTGCTGGCCCAGGAGCTGGCCGTCCTCGACGACCGCGACCTCGGTCTCGAGACGGCTCGCGCGGGCCGGTTCGGCTACTCGAGCCGGCACCTGCTCGTCGCGGTCGACGCGAGCCGGAGCATCCCCTCCGCCTACGAACCGCTCCGGCGGCTCGCCGCCTCGGTGCAGGTACGGACCGTGCTGCAGCACGCGTGGGCCGAGTTCGAGCACGACATCCGCTACAAGGGGACGGTGCCGGAGGAGTACGCCTCCGACCTCGACCGGCGCTTCACGCTCGCCGCCGGGTTGCTCGACCTGGCCGACCGGGAGTTCGCGGCGATCCGCGACCGGCTGCAGCTGGCCCTGCCCGAGGAGCCCGACGAGGAGGACGACGAGACCGAGGCGGCCGAGGCCGCGGAGGTGACTGATGAGCTCGTGGGGGTGCCGCGGCGCTCGGGGCCCCGGATCGGCGCGCAGGACCTCGCGAAGTTCCTCGCGACGACCTACGCGGACGCCGGCTGGTCCCGCAGCGACCACTACGACTGGATCTCCGGCCTGCTCGCGGACCTCGGCATCAGCACCGTCGAGCAGCTCGAGCAGGTGCTCGCCACCGTCGACGAGGGAGAGGTCAGCGCCCGGATGGGTTACAAGTACCCGCCCGGCGCGGTGCGGCGGCTCGACGATGCACTCCTCGCGGTCCATGGCGAGCGCTACGTGAAGCTTCCCGGCAATGCCCATCGGGTGCCGTCGCTCGAGGCCCGGCTGGCCCGGCTCCGGCCCGGCACCGGGAACACCGCCTGACCGGTGATGCGCCGCTTCGACGACGTCTTGTCCATATCCTGAGGCGAATTCGTCGTCTGCAGCCGTAGAACCACCTTCGTCGCCGGGGCTGACACGCGATACCCACAGGCGCGTTACACAAACGTGACATCCGTAGAAAGCTCGGTTAGTGTTTGGCCCGCCGGTTCATCCCAGAGCCGGTGCCGAGGGTGGTCCGCCGAGTCCTGCCTGCTGCCCAAGGCCCCTCTACGTTCCATCTGGCAGGAGTGGGGGACCCATCTCCCGGGCGCTCCGGCGCTCTTGGGGTGAAGCCCTCGCGGTGAGCACAGACACGCTCGCAGCGCGGGCCGGGCAGCACCTCCGCCCGAACCCGACAGCTAACTCCGTAGGCGGCCCGTGAGGTACCACGTGACAACAAAGCGCCACCCCGGACGCCACCGCGCGCCAGGCAGACACAACCCCCTAGACGAGCTCCGGCTCATCGCCAAGGAATCCGCCCAGCCGGTCATGAAGGGCGCAGCCACGGTCGCCGCAGCGGGAGGCATCATCGCCACCGTCGCGGGCCCCGCCAGCGCCGAGACGGTGAGCCGCCCCAGCACCGGCACCGTCGAGCAGGCCGTCTCCACGGCCCCGAGCACCGTCGGGCCGAAGTCCGCCGCCGTCGAGGCGACGAACGCCCTCGCCGCCATCGGCTACGCCGCCCCGAAGGCCCCCACCAAGCCGCAGGTCATCGAGGACCTCGTCGTCAAGGAGCAGCGCGCCGAGGCCGCGGCCAAGGCGAAGGCCGACGCCGAGGCGAAGGCCGCAGCGGACGCCAAGGCTGCCGCCGAGGCCAAGGCCGCCGCGGAGGCCCGCGCCGCAGCGTCGCGCTCCGCGACGCGCACCACCCTCACCGCGTCGACGTACTCGGCCAAGGTCGGCACCAACGCCTCGGTCGGCTCCACGAACGCGCCGGCCGCCTCCTCGGGCGTCCGCTCCTCCCACAACTGGGCCACCGCCGGCCAGTGCACGTGGGGCGCGCTCAACAAGTGGTACCAGTCCGAGGGTTACTACCCCGGTGGCTGGACCGGTAACGCCCTGGTCTGGGCGTCCGGTGCGGCGAGCGCCGGCTACACCGTGAGCAGCGTGCCGCGGGTCCGCTCCATCGTGGTCCTGCAGCCGGGCGTCTACGGTTCGTCGAGCGCCGGCCACGTCGGCTGGGTCACCGCGGTCAACGGCGACCAGGTCACCATCGTCGAGATGAACGCCCTCGCCGGCGCGTACAACTACAACACGCGCACGCTGACGAACGTCGGCAGCATGAAGTACATCTACGCTCCCTGAGCCAGCACCACCAGAAGGTATGCCGCTCACCTCGCCGAGGTGAGCGGCATACCTTTTGCCTTCGCTCGGCCCCCTCGCGGGAGGGGCTGGTGTGCGTGAGTGGCGGATGGGGCGGAGTGGGGCCCCCCCCGGGGTGGTGGGGTGGGGCCACCCCCCCCCCCCCTTGAGGTTGGGGCGCAGCCAGGGCCGCCCCCCCGCCCGGC
>NZ_JBQCCV010000250.1:0-3815 GCF_051961875.1 Intrasporangium sp. | reverse complement strand
TCCCAGAGGCCCGGAAGCGCCAACTTCGCGGGCCTCACTTTTGCAATCTGTAGGTGGAACCCTACAGTTCGCTTCGGACGGAAAACCCCTGGAAACATTGGGAAACAGCGTCAGTTGACGCGGTTCCCTACGGGGCTTTTTTTGTCCCACCGGGTGGGCGACCCACGGGTTGGCCCGGCGAAGGGCCCGTTCGCATGTGATGGGGCGGGGGGTGACGACACAGGAGGGGTATGCCGCAGAGCCCGGCGCGCCGGGAGGTGGCCTAGGTGCGCGGTTGAGTGAGCAGCATACGAACTGCGGTAGGGGCGGCCTGACCCCCGTTCAGTGAGCGCTCAGCCGGGCCGAATCCGAATCGGCTCTGGCCAAGCGGGGTAAGGGTGGCGCATTCTGGAAGTGGGCCCTCATGGTTCCCCATCACAGCAGGAGGCTTCAATGCCACGACGAGCCATGCCTATCCCTGACGGAGTCCCGGTTCTGTCCCAAGGTCGCCACTGGAACCCCAGATCGGGCGCCTGCTTCATGGAAATGGCCTCGTTCCTCGCCGGAGAGCGATGGAGCGACCATCCCAAGTGCACGCACCCGGTGCTGGCTGCCGCCGCCCGCTGCGTCAACGACGCGGTCGACGACCCGACCAGACAGCGCCTGGTCGTGATGATCCCCGAGGTCGTCGGCCTCAACCCGGACGACCCCCGGGTCGACGCCGCCCTCGCCGCCCGCTGCGCCACGCAGGCGCTGCCCGTCTCGTCGGAGCGGGCACAGCATGCCCTCGCCGTCGGCCTCCTCGCGGCCGAGCGCACCCTCGCCCAGCTCGAGGGCGAGCCGGAGGGCCCGCTCGGGCGGATGTGCCGCGACGCGCTGGCCGCCGCCCCCGGAGCCGAGAAGTGGGCGCGTGACTTCACCGCGCGGGCCGGTGCCCTGCGCCGGCCGCTGCGGTCGCACGCCGCTCGCCGGCTGGTGGCCCTGTCGATCGACGCGGTCGCCGAGGCCTGCGTGCCCGACACCGGTGACCGGCTCGTCCGGCTGCTTCGCGCCTGCATCGACGACACGAAGTCCTTCATGCCGCCCATCACGGCGCAGATGGCGCTCGAGGTGCCGTGGGAGCCGGCGGCCAAGGACCGCCGTCCCGAGCTGTCGGGGCGCTGAGCCGAGGCCCGAGGGGCCAGGTCCCGCAGAGGGAGCTGGCCCCTCCGCCATGCCTGCTTCCCTGTGGCAGGGAGCCGAAGTGTCGGATAGCGCGGGCCGGAGCGTTTGATTCCGCGGGGGACCCGGCGATAAGTGCGGGTTCACTTGCGGCGTGGGGGAAACAGTGCGCTTTCGGGCGAAGCGCATTTATCGGCATGTCCAGAGCACCTTTCTGCCTCTTGAGGCTGCACTGCCCCGGTTCCTTCCGTTCATTTGGCCCTCATGCGGAACTCCGGGATGGGACAGTTGCGCTGAGGACGACCCGGCTTCAACGGCGACGCCGATAACCGCGGTCGGTCGCCCCCGCAAAGGTCTGGCAGGCCAGACCTCGTGACGCCACCGCGTCTCGTTTGCGGCGCGCCCTTGGCTGGCCCTACCTCGAAAGGACACCAACCATGGCGATGCGTCGCGCGCATATTGCGCGTACCGGTGCTCTTGCTGCACCTGCCCTTGTCCTGGCAGCGATGGCGCTGCCGAGTCTGCCGGCGTACGCGGCCTCCCAGTCGCTGACCCTCGTCCGCACCACCTCGCCGCTCACCGGCGACTTCACCCCCTCGGACTCCGGGTCGGGTCTCGAGTTCCCAGCGCAGGAAGAGGAGGACAACTCCCCCGAGCCCTACACCGGCGTGGTGACCGACCGCACCCTGTCCCAGGGTCACGCCCCGGGCAAGGGTGCCTCGGTCAACAGCGGCAAGAAGGCCAAGTCGAACCCCGGCTTCCAGAACGGGTTCGAGGGCCTGAACCTGTACCAGCAGCGGTACGCCCGCGGCGGCAACCAGTTCACCGTCGAGCCTCCCGACCAGGGGCTTTGTGTGGGCGGCGGTTACGTCGTCGAGGCGGTCAACGACGTCATGAACGTCTACGACGCCTCCGGAACGTCGCTCCTGCCGGACAACACGGCGAGCAACGTGGTGGGCACCTTCCCACGCAACGTGGGCCACGCGGTCGACCTCAACTCCTTCTTCGGCTACTCCGCGGCGGTCAACCGCACCACGGGGGCGCGCGGCCAGTTCGTGACGGACCCGACCTGCCTCTACGACGCCGCCACGCAGCGCTTCTTCCTCGTCGTGCTGACCCTCGAGGTCAACCCGGCCACCGGCGCCTACACCACGCAGAACCACCTCGACATCGCCGTCAGCCAGTCGGCCAACCCGGTGGGCGCGTGGAACATCTACCGCCTCAACGTGACGGACGACGGCACCAACGCCGGCGGCGTGAACCCCGGCCCGTACCTCGGTGACTATCCACACATCGGTGCCGACGCGAACGGCTTCTACGTGACGACCAACGCCTACCCCTGGAACACCAACGGCTTTGGCGGTGCCCAGGTCTACGCGCTGTCCAAGGCGCAGCTCGCGGCGGGCTCGACCCATGTGCAGATGCAGCACATCGACACCTACGGGATGGTCGCCGCCCCGAGCGAGGCCGGCGCGACCCAGCCGGGCTTCACCGTCTGGCCGGCCCAGTCGCCCGGTACGTCGTCGTTCAACACCGCCAACAACGGCACGGAGTACTTCCTCAGCTCCAACGCCGCTGACGAGGCCACCCACCCCGTCACGGGCACGGGTGGGAACTACACGTCGAAGCAGGTGGTCGTCTGGTCGATGACGAACACCGCCTCGCTCGACTCGGCGACACCCGACGTGCACCTCGCCAACCAGCTCGTCGACGTCGGGCTCTACGCCCTTCCGCCGAAGCAGCAGCAGCCCGGGTCCGGCAAGGCACCGACCGATGCGACGCCGCAGGGCAAGTGCCTCAACGACACGACGACCATGACCATCGCGGGGCGCGGCTGCTGGCGCCTGCTCGTGGCCTCCGAGCCGAAGCACAACGAGGTCGTCTCGACGCCGGACTCGAACGACACCCGGATGCAGCAGGTCACCTACGCGAACGGCAAGCTCTGGGGTTCGCTCGACACGGCCGTCACCCCCAACGGCAGTGCGAACCGGGCCGGCATCGCCTGGTACGTCATCAAGCCGGGCGGCCAGAGCCTCGCATCGAAGGTCGCCATGCAGGGCTACCTCGGCGCAGCAGGGATGGACTTCACCTATCCCGCGATCGGGGTCACCCCGAGCGGACGTGGGGTCATGGCTTTCACGGCCACGGGTGACGACACCTTCCCGAGCGCCGCCTACGCGCCGATCGACGCCATCGTCGGCGTCGGGCCCTGGAACGTCGTGCCGGGCGGCGAGGGCAAGGCGACCGACGACGGCTTCACGAGCTACAAGGCCCAGGTGGGCGCCCCGCCACGCACCCGATGGGGTGACTACGGGGCGGCGGCTGTCGACGGCCAGCACGTCTGGATCGCGAGCGAGTACATCGCCCACGCGTGCGACTACACGACCTGGGGCGGCCCGTTCTTCACCGGTGGCACGGGCGACAACCTGCTGGGAACGTGCGCTGGTCCCGACCACGGGCCGGGGCCACGGGTCGCGATCGGCAACTGGTCCACCTACGTGAGCCACTTCGTGCCGTGACCGGATGAGCGGCCCTTCGACGTGAAGTGCCTCTCGACTGACGTGGCCCCCCCCCCCCCCCCCCCACCCAAGGACCCCCCACCACCACCCCGGGCCGGCAGAACCCCCCCCCGGACGGGTGCCCCAACAAGGGCCCCACCCAATCATACAAATGTT
>NZ_JBQCCV010000249.1:0-72945 GCF_051961875.1 Intrasporangium sp. | reverse complement strand
CGTGCCGCTCGCCACCGCCACGGCGGAGACCCCCGTCCGTGACGAGATCGCGGTCCGTCCGCTCCTCACGATCCTGCGAGAAGCCCTCGCCGTGGCGCGGTCGGGGCAGGGAGGGCAGGACCACGCGATCGACCCGACCGTGGCCTCTGACCTCGTCACCTCCCCCCTGGGCGGCGCCGACGCCGTGGCGCTGCGGCGGCTGCGGCGCATGCTGCGCCGCGAGGAGCTCGAGGCCGGCGGCGGACGGTCCAGCGACGAGCTGCTCGCCGAGCTGCTCCTCGAGCCGGTCCGTGCCCGAGCTCTGGGTGACCTCGCGGCCCCGGCCGCGCGCGTCGCAGCAGCAATCGACGCGGGCGCGGGCGCTGCCCGACTCGCCCCGTCCGGACGCTGGGACCGCGGCGTGACGGCCGAGACGGTGCTCTGGGAGATCTGGTCGGCGACGGGCCTCGCCGAGAGCTGGCGACGCACGGCACTGGCCGGGGGCGCCGCGGGGCAACGCGCTGACCGGGACCTCGACGCCGTGCTCGGCCTGTTCGATGCCGCCGGTGCCTTCGTCGACCGCCTTCCGCAGGCGGGCCCCGACGCGTTCCTCGACCACATCGCGGGCCAGGACGTGCCTGGTGACACGCTGCTGGCCCGGGCCCAGAGCGGCCCCACGGTGCAGCTGCTCACGCCGCAGACGGCCGCCGGGCGGCAGTGGCGGATCGTGGTCGTCGCCGGCGTCCAGGAGGGCGTCTGGCCCGACCTGCGGCTCCGTGGGTCGGTCCTGGGGTCCGAGGACCTCGTCGACGTCGTCGCCGACCGCCCCCACAGCTTCCGGGCGGCGCAGGCGGCCGTCCGCTACGACGAGACCCGGCTCCTGCACGTCGCGATGACCCGCACCACCGAGCGACTCCTCGTGACCGCCGTCGGCAACGAGGACGAGCAGCCCTCCGTCTACCTCGACCTCATCGACCCACCCCGGGCCGAGGGCCTCGACACCGAGGTGCGCCGGCACGCCGACCCGCCCCGGCCGATGACCCTGACCGGTCTGGTGGGCGAGCTGCGCCGCGAGGTGGCCGGAGCGGACGCGACGCTCTCACGGCGGGCCGCGGAGCTGCTGGCCCTGGCCGCTCGCGCGGGTGTCGCCGGGGCGGACCCGACCAGCTGGTGGGCCCTGCGCGACCTCACGGACGACCGGCCGGTCCGGGGCGCGGATGAGATGGTGCGGGTCTCGCCGTCGAAGGTCGAGCGCTTCAACCAGTGCGGGCTGTCGTGGTTCCTCGGGGCCGTCGGCGGCAGCGGTCCCGCGATGGGCGCGCAGCTCGTCGGCACGCTGGTGCACGACATCGTCGCGGAGCTACCGGATGCCGATCGCGCTGCCCTCGAGGCCGAGCTCGACCGCCGCTGGGGTCGTCTGGGCCTGGCGCCGGGCTGGTTGACCGACCGGGCCCGGCAGGAGGCGCATGACATGGTCGCGCGGTTCGTCAGCTATCGCGCCGAGTCCGCGGGGGAGGGCTGGGAGCCGGTCGCGGTCGAGGAGGACTTCCGGGTGCAGCTCGGCCGGGCGGACCTCAAGGGCCGGGTCGACCGGATCGAGCAGGACCGCGACGGGCGGCTGCGGATCGTCGACCTCAAGACCGGTCGTGGCAAGCCCACCGTTGCCGAGATCGGCGAGCACGGCCAGCTCGGCGCCTACCAGGCCGCCGTCGAGGCGGGCGCCTTCGCCGAGCTCGGCACGACATCGGGCGGGGCGGCGCTGGTCCAGATCGGCAAGGCCGGCCGCAGCGGGCTGCGTGCCGCCGTTCAACAGCAGGCGCCCCTCGCCGAGGCGGACGACCCCGCCTGGGCCAGGCGCCTGGTCGAGGAGACCGCGGCGGGGATGGGAGCTGCGAGCTTCCGCGCGGTCCAGGGCAGCTGGTGCCAGGTGTGCGCGGTCAAGGCGTGCTGCCCCGTGCAGCCGGAGGGGGAGGCACTGTGAGGCACTCGGCCGTCGACATCGCCGCAGCGCTCGACCTGCCCAGCCCCACACCCGAGCAGCAGGCCGTCATCGAGGCCGGGCCTCAGCCGCTCCTCGTCGTGGCTGGGGCCGGCTCCGGCAAGACCGAGACGATGGCGGCCCGCGTCGTCTGGCTCGTCGCGAACGGGCATGTGGAGCCGGACCAGGTCCTTGGCCTGACGTTCACCCGCAAGGCCGCCGCCGAGCTCTCCGCCCGGATCACGGGTCGGCTGCGCACCCTGGGGCGCACCGGGCTGTGGACGCCGCCCATCGACGACGGGACCGGCGCCGAGGTGCTCGGCGGCACCCCGACCGTCTCGACCTACCACGCCTACGCCGGCCGCCTCGTCCGCGAGCACGCCCTCCGGCTCGGGATCGAGCCGGAGTACCGCGTCCTCACCGAGGCCGGCGCCTGGCAGCTGGCCGCGGAGGCGGTCGCCCGCTACGACGGCGCCATGGACGACGTCGGCAAGGCCGAGTCGACCATCATCGAGGCGGTGATGGCGCTCGCCGGCGAGATGGCCGAACACCTGCTCGGCCCGCAGGACGTGGCCGACCACCTCGACGAGGTCATCGCCCGACTCGACGAGCTGCCGGATGGCGAGGGGCGCGGGTCGCTCACCCCTGTGCGAGACCTGCTCGTCGTCCTGCGCGAACGCCGGGCGGTCCTGCCGATCGTGGCGCGCTATCTCTCCCTCAAGCGGGAGCGCGACGCGCTCGACTTCGCCGACCAGATGGCCCTCGCCGCGCGCCTCGCCGACACGGTGGAGGACGTGGGGGCGGTGGAGCGGCAGCGCTTCCGGGCGGTCCTCCTCGACGAGTTCCAGGACACCTCCGAGGCGCAGCTCGCCCTCCTGCGGGCGCTGTTCCACGGTGGTGCCGAGCCCGTGGCGCTGACGGCCGTCGGCGACCCCAACCAGTCGATCTACGGCTGGCGGGGAGCGAGTGCGACCACCCTCTCCCGCTTCCCGGTCGAGTTCGCGGCGGAGGACGGGCCGGCCGCGGTGCTGCCCCTGTCGACGAGCTGGCGCAACGACGCGCTCATCCTGGAGGCGGCCAATGTCACCTCGGCGCCGCTTCGCACCGCCCACGTGAGGCCGCTCTCCCCGCGGCCCGGTGCCGGTGCCGGCGAGATCACGGTGGCGCGGCTGGAGTCGCTCGAGGACGAGGCAGCGCACGCGGCTCGCTGGATCGCCGCGCGGTGGCGCACGCCGAGCGGCCGGCGCACCGGGCGCACTGCAGCGGTGCTCTGCCGGCGACGCGCGCACTTCCCCCTCGTCATCGACGCCCTGCGTGAGGAGGGGCTTCCGGTCGAGGTCGTGGGCCTGGGCGGCCTGCTCATGACGCCGGAGGTCGGTGACCTCGTCGCGGTGCTCTCGGTCGTGCAGGACCCGTCCCGGGGTGACCAGCTCATGCGGTTGCTGGCCGGGCCGGTCGGCCGGCTCGGCCCGGCCGACCTCGACGCCCTGTGGGCGTGGGCCGGCGAGCTGCGGGGCAGTGCCGGCCCGAGCGTGGCCGTCACGGGCAGCCCAGGCTTGGCGGGCGAGCGCGGCGGCGACGTGGAGACGCCCATCCCCGGAGACGCCGACCAGCCCGATACCGTCGCCACGGCGGCGGCAGCCCGCGACCGGGGGAGCGACCTCGCCGCGGACAGCGCCGACGAGGCGAGCCTCGTCGAGGCCCTCGACGCCTTGCCCCCACCGCGCTGGACGGCGTGGAGTGGCGCCCGACTCAGTCCGGCCGCCCACGCGAGACTGACCGCGCTCGGCGATGTCGTGCGGGCCTTGCGCAGGATGACTGCCCTGCCGCTCGTCGACCTCGTCGGCGAGGCCGAGCGTGCCCTCGGCCTCGACATCGAGGTGCTGTCCAGACCCGAACACACCGCCTCGACGGCACGCGTGCACCTCGACGCTTTCGCCGATGTCGCCGCCCGGTTCGCGATGACCAGCGACCGTCCCACGCTCGCCGGCTTCCTCGCCTGGCTCGAGGCGGCGAGGTCGCAGGAGCGCGGCCTCGAGCTCGGCCACGTCGAGACCGACCACGACGCCGTCCAGGTCCTCACCGTCCACGCCGCCAAGGGCCTCGAGTGGGACGTCGTCGCCGTGCCCGCACTCGTCGAGTCCGTCTTCCCGTCCCACTCGACGAGCTCGGTCACCCTGCTCGACGGCGAGTGGGTCCTCAAGGGCGCTCCGAGCGACAAGGGCTGGCTCACGGGACTCGACGGAGTGCCCTACGAGCTGCGCGGTGATCGCGACGGCCTGCCGGTGCTCGACTGGCGCCGCGCCACGGACCGCAAGTCCTTCGCGACCGAGCTCGAGGTCTTCGCCGATGACGGGGGCAGGTATGCCGTCGCGGAGGAGCGCCGTCTGGCCTATGTCGCCTTCACCCGCGCTCGGACCGACCTGCTCCTGTCGACCCACTTCTGGTCCTCGCGCAAGACCATCAACGTGGAGTCCAGATTCCTCCACGAGATCCGTGCCAGCCTCGGTGACCGCGTGACGACTGTCCGCTGGGCGGATCCGCCCGAGCCGGTGCCGAACGCCAAGGGCCAGCTCGTACCACCCGACAACCCGTTCCTCGCGGAGCCGGTGTCGGCGGCCTGGCCGCACGACCCCATGGCGCAGCGGCGGGCCGAGGTGGCCGACGCAGTCGACCGCATCGCCGCGCTCGTGGCGGCCGAGGCGCCGCCGGCACCGGCGGGCGACCCCCGCTTCGACGACCTCCGGCTGCTCCTCGCCGAGCAGGCGGCGCGGCGGCAGCGCGGGCCGGCCGTGGTCGATGTGCCACGCCACCTGTCGGCGTCCGCCGTCGTGTCGCTCGCCCGTGACCCCGAGGCCTTCGCCATGCACCTGCGGCGCCCGATGCCGGCTCCTCCCGCCGTCGCGGCGAGGCGCGGCACGGCCTTTCATGCCTGGCTCGAAGAGCACTACGCGCGGGCCGCGATGGTGGATCTGCTCGACCTGCCTGGCAGCGCCGACGAGAGCGAGGCCGAGGGCGACCTCAGCCGGATGAAGGAGCTGTTCCTGGCGAGCGAATGGGCCGAGCGGATCCCCGAGGAGATCGAGCTGCCGATCGAGACGGTCATCGACGGCATCGCGATCCGCGGCCGCATCGACGCCGTCTTCCCGCGGGACGACGGTGGCTGGACCGTCGTCGACTGGAAGACCGGCGCCCCTCCCTCCGGTGAGGAAGCCCGGGTGCGCTCTCTCCAGCTCGCGGCCTACACGGTCGCCTTCGCCCGCCTCCGCGGGGTGCTGCCGGAGTTTGTCGACGGCGCCTTCTACTATGCCGCCGAGGGCATCACCGTGCGGCCGGACATCCCGGGGGAGACGGACCTCCTCGAGCTGCTCGCCACCGTCCCGGGCTAGGCCGCCTGCCCTCGCCGATGGCGGTGGCGCACGATCCCGGGGAGTGTCGAACTCAGCGATCCTGCGGGGCACCCTCGTGGCGCCGGTCCACGGGAACGAAGTCGGAGGCCCCCTCGTGGCGGTCGTCGAGCGCGTCGCCAACCTCAGGCCCCGGCTCAGGTGCCCCGGGGAGGGGCTCGACGGCGTCGATCTCGAAGAGGCCCTCCGGATCGACCGCGGTGCTCAGTTGCCAGCTCCGTTCGGGAGCGCCGTCAGTGGTGGCCGGCGCGGCCTGCGAGCGTGACCCGTCCTCCTCCCGCGACGTCCAGTGGGGCCCGGCCGCGTCGCCGGGCAGCGCGTCGGCAGCGTTCGGGTCGGCAATGGCCGAGGGGTTGGGGACCGGCTCGCCGGAGGACGCGTCCGCGACATCGGTCTCGGAGGTCGCGGCGGCTGGGGAGGATGCCGGAGCCTCGGGCGCGAGTCCCGGGCTGAACGGCTCGGTGGCCTGTTCCGAGCCAGGGGCCGGGAACGGCTCGAACGGCTGGGTCAGCTGGTCGGCGGAGTCAGCTGTGGGTGCAGCGAAGGGTTGGGTCAGCTGGTCGGCGGAGTCAGCTGTGGGTGCAGCGAAGGGCTGAGTCAGCTGGTCGGCGGAGTCAGGTATGGGTCCGGCGAAGGGCTGGGTCGCCTCGTCACCCCACGGTGCCGAGGACCCACGGCTACCAGCCGCCGAGGAAGAGGGCCGTTGTTCTGGGTGGGGGTCCTGGGAAGGAGCCGCCGCGGCGGCGGCCTGCGCCAGCTCGCGCTCCCGACGAGCCTCGCGCTCGGCCCGCAGACGGCGGGCCTCGGCACGACGCTCCGCTTCCTCGATCCGCTCGTCAAGGTCGCGCAGCTCCGCCGCGACGTGCTCGACGAGCCGGGTCTCCCCGGCGGAGAGCGCGCGGAGCAGGGCATGGACCAGGGACATCTCCGCGGCGAGCCGGGCACGGCGGACAAGGTTGCCGTCCGGGCGCTCGACGCGCGACTGCACGTAGGCCTCGAGGACCGTGTCGAGCGCCCCCGGAGGCGCCTGGGCCACGAGCTCCGCGAGGTCGTCGGCGGGGTCACCGACCCGCGCCTCCTCCCAGCCGACGACGCCGCGGACGCGGCCGGAGCCGTGATCCTGCCCGTCGTCGAAGCTCGCGAGGACGTGCGACCCGGTGAAGTCGCCGTGGACGGGTGTCGGGGCGAACCGCCAGAGGGAGACGTCCTCGAGGCGGTGCTCCCAGCGCGCGAGCAGGCCGGTCGGGACATGTCCTGTCGACGAGGCACGGTCCAGCTCCGAGAGCATCCGCTTGCGGTGGGTCTCGGCGTCGTAGCTCGGGCGACCGGCCTCGTCGAAGAGGAGCAGCTCGAGGTTGTGGATGTGCGCCAGCGTGCGGCCCACGTCGGCCGTCAGCGCGGCGCCCGGTGGCAGGGCCGCGAAGTCCAGCGGGTCGCCGGCCACACGCGGATGGACGACGGCCCGGCCCGTCTTGAGGGCCACCACGCCGCGCACGACCGGGACGGCGATCTCGAGGCGCCGGGCGAGCAGTGCCGTAAGACCACTGACATCCTCGAGAAGGGCGCCGGCCGCGGCCGAACGCGACGCCTTGACGACCCAGTGCCGGTCCTGGGAGTCGGTCAGGAACGCGAACTCGTAGAGGTCGCCGAGGTGGACCGGCACGCCTTCGACCGAGACGGGATCGAGGCCGGGCACGGCCGAGCTCGCGAGGGCGGCAAGACGCAGGGCACTCCGGGACACGCCTCCACCGTAGGCGGACGAGGGAACCTAGGGTGGGAGGGTGATGACGACGCACGGGATTCTCGAGGACCTCGCGCTCGCCACCGGGGTCCTGGACCGCTCGGCCCACGAACGCCGCGACCCCCGGCTCCTCGAGACCCTCCTCGCCGACCCCGCCACCCGTGTCATCGAGATCCGTGACGGACGTGCGCCGGTCCGGGTCGAGGACGGCCACGGGGCGCTCCGCCTCCGGGAGCCGCGCTCCAGCGACCGTGACGTCCTCGCAGCCGCCCTGGGCCGTGACCCGGACGGCCGGGCCTACGTTGCGGTGCTGCCGACGGCCGACGGTGAGCTCGACGACAGCTGGCTCACTCTGCGGCGAGCCGGGGCCCTGCTCGACCCGCTCGACGCCGGCCTGTTCACGACCGCGCTCGCCCTCGCCAACTGGCACGGCAGGCACGGCCGGTGCTCGATGTGCGGCAGCCCCACCGAACCCACGGAGGCGGGCTGGGTGCGGCGCTGCCTGCGGGACGGCAGCGAGCACTACCCGCGCACCGACCCGGCGGTCATCATGTCCGTCGTCGACCCCGACGACCGGCTGCTCGTCGCCCGCTCGCCGCAGTGGCCGGTGGGCCGCTTCTCCGTGCTCGCCGGGTTCGTCGAGCCGGGGGAGTCCCTTGAGCAGGCCGTCGCGCGCGAGGTGGCGGAGGAGGTGAGCATCGGCGTCGACGACGTCACCTACCTCGGCAACCAGCCCTGGCCGTTCCCCTCATCGGTCATGATCGGCTTCGCCGCCCGCACCTCCCAGATCGACCTGACGCTCGACCCGCAGGAAATCGCGGAGGCCCACTGGGTGACCCGGGACGAGTACCGGGCCCGGCTGAGGAGCAGGGACATCCAGACCCCGACGGGCATCTCCATCGCAAAGCGGATCATCGAGCGCTGGCTCGGCGAGACGGTCGAGGAGGCCGCCGAGGGCTGAGCCCTCGAGGCGGGCTGTCCCCGTCCGGTGCGAGGATGTCCGGGCACGCCCGAGCGCTAGGAGGGTCATGTCGGGGACGAGCGGAGCGGCATACCCGCTCATGTCGGCGGACGCCATCCTGGACGGGCTCGACCCGGAGCAGCGCCAGGTGGCGACGGCGCCACCCGGTCCCGTCTGCGTCCTCGCCGGCGCGGGCACGGGCAAGACCCGGGCCATCACCCACCGCATCTCGTATGCCGTCCACTCCGGGCTGCACCAGCCGCAACGCGTGCTGGCGGTCACCTTCACCGCCCGCGCCGCGGGCGAGATGCGGACTCGGCTGCGGGGGCTTGGGGTCCGGGGGGTGCAGGCCCGCACGTTCCACGCCGCCGCCCTGCGCCAGCTGCACTTCTTCTGGCCGCAGGCGGTCGGCGGTGCGGCCCCGGAGGTCCTCGGGCAGAAGGCGCCGGCCGTCGCCGAGGCCGCGAGCCGGCTGCGGATGCAGTTCGACCGTACCGCCATCCGCGACCTCGCCGCCGAGATCGAGTGGGCCAAGGTCAATCTCCTCACCGCCGAGACCTACGCCGGAGCCGCCCGCGCCGCTCGCCGGGAGCCGCCGGGCCTCGACCTGACCGGCATGGCCCGCGTCTTCGACGCCTACGAGGAAGTGAAGCAGCGACGCGGCGTCATCGACTTCGAGGACGTCCTGCTCCTCACCGTCGGCATCCTCGTCGACCGCGAGGACATCGCGAGGACGGTCCGTGACCAGTACCGCCACTTCGTCGTCGACGAGTACCAGGACGTCAACGCCCTGCAGCAGCGGCTCCTCGACCTCTGGCTGGGGGAGCGGTCAGACCTCTGCGTCGTCGGTGACCCGGCGCAGACCATCTACTCCTTCACCGGGGCCAGCCCGGAGCACCTGATCGGCTTCCGCCGGCGCTTCCCGGACGCCACCGTGATCCGACTTGTGCGCAACTACCGCTCCTCGCCGGAGATCGTGGGGCTCGCGAACCTCGTCGTCGCGAGCGGACCCCAGGCGGCACGGGACGGGGCGGTGCAGCTGCGGGCGCAGGGCGAGCCGGGGCCGCGGCCCGTCCTCACCACCCATCCGGACGACCCCTCCGAGGCCGCGGCCGTCGCCGCCCGCGCCAAGGCGCTCATCGACGAGGGGACACCGGCCGGCCAGATCGCGGTCCTCTTCCGCACCAATGCCCAGTCCGAGGCCATCGAGCACGCCCTGGCCGACGCCGGGGTGCCTTACCTGGTCCGGGGCGGCGAGCGGTTCTTCGCCCGCAAGGAGGTCCGTGACGCGATCCTCCTGCTGAGGGGGGCGGCCCGCAGCGATGACGGCGACAAGCCGTTGGGCCACCTCACCCGTGACGTCATCACGGGCGCCGGGTGGGCCCCGGAACCGCCGAGCGGCAGTGGGGCCGTCCGCGAACGCTGGGAGTCGCTTACCGCGCTCGCGCAGCTCGCCGACGACCTCGAGCAGACGGTGCCCGAGGCGCGGCTGCCCGAGCTCGTGGCCGAGCTCGACCGCCGCGCGGCCGAGCAGCACGCACCGGCCGTCCAGGGCGTCACGCTTGCGAGCCTGCATGCCGCGAAGGGCCTCGAGTGGGACGTCGTCTTCCTCGTCGGCTGCTCCGACGGCCTCATCCCGATCTCCATGGCCGAGGGCTTCGAGGCGATCGAGGAGGAACGCCGGCTGCTCTACGTCGGGCTGACGCGGGCGCGCCGCCGGCTCGAGCTGTCCTTCGCCGAGTCCCGCGCTCCCGGTGGCCGGGCGAGCCGCAGGGCGTCGCGCTTCCTCGCGGCGGGTTCGACGGTCCTCGGCGAGCAGGCCCGTGGGGCGGTCAAGTCCGCAGGGACCGGGCGGCGTGCTCCCAAGGTCGCCAAGCTGGTGCACTGCCGCTCCTGCGGCAACGAGCTCGCGACGGCCGCCGAGCGCAAGACGGGTCGATGCGCAGACTGTCCGCCCACCTATGACGAGGCGACTTTCGAGCGGCTGCGTGTGTGGCGACTGGCGGTCGCGCGGGAGGCGAGCGTGCCCGCCTACGTCGTCTTCACCGACGCCACGTTGACCGCCATCGCCGAGCGCGAGCCGGGCAGCGAGGCCGAGCTGGCCGCGATCAGTGGGGTCGGCGCCCGCAAGCTGGACCAGTACGGCGCCGACGTGCTCGCGCTCGTGTCGGGCGAGGACGTCGAGTCGGTCGTCGAATCCCGCTCTGCCGCAAAAGAATCCGCCGGATCTTGAAGTTCGCTGAAAAAACTTTGAGGAATCTCGATAAATAAGTTGTTGACCGCTGCTCGGACCGCGTAGCCTCTAACGAGTCAAGCCCAGCGGCTCAGGTGGTCGGCTGGGACCCACGAAGACAGTGAGGAGGGTTGGCCTGATGATGACGATCATGAACGCGATGAACGCAGTTTCCTGCGTCGTTTCCGCGCGTCCGCGTCCGGCTGGCCACGTCCGCCTCGCGGTTCTCGCTGTCACGGGCCAGGGGACCACTGTGTCCATCGCCCGCCGTGGGACGGCCGTCGCTGTTCTCGATGCCCCGTTCACTGGGGACATCTCTGTCGATGGCCCGACCTACAAGACCACCGATGTCGCTCGCTTCCGCCTCGGGAGGCCACCGGTCTGATTCCAGACCCAGGCTCCTTCTCCAGGCCGCGAACCCGACATCACCGGGTCCGCGGCCTTCGTGTTTTTACCGCACGTGCCGCTCCACCCATCACCACCGCCAGCGCCGAACCCGGCGCCCGACAGATACGGGACACCAAAGATGACTCCCCGGATGACGAGCAGGACCGAGACCCGCACCGCTGGAGCGGGACTCATGCAGCAGGACACGACCGAGCACGTGCGCCACGCCCCGGGCGCACCCGAGAAGGAGGTGATGGCCATGCCGTTGAGCGAGATGATCGACCTCGGCACCCGTGCCGAGACCCTCGGCGCGACGATCCCGTGCCGCGACTACGACGCAGAGCTGTGGTTCGCGGAGAAGCCTGAGGACGTCGAGTTCGCCAAGACGTTGTGCGGGCTGTGCCCCGCCCGGACCCACTGCCTCGCCGGCGCCCTCGAGCGTGAGGAGCCATGGGGCGTCTGGGGTGGCCAGCTCTTCGTCCAGGGCGCCATCGTCGCCCGCAAACGACCAAGGGGACGTCCCCGGAAACACCCGGTCGCCGCGTGATCGCCGAGTCGAGACCATGCGCGACCAGCCAGTACAGACCAGAACCATTCCGTCAGGAGACCATCATGAACCAGCTCGAAATGCTGGCCCGCGACCGAATCGAACAGCGCATCCACCGACGCGACCGCAGCGGAATTCGCCGCAGCGCCCGGTTGATCTCGCAGGAGATCCGTCGCAGCCGCCGTCACGCCGACAAGTGACGGACCGCCCTGAAGGGCGAACGAAGCACCAACTGAATCGAGTGAGCGAGCCGCGGGTGACGCGCAACGTCACCCGCGGTTCCCTTTTGTCCGGGAGCTTTTGTCCCGGCCTGGTTGCCGGACCTTTGTCTCCAGACCAGTCCCGGACGCGGGAAGGCCACCGGTCAGTCGGTTGAGCCGACTGGTGGCAGGTGAGCACCGGGCAGGTGTGCGTTGACGGCCTCGCGGCCCCGCACCGTCCCGCCGAGCTGGCTGAGGACGCCCATGCCGCCGCCCCAGACCCGGTGGATCAGCAGGTACTCCGGGGGCAGGTTGAGCTTGTAGCCGATCGCATAGTTCGGCTGGCGCGGGTCGTTGATGTGGCTGAAGACGCTGCGCAGCCAGTCGCGGCTGAACGTGAAGCTGTCGGTCCGCAGCGGCGCGAGGAACGGCTCCAGGTAGTCGAGCAGCCGGTCGGCGTCGATGTCGATGTTCGGGCGGACGAACCCGGTCTCACGCAGACCGTCGAGGAGCGCCTCCGCCCCGCCCTGGAGGCCGACGCTGAGCAGCTCGCCGATCTCCGGCGGCATGCCGTCGGGCAGACGGCTCACGGCACCGAAGTCGATGACCCCGAGCCGGCCGTCGGGCGTGATCCGGAAGTTGCCGGGGTGGGGGTCGGCATGGAGCAGGCCGGCTCGCGCCGGCCCGGCGAAGAGGAACTCGAGATAGAGCTGGGCCGCGGCGTCCCGTTCCTCCTGCGTGCCGCTCGCGATGATCTGCGAGAGGGGGACGCCCTCGAGCCACTCCGAGACGATGACGCTCTGCTCGCCCTCGACGACAGCCGGGACGACGAACTGCGGGTCGTTCGCGAAGGCCTCGGCGAAGGTCGCCTGCGCGTCCGCCTCGAGGCGGTAGTCGAGCTCCTCCGCCATCCGGTCGCGCAGCTCGTCGAGGATGGGGCCGAGCTCGATGCCGGGCACCCAGCCGGCGGCGACCCGCGTCACCCTCGAGATCTGCCGGAGGTCGCTCATGAGGGCGGTCGCGGCGCCGGGGTACTGGATCTTGACCGCCACGTCGCGGCCGTCCGCCCATACGGCGCGGTGGACCTGCCCGATCGAGGCGCTCGCCGCCGGTGCGTCGTCGAACCGCTCGAAGCGGTCTCGCCAGTCCGGTCCCAGGTCCTCGGCGAGGACGCGGTGCACGGAGGCCGTCGGCATCGGCGGCGCGCTGTCCTGCAGCTTGGTGAGCATCGCCCGGTACGGACCGGCGAGCTCCTCGGGCAGGGCCGCCTCGAAGATCGACAGGGCCTGTCCGAACTTCATCGCGCCGCCCTTGAGCTCGCCCAGGACCTGGAAGAGCTGCTGGGCGGTGCGGGCCTGCAGCTCGGCCGTGACGACCTCGGCCGGGCGCCCGCCGAGCCGTTTGCCGAGCCCGAGGGCGGTGCGGCCGGCGAAGCCGAGCGGGACCGTGGCGAGCTTGGCCGAGCGCACGACGGCACGGCGGGGCAGGTCCGTCATGCGCGCGCACTCCCGGTCACGGTGGCCCTCCTGGTCGTCACCAACCGAGCCTAGAGCACGGCCCGAGGGCACTTGCCTGCATCAGGCAACCTCGGCACCGGCGTCGAGGTGGTGCCGGCAGCGTGGGTGCCGCGGCCAGCGGCGGTGGTCGACCCGCGGCCAGGGGGCACCGACCTCGAGAGCGAGCCCGTCGGGCGGCGACTGCCCGGACAGCAGGCCGAGGGCCAGCAGGGCGACCCCGCCGGCGATGAAGGGGACGACGGCGGCCGGGAGCCCGTCGGCGTCCGTCGAGCCGGGCACGACCCGGCTGCGGTCACCCGCCAGTTGGTCGACGACCGCACCCCAGGCATGGTCCCGGTCGGTCCGGTGCAGGTCCACGCACCAGAGGCACGGGCTCGCCGCATCCCGGCGGACCACCGGCCCGATCGAGACCGCCGAGCCGTGCGGCACGACCGGGACATGCGGCACCCGGTGGTGCAACCAGACGTCCGCGGCGCGGGGGTCGAGCGCCCGGGTGCCGGTCAGCACGACAAGGTCCGGGCGGTGACCCGCCGGGTCGGCGAGGACGAGGTCGACCGCCGGCCGCCCGTGGGTGACCCGCTCGACACCGAACCGGCCGAGCAGCAGCGCGACCTCGGCCGACAGCGGGCCGGCGCCGTCGACCACGACGTGGCGTCCGGTCGGGACGACGGGCGCGGGGTCGTCCGGCTGGAGGAGGTCCAGGGCGGTCACGATGTCGAGCAGCTCGCGCCAGCGGGCGGCGGTCACGCCGGCCCGCCGGGCATCATCGAACGTCTCCAGCCGGGATCGCGTGCCATCGAGTGAACGCAGCAGCCTGACCTCGGCCGGGCTGATCCCGCTGAGGATGACCCCGTCCTCGGCGAAGCCGAACTGGACCTCGTCACGGCCCCGCAGGACCGGGGGCAGCCACGGTTTGAAGCGGGGTCGGTCGGACATGGGCACTCCCGTGGGCTGACGAGTCGGCGCTGCGCCTCCAGACTCTCAGGCCCGCACGCGCGTCGACGGTCCTTGTCCACAGATGGCGCGACGCGCAGCCGGGAACGTCGCCATCCCCGCGAGGGGCGCACACAGGCGCCCGGACAGCGAGGAGGGGCGGAACCGACGCGGTTCCGCCCCTCCGGGGATTCGAGACGCCAGCGAGCCGTTCAGGCCTTGCCGAGAATGCGGTTGAGGTTCGTACCACAGACGGGGCACTGGCCCTTGGCCATCCGCCGGCCGTTGTCGGACACGACAACCTTGCCCTCGGCCTCGCGCTTCTCCTTGCACTTCACGCAGTAGAACTCGCCTTTGTAGGTCTCGTCAGCCATTGGTGTCTCCTTGTTGCTGGCACCCATCGGACGGGTGCTGGACTTGGTCAACCCTAGAGCACGCTGAGCACGAATTCATGCTCGCCCCGTGCGTGGGCGCGTCACCGCCCGTCGCCTCGGGGCTCCGGGCGGCGTCCCCTCAGGAGGCCAAGCGGTCGTCGCCGGGACCTCGTCGTGCGGGGTGAGCCGGGCGACGGCCGCCGCGATCAACGGCCCCAGGTCCGCACCCGCCCCGGGCGGCAGCGCCTCGATCGGCCACCAGCGCACGTCGAGCGACTCCTCGCTGACCGCGTGCCGTGACGTGGGGTCGGCCACGGCCGCGAAGCGAACGTCGAGGTGCTCCCGGCACGACCCGAACGTCGCCGGCAGGGAGTGCCGGTCAAGGTGGACGACCGGTGCCAGCACCGTGAGCGACGCGATCCCGCTCTCCTCGCGCGCCTCGCGCAGGGCAGCTGCGTGCAGGGTCCCGTCGCCCGCCTCCAGGTGACCTCCGAACTGGAACCAGGCGTCGGCCTTGCGGTGATGGGTGAGCAGGACGTGACGCAACCCGGTATCGAGCACGATGACGCCCGCGGTGAGGTGGGCCGGTCCTCCGTCACGGCACACGGCCGCAGGGCCGCGCTCGAGGAGCGCGAGGAACTCGCCACGCAACCGGGCCTGCCCGGCGTCGGGCGGGGCCCAGCCGTCCAGCACCTCCCGGGCGTCGCTCCATACGGGGAGGTATGCCGCTGTGCCCGCTCCCGGGGGAACGGTCACGGGGCGTCGTCCCCGCCCTCGTCCGTCGGCGGTCCCGGCTCGTCGTCACCCTCGGGCCGGCGCGGCTCGTCCTGGGAGACGCCGGACGGCCCGCCCTTGGGCGTGCCGGACCGCTCGGCCTCCTCGAGGATGCCCTTGAGGACCGAGTCGAGGTCGGCGCCGAGCGCCCCCTCGGTGCCCGGCTCGTCGGCACGGCCGGTGGCCCGCTCGACGTACCCGATCGGGTCGTCGAGGTCGGCGCCGGTGGGGGCGAGGTCCGGGTGGGCCCAGCGTCCGTCCCGGAGGGCGGCCCCGCCGGCGTCCTCGAGGGCGGCCCAGAGGTTGGCCGCGTCGCGCAGCCGGCGAGGTCGCAGCTCGAGACCGACGAGACCGGCGAAGGTCCGCTCGGCCGCTCCGCCGACGCGACGGCGCCGGATCGTCTCGGCCAGGGCCGCCGACTGCGGCAGGTGCCGGGCCGTCGCCCGCTCCGTCACATGGTCGACCCAGCCCTCCGCGAGCGCGAGGAACGTCTCGAGCCGGCCGAGCGCGACCTGCTGCGCCGGCGTCGGCGAGGGCGTGAAGAGGTTGCCCTGCAGCGCCGCCCGGAGGGCCTCGGGGTCGCTCGGGTCGACGCTCGTCAGGGCGGACTCGATGGCGTCCGTGTCGATCGTGATGTTGCGGGCGTAGTCGGAAACAGCGGCCAGCAGCTGGGGGCCGAGCCACGGCACCTCGGAGAAGAGCCGGACCCGGGCCGCCTCGCGCACGGCGAGATAGAGCCGCACCTGGGGCTCGTCGATCTCGAGCGACTCCGACATCTCGTGGACGTTGCCCGGCAGGAGCGCGACGATCCCCGGCTCCGTGATCGGCAGCCCGACCTCGGTGCCCGTCACGACCTCGGCGGCGAGCGTGCCGACCGCCTGGCCGAGCTGGGCCGCGAACATCTGGCGGCTGAGGTTGCCGAGCATCGGCGCCCACTGCTCGAGCATCTGCGCGGGGTCGAAGCCCGGGGGGAGGCCGGGAGGTGCGGCGTCGCCGAAGGCGCCCGGGCCGAGCTCGCCCATCTGCTTGCGCAGGGCTGCCGAGGTCGCGGCGGTGACACCCTCGGACACCGGCTCGACGAGGTCGAACCACCGCGGCATGGTCGCCTCGACCCACTCCGCCCGGCTCAGCCCGACGGCCCGCCACGACGGGGCGGACAGCGTCGTCTGTTCGTCGAGCCACAGCGTCGCGACCTGCACGGCATCGGCGATGGCGCGGTCGGCGCCGGCGTCGTGGACGTCGTTGCCCTCGGTCGTCATCACGTGCCGGCGGGCGGTCTCGACGGCCAGCTCCTGGGCCCCGGTGGGGGACTGCTGGGCCTGCATGAAGGTCCGCAGCTGCGCCTGCATGGCGGCTTTGGTGTTGGGGTCGTCCGGATCGACGCCCATCGAGCGCATCAGGTCGGCCAGCTCGGGGTTCCTGGCCGTCTCACCGAGCACGTGCTCGAGCATGGCGCCGAGGTCGCTCGGGTCGAACCCGGGCGGAAAGCGGAAGGGCTCGTCGTTGTCGTCGTCGCCGGCGTCCCACGGGGCGGGGTCGCGGTCGTCTGCCATGGTGCTCCTCGGTGGATTCGGTCCTGCTCCAAGACAACCACGGATCCGCGCGCAGAGTTCCCTCGGGAGGGCCGCCGCAGCGAGGAAGGATCCCCGCGCGCGGCGAGCGCGGTCAGCGGGGCGCGAGCACGCCGCATACGATGGCTTCTGTGAGCGTCGCCCTGGCCGAGATCCGCGAGACGGAGTTGTCCGTCGACGAGGTGCTCCGTAGCGTTTCGGACCCACGGGCGGGCGGCATCTGCCTGTTCGTCGGCACGGTGCGTGACGCCGACGGTGGCAAGGGCGTCGAGCGGCTCGACTACTCCGCCCACCCTCAGGCCGCGCAGCTGACGAGGGCGCTCGCCGAGCGCCTCGACGGCGCCGGGCAGACCGTGCGGATCGCCGTCGTGCACCGCGTCGGCCGCCTCGAGATCGGTGATCTGGCGGTTGTCGTCGGGGTGAGCGCCGAGCACCGCGCCGAGGCCTTCGAGGTGTGCCGTGCCCTCATCGACGAGCTCAAGGCGACGGTGCCGATCTGGAAGCACCAGCGCTTCAGCGACGGCGTCGACGAGTGGGTCGGCCTGCCGTGACGACACCCGCCGGGCCCCCTGACGCAGAGGGGCCGGGGGCGCAGGACGAGTCCTCCGGGCCGCCGACGCGAACCGCTCGCCGGGCGCGCCTCAGCGGCTGGAACATCGCCGTCCTCGTCACCTTCTTCGTCGTGCTCATCGCGGTCGTGGCCGGCTCCCTCATCCGGCTGCCCTACGCCATCGTGAGCCCGGGACCCACGTTCAACGCCTTGGGCACGGAGAGCCTCGGCGGCACCGACAAGCCGGTTATCGTCGTCGATGGCCTGCCGACCTATCCCACCGAGGGGAGCTTGCGCTTCCTCACCGTCGTCATCAAGGGCGGCCCGGGCCACCCCGTCGACGCCTGGGACCTGCTCGGCGCCTGGCTCGACCCGGCCCGCGCCATCTACCCGGTGGACCAGATGTTCGACCCGAATGCCAGCGAGCAGCAGGTCGCCGAGGAAAGCGCCATCCAGATGGAGGGCTCCCAGGAGGAGGCGAAGGCGGTCGCCTTGCGGGCCATCGGTGAGAAGGTGCCCACGCACGTCGTCGTCGCGCAGGTGCTCGACACGTCCAAGGCGAAGGGGCTGCTCAAGGCGGGCGACCGGTTCGTCAGCGTGGACGGCGAGGCGGCGAGTGACCCGGATGCCATCCGCGCGGCCGTGCAACGGGTCAAGCCCGGGGAACCGGTGTCGATGGTGGTCACCCGCTCCGGCAAGAACGAGACGGTTGCCGTCCCGACGATCAGCGGTGCAGGCGGGCGGACGGCGATCGGCGTGCTGCTCGGGGTCGAGCACGACTTCCCCGTCAAGGTCACGATCAACGCCGGCGACGTCGGCGGGCCCTCAGCGGGGCTGATGTTCGCGCTCGCCATCTACGACAAGCTGACGCCGGGCTCGCTGACCGGCAACCACGCCATCGCGGGCACCGGCACCATCGACGACCAGGAGAACGTCGGCCCCATCGGCGGGATCCGGCAGAAGCTCGAGGGCGCCCGGAGCGCCGGGTCGAACTACTTCCTTGCTCCGGCCGCGAACTGTCCGGAGGTCGTCGGGCACGTGCCGGACGGGCTGCAGGTGGTCAAGGTCAGCACCTTCGATGGCGCCCTCTCCGCCGTGGAGGCCATTGCCCAAGGACAGGCGAGCGGTCTGCCCCGCTGCTGAGGCAGCGATCGGGCCGTGCGGTTCAGGGCTCGAGGGTCGCCTTGAGGGCGGCGACGAGGCCGGGCGCGATGTCCGGGCCGGTTGCCACCGCGTCGTCGGAGTCGTGGGCGCGCTGCCGGAGCAGGCAGATCGACCGCCCGTCGCGCAGCACCGCCGCGACGAGGCGGACGTCCTGCCGGTCGGGATGGGCGGCGAGGGCGTCGACCGCGTCCTCGGCTCGCGCGGGCAGGTCCCGCTCCGCGTCCGGCGGGACCACCATCCGCTCGATGGCGAAGGCACACCCGTCGACCTCGTCCGGCCAGGCGATCCGGCCGATGAGGGTCTCGATCGAGTTCGTCGTGGGCAGGCCCTCCTGCTCGATCGCCGTGAAGGCGCCCGGCACGAGGTCCGGCTCCCGCATCTGCTCGCGAAGGTGCGGCTCCCTGGCGAGCAGGTCATCGGTGCGGACCAGCGCGAAGAGCCGCGCCGGCTGGTCCCAGCCCCGAGCCGCGACGTGGCGCTCCGTGTCGAGGGCGACGAGGGCGAGGGGATCGGTCACGGGTGTCGACTGCACTCGCCCATCGTGCCCCATGGCATCGAGCCAGCGGCAACCGCTCGTCGGCACGGCTCTCGGAGCCGCCCGGTCGTGCGCAGCCGGGCGGTCGGGCCCGGTGAGGGTCGGGTTATCGTTGCCGCGTACCGTCAGCGCGAACCCTAGGCAGCCACCGTGAGTGACAGCGACTTCAGCCCCGGTCGGGGTTCCTTCGGCGACGGCGGATCGGCGGGTCCGCCGCCTGCTGCGACGGCTCGCCGGCCCTCGCGCAGCCCCCTCGTCACGGCGCTCGTCGTCGCGGCGGCGCTCATCATCCTGCTGACGATTGTCGCGCAGTTCTGGACCGAGGTGCTCTGGTACCAGTCGGTCGACTTCGTCGGGGTCTTCCGGACCCAGATCGTGACCCGTCTGCTGCTCGGCCTCGCCGGCGGCCTCGTCATGGCCGCTGTCGCCTGGTCGAGCATCCACTTCGCCTACCGGGGCCGGCCGATCTACGCGCCGTCCCCGGAAACCCAGGCGATGGAGCACTACCGCCAGCTCGTCGAGCCGATGCGACGCACCGCGACGATCGCAGCGCCGCTCGCCCTCGGCCTCTTCGCCGGGCTCTCGGCCGCGACCCAGTGGGACACGTTCCAGCTGTGGATCAACGGGCAGCCGTTCGGCACGACGGATCCCGAGTTCGGGCTCGACATCGGCTTCTTCGTCTTCACGCTGCCATGGATCAACTTCGTCATCGCGTTCCTGACGATGGTCCTCATCGTGGGCATCATCGCGGCCGCCTTCACGCACTACCTCTACGGCGGCATCGTGATCGGCAGCCACACCCGGACCACCCAGGCCGCTCGGGTGCACCTGTCGATCCTGCTCGCCGTGCTCGTGCTCGTGCGGGCGGTGGCCTTCTGGATCGACCGCTACAACCTCGCGACGGCGCAGTCCACCCGGATGACCGGTATCCAGTACACCGAGGCGCATGCGGTGATCCCGACCAAGGCGATCCTGGCGGTGGCGGCGGTGATGTGCGCGATCCTCTTCGTCAGCACGATCTGGACCCGGTCGTGGCGGCTGCCGATCGTGGGCGTTGCCGTTCTCGTCGTCTGTGTCGTCGCGGTCGGCGGGATCTACCCGGCGCTCGTCCAGTCGCTCAAGGTCAAGCCCTCCGAGAAGTCCCTCGAGGTGCCCTACATCGATCGCAACATCAAGGCGACCCGAGCCGCATACGGCTTCAACGACATCAAGGTCGAGTCCTACAACACCAAGACGGTCGCCGCGCCCGGGCAGCTGCGCGGTGACGCCGCGACCGTGCCCGGCATCCGGCTCATCGACCCCAACATCGTCAGCCCGACCTTCAAGCAGCTCGAGGCCAGCAAGGGCTACTACCAGTTCCCCGACGTCCTCGACGTCGACCGCTACATGGTCGACGGGAAGCTGACCGACACGGTCATCGCTGCACGCGAGCTGGACCTGAACGGAATCCCGGACGGGCAGCGCAACTGGCTCAATGACCACACGGTCTACACCCATGGGTACGGCGTCGTCGCCGCGAAGGGAAACACCCGTGACGCCGACGGGCGCCCCACGTTCTTCGAGTCGCAGATCGGGCAGAAGGGTTCGCTCGACCCCTACGAGCCGCGGATCTACTTCGGCGAGAACTCGACGGAGTACTCCATCGTGGGCGGGGGGAAGAAGGAGTTCGACTACCCGGACCCGAACGGCACCGGCCAGATCACGAACACGTATGCCGGCAAGGGCGGAGTCTCGCTCGCCGGGATGAACCGGCTCGCCTACGCGCTCAAGTACAAGGAGATGAACTTCATCCTGTCTGACGCGGTGACGGGCGACTCGAAGATCCTCGACTACCGCACGCCGCGCGAGCGCGTCCAGCGCGTCGCGCCGTGGCTCACCCTCGACGGCAACGCCTACCCGGCCGTCGTCGACGGCCGGGTGCTGTGGATCCTCGACGGTTACACGACCTCGGCGTCCTACCCGTACTCGCAGATGACGACCCTCAACGTCGTCACCCAGGACTCGGTCACCCGCACGAAGGACTCGGTCCGGGCCGTCCAGGCCGGCCAGGTCAACTACGTGCGGAACTCGGTCAAGGCCACTGTCGACGCCTACGACGGGACCGTGACGCTCTACCAGTGGGACGAGCAGGATCCGGTTCTCAAGGCCTGGATGCAGATCTTCCCCGGCACGGTGAAGCCTCTGTCGGACATCAAGGGCTCGCTCATGGCGCACCTGCGCTACCCGGAGGACCTCTTCAAGGTCCAGCGCGAGCTGTTGTCGAAGTACCACGACCAGGACCCGAACACCTTCTACACCGGCCAGAACTTCTGGAAGGTGCCGAACGACCCGGCCCAGGCGGCGGAGGGCCAGGAACTGCTCCAGCCGCCTTACTACCTGTCCCTGGCGATGCCCGGGCAGGACCAGCCGGCCTTCTCGCTCACATCCACGTTCATGCCGACCGGGGACCGGCAGGTGCTCTCCGGCTTCCTCGCGGCTGACGGTGACGCCGGCACCGAGACGGGCAAGAAGTCGCCGCAGTACGGGACGTTGCGCCTGCTCGAGACGACCGGTGGCACGGTGAACGGACCCGGACAGGTCTACAACGAGATGCGGACCTCGCCCGTGAACTCGAAGGATCCCCAACTGTCGCTCACCCTGGCGCAGTTCATCACGACGACGCAGCAGCAGGGTGCCGCCACGGTGACCTTCGGCAACCAGCTGACCCTGCCGGTCGGCGGTGGCCTGCTCTACGTCCAGCCGATCTACGTCCAGGCCAAGGCGAGCGGCTCCTACCCGCGCCTCTCCGCGGTCGCGGTCGCGTTCGGCGACAAGATCGCGTGGGCAGGCTCGCTCGATGACGCGCTCAACGACCTCTTCGGCGGTGAGTCGGGCGCCAAGGCCGGCGACACCGGCACGTCGACGCCGGTGACACCGACCCCCGGTACGACGCCCACGCCGCCGTCGAGCACGCCCACGCCGAGCGAGTCCTCGTCGCCGCCGGCTCCGTCCACGACGGCGCAGCCCTCGCAGCCGAACGAGGCGGCCCTAGCGCAGGCCCTCAAGGACGCCGAGGCGGCCTATGCCGAGGGCGAGGCGGCCCTCAAGGCGGGCAACTTCGCGGCCTACGGCCAGGCCCAGGATCGGCTGAAGGAGGCGCTGAAGCGGGCGGTCGAGGCGTCGCCGCAGGGGACCGGCACGCCCTCGCCGTGAGGCCGTATGCCGCTGAGTGCCCAACCGATTTGGTCGCTCGCCGCCGCTCGGGATAAGGTGGTGTCACCGACGCGGGGTGGAGCAGCTCGGTAGCTCGCCGGGCTCATAACCCGGAGGTCGCAGGTTCAAATCCTGCCCCCGCTACCAATCGCGTCGCAGCGCCACGTGGCCCCCACACTGAGTGTGGGGGCCACGTGCGTTTCCGAGCACATCTGGGGGCACCGGCGGGGCCAAGGCGCCCACCTAGCTGCGCGAGTACATCGCGAAGCGCGGGGCCTACTCCCTGGACCCGGGGCCGCCCCTCGGGGTCGGCGCCCACCAGAGCCCCATCGGGCACCCGATGTTCGGCGTGCTCGGGGACGGCGCCCGGGACCGGTGGGGCCGAACTCTCGTCATGCGGCGCCTGGCAACTGCGAGCCAGGTGACGCTCACCGCTCAGCCCTCGGGGAACCCGGAGTCAATGCAGAGAATATTGCCTTCGCTGTCCTTGAACCAGGCCGCCTTGCCTATCGGACCCAGGTCGGCGATGCCGTCCTCCCACTCCACTCCTGGCATGTCGTACGTCTCGAGAGCGACGCCCTTGGCTTGCAGGGCGCGGGCCTCGGCCACGACGTCGTCGACGTGGAACTGGGCGATCGTGTGGCCGGCCTGTCCGGCGTACTCGGTCTGGTAGACGCTGAACTCCGTCCCGCCCTTGGTGCGGTAGATCAGCATGTCGGCGCCGCCCACCTCGGTGGCCGGGTTCAGGCCAAGCATGTCGGCATAGAACGATCGGGCCCGCGCGAGATCGGCGGCGGGGATGTTGGCGGTGACGGACGCACTCGTAAGCATCAGGTCCTCCCTGGTGAGTGTCGAACGGGATGTTGCGTGAGGCCGGAGGCGTGCTGCCGGCGCGGAGGGCCGGATCTGCGGCACGCCCGAGCTTCGGAGGACGTCAAGGACGGTCGGCGCCGGAATGTCTGCCGTCCTTGCGTCGAACTTGCGCCCCTGGGAATGCACCACCTCCCCAGGGAGGATCTAGGGCCTACGCGGCGCTTGCCCTGATTCCGCTATACACCTCCTCAGGAGATGCCGCAGGCAAACGGGCAACTTGGGTTAATGCCATCCGAACATTGGAACTTGGTGAGTGTTTGCTGTGTGGTTCCTCCACGATCTCTGTAAGCCTGCAGCAGGACCTGCAACCGGTGCGGGCCTTGCTCCCAAAGGAGATCACGTGGATCCCATCCCCAGGCGGCTTCGCAGCCGGCCGTTCGCCGTTGTTGCGCTGGCCTTCGCAGTTGTCTTCGCGTCGGCTGTTCCCACCCTCGCCGACGCCACCCCCCAAGCCCTCGAGAGCAACACCGGCCGGCTCACGTTGATGAGCACGACGGACGTCCACGCGCGAGTGCTCAACTGGGACTACCTGGCCGACAAGCCCTACGCGCCGGCCCGTGGTCTCGGCAGGATCTCGACACTCGTCAACCAGGTCCGTGCCGAGCGTGGCGCCGACTCGACCCTGCTGATCGACGTTGGCGACTCGATCCAGGGAACCGCCCTCGGCAGCTACTACGCCAACATCGACTCGGTCGTGGACGGCGCGAAGCACCCCGTCGCCACCGCGATGAACTACATGCGTTACGACACCATGACCGTGGGAAACCACGAGTTCAACTTCGGCCTCCCAGTGCTGTCGGAGTTCCAGAAGCAGCTCGACGCGACCCTGCTGGGTGCCAACGTGCTTCAGCACGGCACGAGCACCCCGGCCTTCGCCCCATACGTGATCAAGACGATCAACCTGAAGGGCAACAAGCCGATCCGCGTCGGCATCCTGGGTATCACCACCCCGGGCAGCGCCCTGTGGGACCGCACCCACGTCTCCGGCAAGCTCGACTTCGTCGGCGGCCTCGAGACCGCGCGCACCTATGTCCCCAAGATGCGGGCAGCGGGCGCCGATGTGATCGTGGCGGCCTTGCACACCGGCCTCGGAAGCGACTCCAGCTATGGTGACCAACTGCCCTACCCGGAGAACTTCGGCACCGTCGTGGCCGAAGAGGTCCCCGGCATCGACGTCGTACTGGCCGGGCACTCGCACACCAACGTCCCTCAACGGTTCGTGCAGAACAAGCAGACGGGCCGGCAGGTACTGCTGAGCCAGGCCGGCAGCCACGGGCAGGTGCTCGGCGTCATCGACGTCGGCCTGCAGAAGGTCGAGGGACAGTGGCAGGTGACCGAGACGAGGGGGAGCACCTGCAGGCCAGCAGCGTCGCGGACGACCCCGCCTTGGTTGCGCTGGTTCAGGCGCAGCACCAAGCGGTGGTCGACTACGTCAACGGGCCCGTGACCACGTCGCTGCAAGAGCTCACTCTGCGCAACTCGATGACCCAAGATGTCGCGGCCATCGACATGATGGCGCTCGTTCAGGCCGAAGCGACTCGACGTGGTCTCGTTGGCACTCCCTACGAGAAGCTGCCGATCTTGTCCGCTCGTTCGCCGTTGACGACCTCAGCGGTGACGGTGCCGGCAGGTCCGGTCAGTGTGCGCCAGCTCAGCTCGCTCTACGTGTACGACAACAACGTCCTCGTTGCGGTCAAGGTCAACGGCAAGCAGGTGGTGACCTTCCTCGAGTGGGTGGCCAGCTTCTACAACGGCGTCAGCACCCCGGGACCGCATGCACGCAACAGCCTGGTTCGGTCGGGCGTCAGCGCGCAATGGTTCCTCCAGCACATCTACGGGCTCCAGTATGACGTGGACCTGACCAAACCGGTGGGCCAGCGAATCGTCAACCCCCGTTTCGACGGCAAGCCGCTCGATCCCGCAATGGAGTTCGTGCTCGCATCGGACAACTACGTCATCGGCGGAGGGGGAAACCCACCGGTCGTGTCCACCGCCCCCGTTGTCTACGATCCGCTCGCCAGCATTCAGGAGCTGATCACCCAGTGGGCCGCCGAGCAGGACGTGCTCGACGCATCCCGCTTCCACACCGTCGACTGGCGGCTGGTGGCCGGCGGAGAGCCGATCACCTTCACCAACTGAGCTGACATCGAACCGCGGGGAGGGGCCGTCATCCGGCGGCACCGTCCCGCGGCGTCGGGCCGCGGAACCGGTTTCCGCATCTACCTGATGCGTGCTCGAGGCCGAGGTACTGGACGGGCAGTGGTTGTAAAGGAGGCGACGGAACCAGTGACACCTGGTGCTTTGAGTTGGACCAAGCCGCGATCGCGGTCCGGTGCCCTCACCTCCACCGGTCGCCTAGGCGCTCGATGCCCGGGCAGGGAAATAGTGGAGGCCGATTCCATTCCTCGCTCCTCGGTGCCACGGCGGACAACGGCCCTGTCGACTGCTGCTCGAAGCCAGTGAGCCGAAGTCGAGTTGTACGCTGCCAAGTCGCTGCTAGTGGACCTGGCGGGTCCGGCCCTGCCAGTACGGTTCACGGAGCTTGAACTTCTGCAGCTTGCCGGTGGCTGTCCGGGACAACTCGTCGCGAAACTCCACGGTGGTCGGCGCCTTGTAACCGGCAGCCTTCTCCTTGCACCAAGCGATCAGCTCTTCTTCCGTCGCCTGGTGCCCGGACGCCAGCACGACCAGCGCCAAGATCGTCTCACCCCACTTCTCGTGAGGCACCCCGATGACCGCAGCCTCCGCCACCGCAGGGTGGGAGAAGAGCACGTCCTCCACCTCGATCGACGAGACGTTCTCACCTCCGGTGATGATCACGTCCTTCTTGCGGTCGCTGATGGTCAGGTAGCCCTCCTCATCGAGGGTGCCGCCATCACCGGTACGGAACCAGTCGTCGACCAAAGCGCGATCGGTCTCCTCAGGCTGATCCCAGTAGCCGTCGAGAACGACGTTGGAGCGAGCGAGGACCTCCCCTTGCTGATCGACTCGCAGCGAGACGCCGAGGGCCGGGGCTCCCGCGCGAACCAACTTGGCCGCCCGGTGCTCGGGCGAGAGGGCGTCCCACTCGGCCCGAGTCCGGTTGATGGTCAAGAGTGGAGAGGTCTCGGTCAGACCGTAGATCTGGATGAACTCCCAGCCGAGCTCCTCCTGCACCCGCACGATGGTCCTGGTCGGCGGTGGCGCGCCGGCAACAATGATCCGGACCCGATCCCGGCCTGGGATATCCCCGTCCCAGCTCTGTGCCGCTTCGAGCACCGCGTTCACCACGGCAGGCGCGGCGCACATCACTGTGACTCCGTAGAGGTTCACACGGCGCAGGATCTCGGCCCCATCGACCTTGCGCAGAACCACCTGCGGCACGCCCAACCCGGTCATCGCGAACGGCATGCCCCAACCGTTCGCGTGGAACATCGGAAGAGTATGGAGATAGACGTCGCGGTCACTGACGCCGGCGTGCAAAGCGAAGGTCACAGCGTTGGTCCAGATGTTGCGGTGGGTGATCTTCACCCCCTTGGGTCGAGCCGTGGTCCCACTGGTGTAGTTGATCGTCGCGATGGCGTTCTCGTCAGGCTCCCACGCACGTGGCACGGCACCAGCTGCTGCGAACATGTCCGCGTCTGCGCCCAGAGTGAACACATGCTCCACGTCGATGCCACGCAGCGCGTCGACCAGCTCCGGGTCGACGTAGAGGACGCGAGTACCGGAGTGCGCGGCAATGTATGCGACTTCGTCGGGCCGGAGCCGGAAGTTGATCGGCACCAGGACCCGGCCCGACCCGCACACCCCGAAGAACGAAGTGAGCAGTCGGCTGCTGTTCTGGGAGATGATCCCGACACGGTCTCCGACCCCTAGCCCCAGCTCGTCAAGGCGAGCCGCCTGACGGCCAGCCAGGTCGGCCACCTCGGCATACGTCGTCTCGCCAAGCGAGGCCGCTGGTTGGTTGGGTTCGTCGACAAAACCGACGCGGTCCCCATAGACCAGGCTGCCCCGGTCGAGAAAGTCATTGACGGTGAAGGGAACGAGCATGGAGGGGTCCTTCGATCTAGTCGTGGCGCCCGAGGACGGATCAGTCCGGGTGCATGCAGCAGGTACGTCAGGCCAGTGCGGATCCGTCCTGGCCCGCCGCCCTCGACGGCACTGGGCCGACGCCTGCTCCACAGCTGGAGGTCAGACGCCGACCCAGTGACATGGGCCTGTCAGGCGACGGGCGCGTCCTCGAGCGGGTGGTCCCCACGCCTGCTGGCGGGGCGGGTCAACTCGTCGAACAAGTGGCTGACCCTTCGCTGCTCAGTGGCAGAAGCCGGCTTCCCGTAGGCGAAGCCGAGGTAGATCAGCGCGTTGACCGCGAGCCCGACCATGCCCGACGTGAGGCCCCACGCCCACGGGATGGATACCGGGTAGGCGAGCTGCAAGATGGCCGCGACGACGAACCCAACCACCATGCCTGCCAGTGCTCCCGCTGCGTTTCCGCGGCGCCAGAAGACACCGAAGTACAGCGACGGCGCCAACTGGACCACGCCTTGGTACGACGTCATGGCCAGCGTGACGAGTCCCGCCGTGGAGTTGACCGTGAAGATGGCGCCGATGACGGCGAGGATTGTCACCACCACGATCGACAGCTTTGCAGTCCGGGTGATCCGGGCGTCAGTAGCTCCCTTGACGTGGATGACGTCCTGCGCGAGGTGCGTGCCAATCGCGGCTCCGAGCGCGTTCGCGTTGCCCATAGTCGCGGCGAGCACGGCGACACCTGCGAGGGCCAGGACGAACGATCCGCCCTTCGCCGCGGTCAGGAACCACACGTTGTCCGGCGCCGCCGCGACCTCGGGCAGCTCGTGCGCCATCATCGACATCGTCATCAATGTGGCCGCGAAGATGAACAGTATGGGGGCCGCCTTGACCGCTGACCGCTTCACCGTCAGCGCGCTCTTCGCCGTGAACAGACGCACGAAGATATCCGGCCAGCACCAGGCGCCGAGCGCGCCGGTCGCCACGATCGACAGGAAGTACAACGGGCCGAGCTCGCTACCGATGCCCGGCAGACTGGCGAACTCCCTTGGCAGGGCTCCGAGCCCGAAACCTTGCGCAGCGAGCCAGACCATGAGCCCGAGCGCGATGAGGAAACCGACGCCGTACGCGAAGATTCCCTGCACCATGTCGCTGATGACGATGCCGCGCATGCCCATCCGGACGGTCCAGACCTGGCGCAGGCCGAGAACGGCGATGCCGACGAAGATCGCGGCCACGTTCGAGACGGCGCCGAACGAGAGGTAGGAGAAGACGAGGCCGAGTGACTGGAAGCCCAGCACGAGCCACGGGAAGACCGAGACCACTCCGATCAGGGCTGAGACGACCCGTACGGGCGTGGAGTTGTAGCGCATCCCGACGAAGTCGGCTTGGGTGCGAAGGTCGAAGTGCTGACCCCAGGCGTGGACCTTCTCCGCCATGAAGAACATGAAGAAGATCGCCAGCAGTGAGTAGGAGATCATGTAGAAGCCGATGACTCCGGACCCTGCGGCGAGACCGGCGAACGAGATGAACACCGTGCCGGGGAGCCACGTGTTCAGGAAGGCCATGGTCTGGAACCAGGACCCGAAGGAACGGCCGGCCACTGCGTAACCGGTGAAGTCGTTCGTCCCGCGGTGCGTCCGCTCGAGGACGAACACGACGATGATGAAGAAGACGGCGACGGTGCCGTATCCGATGAGCATGTCCATGTGTCAGGCCTCCTCTGCGCGGCGGTAGTTGGGGTCGAGTCTGGTGAGCAGCAGCATGCTGGCGATCAGGACCAGCGGTGAGCCGATGAAGTAGACCAGGGCGAGGTTCATGCTCCCGCCGGCCATGAGCAGGTGGATCGGTGGGAAGAGCATGATTGCGAGGTTGACCCACACGGTGGCCGCGTAGATCCCTCTTGTCTTGAGTGGTGATAGCGGAGTTGCTGAAGTGGACATGACTCTCCTAGGCACCGGTGGACAGAGTTGAGGTGGCGGGGGAGGGGACCTCGTCGACGAGTGTTGCGACACGGTCCACTAGTGCCTTCTGGGCGGGGGCGAGTGCCTGGTCTGGAAGCGCATCCCAAGTGGCGGCATACGGGTCGTTGATCCCGGAGCGTTGACCGCTGAGCGTCTCGAGGACCGCTAGACCGCAGAAAGGCACGTAGACGGGGGAGTAGCCGCCTTCATGGCTGATGACGAGCTTGCCCTCGCACAGTTCCTCTGCCAGTTCCATCATCGTGTTCGTCATTGCCGAGTACGAGGTGGAGGTCAGGAGCATCTTGCCGAGCGGGTCGGCGTTGGAGGAGTCGAAGCCGCAGGCGACGATGATCAGGTCCGGGGCGAACCGTCGAAGGGCCGGCGCGACGACGTGCTCGAGGGCGTACTGGTAGGCGCCGTCGCCAGAGCCGGCGGGCAGGGGGATGTTGATCGCGGCGCCGAAGCCGTCCCCGGTGCCGCGGTGTTCGACCTTGCCGGTGTCTGCGGGGAAGTTGCCGTTCTGGTGCAGTGAGATCGTCAGGACCTCTGGGTCGTTCTCGAAGCAGGCCTCGGTGCCGTTGCCGTGGTGCACGTCCCAGTCGACGACCGCCACGCGCCCGACGCCGAGGTTCTGGCGTGCGTACTCGATGCCGATGGCGATGTTCGCGAACATGCAGAACCCCATGCCGGTGTCGGGTCGTGCGTGGTGTCCCGGGGGCCGCACGAGCGCGTAGGCGTTGTCCACTTCGCCGGTGACGACGGCCTTGATGGCGCTGATCGTGCCGCCGGCGGCCCACCGGGCGATGTCGTACCCGCCTTGGGCGAACGGCGAGAGGCCGTCGCCCATGTCGCCGCCGCGTGGATCCTCGCTCTGGCGGCGCATGCTTTCGACGTGCTCGTCCGTGTGGACCCGGAGCAGGTCCTGTTCGGAGGCGGGGGTGGCCGTGACGCGGGTCAGGTGCTCGAGCATCCCCGACACCTCGACGAGCGACGCGAGTCGCGCCTTGGACTCAGGGGACTCGAAGTGTCGGAACGGTTGCAGCCCGGGACCGCTGAGGTACCCGGCGGCGTTGCCGGTGTCATGCCAGGCGTAGATCTCGTGCCAGAGCCATCCGGTTCGCATGATCACTCTCCGTATTCGTTGTAGGTGTCGCGCCACGGCTGGGCGCCCTCAAGCTGTGCGGCGACGGCCAGGACTCCGCGGTCATCGCCCATCCGGCCGATGAGCTGCACGCCGATGGGCAGGCCTTCCGCGCTGCGCCCGCCGGGGAGCGAGATGGCCGGCTGTCCGGTGCAGTTGATGGGGTAGGTGAACGCGAGCCAGTCGAGGTAGGCGCGCCATCTTTCCTCGTGCGTCTGCTGGTCCAGGTCGTCGTCCACGAGCGGTGCCGTATGGGTCAGCGTGGGCGTGAGAACAACGTCGAACCGATCGAGGGCGGCCATGATCTCGCCGCTTCGGTTGCGCATCGAATGGATCGCCCAGGCGTAGTCAGCAGCGGAGCGCTGCTTGCCCCGCAGGGCCAGTGCCAGCGTGTTCGCCTCGAGCGCGGCGAGCCCGGTGTCGCCGACCGACCGCTCGACGGTCATCGCCGTGCTCGCTTCGACGACGACCAGCCAGGGGTCCTGCAGGCCCGTCAGGTCCAGGTCGAACTCCGCGACGTCGTGGCCCAGCTCGGCGAGGGCTGCTGCTGCCCCCCGGACGGCGGCAGCGACCTCCACATCGACCTCGCCGTGTGGTGGCCGGATGCTCCAGCCGATGCGTAGCGGCTCGTCACGGCGAGCGGCGGAGACTCGCGGGGTCGACACGCCATAGGGCTCGCCGAGGACAGGGCCAGCCATCACGTCCAGCATCGTTGTGGCGTCCGCGACGCTCCGGGCGAGGGGGCCGTTGGTCGCCAGTCCGCCCCAGTACTCCTGCGCCACGGGCTCCCATGGAACCAAGCCCCGAGAGGGCTTGAAGCCGACCACGCCGCAGCAGGAGGCCGGGATGCGGCATGAACCGCCTCCATCGCCACCGAGCGCGATCGGCACCATGCCGGATGCCAGCGCGGCGGCTGCGCCGCCGGACGAGCCTCCTGCATGACGCGACAGGTCGAAGGGGTTGCGGGTCGGGCCGAAGAGCGCGTTCTCCGTCGTCGGTCGCAGCCCGAACTCGGGAGTGTTGGTCTTGCCGACCACGATGGCGCCAGCGCGACGCAGCCGCGTGACGACCGTCGCCTCGAATGGTGCCGTCACGCCGGCGAACGCGCGAGATCCGAAGGTGGTCGGCAGATCGGTGAGCTCGTTCAGGTCCTTGATGAGGATCGGCAGCCCGTGAAGGGGCCCTCGCTGCTCCGGTGGCACACGGTCGGCCGCGCGGGCTTCCTCGCGTGCCGCCTCGGTCCGCAATGCCACGACGGCATTGATCTTCTCGTTGTGCCGGTCGATTTGAGCCAGGGAGGCCTCGACGAGATCCACGCTCGTCAAGTGGCTGTCCGCCATCGCTGCATGCAACTCGTCAACCGTCTGCAAGTGGATCGCGTGCTCCATGACCACTCCTTTGTGTCGGGGATGCGTCACTGTGCCTCCCCGCGCCCATCGTCGGCATCGGTCATCTGACCGATCTGCCGGCGCTCGCCTCCGGGCACCCGACTGTGGGCACGAGATGGGTCTTGCGCTCGGCTCGTGACGGCTGTCACAGTGCCTTCCGTGACTGGCGATCACCGTGGATCGCTACCCCTCTTGGCCGGCCCCTGGAACCTCGGTGGGCGGCTCGACTGGTGGCGGCAGACGGCGAAGGTGCTCCAGGCCGCCGCGCGCGGCGACGAGAGCCGCGAGTCTGCCGTGCGCCACCTCAGCACGGGTCTTCGGTTCGATGCCGCACTCTTGACCGTCAGTGACCCGGCGGACCCATCCCGTCACCGGATCGTCGCGAACACTGACTACCCTGCGCCCGTTGTGCAGTACTTGGCCAGCGACTACGTGGCGGCCTGTCCCGGGTTCGCCTTCGCACGGGACGCCATGGTCGCCGCCCGAGTGTGCGACACGCCATTTGACTTCCGGCAGACCCGTACCTTCGTGGAGCACCTGGGCCCGCAAGGTTTCAATGAAGGGGTCACCCTGGTGGTGGAAACCCCTTGGCAGGGCAGCACCGGCATGCTGGCGATGTCGTCCACGTCCCGCGATCCGATGGATGAAACCACGCGTTTGGGGCTGACCCTCCTCGCCTCCGACCTGGCCGGCCTGCTCGCGGCCCCCGTACCGGAAGTCGCTGATGAGTGCGGGCCGGACGATCTGGTTCTCGAGGTGGATCCGCATGGTCGGCTCACCTGGCATCAGGGCCAGCCGGCGAACTGTGAGCTGCCGCTCGAGGCGGTGCTGTCGCTCGCACGGCATGTGCGGGTATCCCGGCGACGCCGGGTCAGCACCTTCCAGAAGGACAGCGCCAACGGGTGGTGGCGGCTGCGTGCCGTCGCCCGGGGGGCAGGATCAGGGTTGGGCAGCGTCGTCGTCCACCTGAGCCGTCGTGAGCCAACCGGCGGCCTCACAGCGCGGGAACTTGAGGTCTTGACCCTCGTCACTCAAGGAATGACGAACAACGAGATCGCCGAGGAGCTGCACCTCTCACTCCGCACGGTCAAGGCGCATCTCGAAGCCCTGCTGCTCAAGCTGGGACAATCAAGCCGCGCCGGACTCGTGCGGGTGGCGGTGGAAGAGGGCCTTCACAGCGCAGCCCATCTGTACCGAGGCAGGTAGGAGCGCGCCCCGCAAGCTCGTGCTGAATATCTCGACGATGCGTGGGGAGCGGAGCGTTGCCGAGGGCTGGCTATTCGATCGCGTCGAGCCGCTTGAGGACGGCCTGCATCCGCTCCTCGACGATGCCGAAGTAGTCGCTCATCCGGGTGAGGTTCGTCTCGCCCATCTCGTTCCCCTTCGGTAACGCGGCCCGGGCCTTCTCGGCAACGCGCCGGTACCGTCGGACGGTTTGGAGCCCGTCTTCCTCCATGACCCTCCAGGCGCTGGGAGGGACCTTCATGTACGTGCGGCGGTCTCCAGGGCGGGTGACCTTCTGCACCAAGCCTTTTGAGATGAGCAGCCGGGTCGCGGCTGAGACGGCCCCGCCGCTGGCCTGGAGTGCCTCGCACAGGTCCGCCTGGGACTGCGGCTCCGGGGCGAGCAGGAGCCACCCAAGGGCGCGCCCGGCGATCCGCGGCATCCAGCCCTCGCTCTCGACAAGCAGCCCCAGCTCTTCGGTGAAGTCGAGTACCGCTTTGTCGTCTCGCATCGCGGTCATGGGTTCGTGGACCTTCCCTCGTCGAGTGCAGTGGCGGAAGCCTACGGAAAAAGTGCTCGTTTCACTATTGACTGAAATCACTGAGATGACAAGACTGACCGCGAGCCGATCCAGCGAGGGAGACATCATGGCCGAAACGGCAACCCAGCCGCCCGTCCGGGGCATCGACGACGGGCTCGGGCGTTACGACTGGCTCGAGCACCAGGGCGCGCCCGAGGTCCAGGAGTGGGCTGACCGTCACGACGCCACCTGCCGCGCCTACCTCGACGCAGTGCCGAGCTATGAGCCGACCCGCTCCCGGCTCCGCCGGATCCTGTCCGTGGACAAGCGATGGCTGCCGGAGAGCCGCGGTGGCGTCCGGGTCGACTATCGGCAGGCCGCCGGCGAGCAGCGCCCGTCGCTCTGGATCAGCGACGCCAACGGTGAGCGGTGCATCGTCGAGGCCACCGACATCGACGAGGACGGGCTGTCAGCCGTCGCCGCCGCTTCCCTCTCGCCCGACGGGTCCCTCCTCGCCTGGGGCACCGCGCGCGCCGGGGCCGACTGGGTCACGATCCGCTTCCGCGACACGCGCACCGGCGCGGACCTGCCCGACGTGCTCACCGGGATCAAATGGGCCCAGTTCGCCTGGCTGGGCGCCGACGCAATCGCCTACCTCGCCCTGGCAGATCCTGCGGCTGGCGAGGACCTCCTGGCCGTGAACTCCGAGCCCCGGATCAAGCTGCACCGGTTCGGCAGTGCCCAGACCGAGGACGAGGTGATCTTCGAGCCGACAGACGCGATCTGGGCGCTGCCCCACACCTCGGTGGACGGGCGCTGGCTCATTGTCGAGGAGCAGGTCGGCATCGTCCCGGCTCGCCTGCACGTGCGCCCCGTCGGCCTCAAGGGCCCATGGCAGACCGTCGTCGACGGTCTTGGCCCGATCCACTTCCTCGGGATGATCGGCGAGGAGCTGGTCTGCCTGGACTTCCGCCACAGCCCCAATGGGCAGGTCGTCGCCATTGACCGCCGGGACGGCACCGAGCGTCTCGTCGTCCCCGAGGAGACGACGGCGATTGACCGGTATGGCGCTGAGCTTGCTGGCGATGATGTGGTGACCGTCCGTCATGGGGTGGCGGGCAGCCGCGTCGAGGCGACGTCGCTGGTCGGCGGCGCTACCCGCCTCGTCCTGCACACCGACCAGGCGGTCGTCCACGACATCGCCGCGGTTGAAGGGCAGCCGATCCTCTACCTGTACGTCGAGCGTTGCGACTCCCGGCCGGGTGTCGAGATCATCCAGCACGACCTCGCAGACGGCAGCAGCGAGGTGGTCCACGAGACCCCCGTGCCTGGGTCGGGCGACGCTGTGGTGGAGACGGTGTTCGCGACGAGTGCCGACGGCACACAGGTCCCCATGAGGATCATCCGCCCGGCCGGACCTGCCCCGCGAGGCACCGCGAAGGTTCTGCTCTCGGTCTACGGCGGCTACTCGGTCCCGTTCCTCGTCACCGGATACGCACCATGGCACCGGCCGTGGCTGGAAGCAGGCGGGGTGCTGGCCTATGCCGGCATCCGCGGTGGCGGGGAGTTCGGCGAGGAGTGGCACCTGGCCGCGACCAAGACCGACAAGCAGCGCGGCATCGACGACCTCATCGCCTGCGCCGCCTGGTTCGAGGAGCAGGGCTGGAGCGGCCCCGCCTCGGTGGCACTCAACGGCATGTCCAACGGTGGGCTCATGGTCGGCACTGTCCTGACGCAACGGCCCGACCTGCTCGGTGCGGCAGTGCCGGAGGTGGGCGTGTTCGACATGCTGCGCTTCCACCTCTTCACTGCGGGACACGGCTGGGTTCGCGAGTTCGGCAGCGTCGACGTGCCGGAGGAGCGCGCCGCGCTCGAGGCGTACTCGCCGCTGCATCGCATCACCGGGCGCGGCTACCCGCCCACGCTGGTGCTCACCGCAGACCGCGACGACCGTGTCCCGCCCGGCCCTCACTCCTACCGATTCTTCGCCGCCCTCGCCGACGCACAATGCGGCGAGGGACCAGTCCTCATGCGTGTGGCGCACAACGCCGGACACGCGGCCGGCCGCACCCTGGCCGAGCAGATCGACGAGCGCGCGGCAGTCCTCGCGTTCGCCGCCGAGGCACTCGGACTGCCCGTGCCGCCGAGCACGCCCGAAGCGACCACAGCAGCACTTCACACGCACTGACAAGGACCCAGCATGACTCGTATGACCAAGCCCGGCCTGCGCCTGGCCATCGGCGCCACGGCGGCGGCGTTACTGCTTGCCTCCTGTGGCGGCGGTGCCGGTGGCACCAATACCGCCTCGCCCGGGAGCACCAGCACGGCGGCGTCCGGGGGCTCCTTCTCCGTCGCCAGCAGCGAACCCGACCACCTCACCCCCGGCAACTCCTGGTCGTTCTACCTCGAGTCCCTTATGTTCGTCGGCCCGCTGACGATCGACGCCCAGTCCGGCGAGACCAAGCCGGGCGCCGCCGAGTCCGTCACCTCGAGCGACCAGAAGGTCTGGACGATCAAGCTCAAGCAGGGGCAGACGTTCTCCAACGGCGAGCCGGTCACCGCTCAGAGCTTCGTCTCCGCATGGAACGCCACGGCTCTGGGATCGAACGCCTGGGCTCAGAACTCGAACTTCGCGCTGTTCCAGGGCTATTCCGACCTCAACCCGGCGGAGGGCGAACCGAAGTCCAAGTCCCTCTCGGGCGTCAAGATCGTCGACGAGCACACCATCGAGGTGACGCTCACGAAGCCGTTCGGGCTGTTCCCCTACGTCATCGCGAGCTACGCGTTCGCGCCGCTGCCAAAGGCCGCGTTCGACGACCCGAAGGCGTTCGACTCGGCCCCGATCGGCAACGGCCCCTACCAGATCGAGGGCAAGCACGAGCCGAACAAGCCGATCACCCTGGTGCGAAACAAGTCCTACCAGGGAAACACGGGCAAGGCCGACTCGATCATCTTCAAGCCGTACACGTCCTACAGCACGGCGTACAACGACCTGCTCGCCGGCAACACCGACGTCGTCTACCCCGTTCCGGCCGACCGGCTGGGGGACGCGGAGACGCGACTCAAGGGCCGCACCGCCGTCGCGACGATCCCCAACCTCAACTACTTCGCCTTCCCCTCATGGGACAAGCGGTTCGACGACGTCCGCGTGCGCCAGGCCTTCTCCATGGCCATCGACCGGGACGCTCTGACGAAGTCCATCCTCAAGGGCTCCGGCGAGCCGGCCCGCAGCATCGCGCCCAGCTCGGCCGTCGGCGCCACCGACAACGCCTGCACCGCTTGCGCCTACGACGCGGCCAAGGCCAAGCAGCTGCTCGACGAGGCAGGCGGCTGGAACGGACCAGTCAAGCTCTACGCGACCCAGTACGAGACGAACGACCAGATCCTGCAGGCCGTCGCGAACCAGCTTCGCACCAACCTCGGCATCCAGGACATCTCCTTTGAGACTCCGCCCTACGCCCAGCTCGACGAGAAGGTCAAGGGCAAGAAGGTCGACGGCCCGTTCCTCTACTACTGGGGCGCCTACTTCCCGCACGTCGGCAACTTCCTGCAGCCCTTGCTGACCAAGGACGGCATCGCCAACGACACCGGCTACACCAACACCGAGTTCGAAAAGCTCATCAACCAGGCCGACGGCTCGCCCATCGAGCAGGGCCTGCCGCTCTATGCAGAGGCGGAAAAGCTCGCCTGGCAGGACATGCCCATCGCACCGCTCTACTACGGGCGCTTCACGGCGGCCTGGACCAAGAACGTGACGAACGTCCCCGTCGGCGTCAACGGCCTCGGCGACCTGGGCCAGGTCTCCGTCATCAAGAAGTAACCGCATAGTTCCTGCCCGGTTACAGCCCGGGCGGGACCCAGACCGGTGGGACGGGGCCGCCCCCCCAGCCCCGTCCCACCCCTTCAGGGAGCCGGTGTGAGCCGATACATCCTCAGACGTGTCCTACTGGCGATCCCGGTCGCCCTCGGAGCCACGTTCCTCATCTTCCTCGTCGTCTTCGCGCTGCCGGGCGATCCGATCAAGGCTCTCGCCGGTGGTCAACACGTCCTGTCACCCTCGGTCGAGCAAGCCCTTCGCGCCAGGTACCACCTCGACGACAGCCTCCCGATCCAGTACCTCAAGTACATGAGTGGCCTCCTCCGCGGTGACCTCGGGGAGGACTTCAACGGCCGGTCCGTCTCCACAATCATCGCCGAGAGCTGGCCCGCCACAGCCAAGCTCGGCGTCACCGCCTTCCTCATCGAGATCGTCGTCGGCATCCCCATCGGCATCTGGGCCGGGCTGCGCAAGGGCAAGCCGGTCGACTACCTCGTCCTCGGCGCGACGATCCTCGCGTTCGCGGTGCCGATCTTCGTGATCGGCTACACGACCCAGATCCTCTTCGGAATCAACCTCGGATGGTTCCCGGTCGCCGGGATCGACGACGGATGGCCCACCTCCTACCTGCTGCCCGCGATCGTCCTGGGCATCCTCGGCCTCGCCACCACGGCGCGCCTCATGCGCACCAGCCTCGTCGAAACGCTCTCCGCCGACTTCATCCGCACGGCGGTCGCCAAGGGTCTCCCACGCCGGCGGATCATCGTCAACCACGCGCTGCGCAACTCCCTGATCCCGGTTGTCACCTACCTCGCGATCGACCTCGGAGGCCTTCTCGGCGGCGCGGTCATCATCGAGGGGATCTTCAATATCCCCGGCCTCGGCTTCCAGATCTTCGAGGGCATCAAGGCACAGAACGGCCCCGTCGTCGTCGGCATCTCCACCCTGCTCGTGCTGATCTTCCTCGCCGCCAACCTGCTCGTCGACGTCATCTACGCCGTGCTCGACCCGAGGATCCGCTATGACTGAACCAGCCGCCGTCATCGCCGCCGAAATGGCACCCGAGACAAGTGCGGGCCCTGACGATCGCTCCACGTCCCCGACCCGGCAGATGCTGCGCGACCTCATCACCCGCCCGCGCTTCGCCATACCCGGCTTCCTGGTCCTGGCCCTCATCCTCATGGCCGCCTTCCCAGGACCGATCGCGGGGCTGTTCGGTCACGGCGACCCCTACGACTGCGACCTCAACCGCAGCGGCATCCAGAACGCGCCCGGCCACCCGTTCGGCTTCGACATCCAAGGGTGCGACCTCTACACCCAGGTCGTCCACGGCGCCCGGCCCTCGATCACCATCGCCATCGTCGTCACCGCCTCATCAACCGCCATCGCCATCGCCCTGGGCCTGGTCGCCGGCTACTACGGCGGCATCGTCGACCTCGCCCTCGGCCGAGTCATCGACGTCTTCTACGGCTTCCCCTTCATGGTCGCCGCTATCGTCATCCTCACCGCGCTCGGCTCCCACGGCATCTGGGCCGTCTCCGCAACCCTCGCCGCCTTCTCCTGGCCGACCATGACCCGCCTCATGCGCTCAACAGTCATCGCGACAAAGAACCTCGACTACATCAAGGCCGCCCGCGCCCTCGGCGCCTCCAACGTGCGAATCATGTTCCGCCACATCCTCCCGAACGCATTCGCCCCCGTCCTCGTCCTCGCCAGCCTCACCGTCGGCGGGATCATCGCAGGCGAGGCGAGCCTGACCTATCTCGGCGTGGGCCTGAAAGCCCCCTCGATCTCCTGGGGGGTGCAGCTGAACACCGCACAGAACTACTTCAACAGCAACCCCAACCTGCTGATCTACCCCTCCCTGTTCCTCTGCGTCACAGTCCTCAGCTTCGTGCTGGTCGGCGACGCGGTGCGCGACATCCTCGACCCCAAGAGCCGGTGACGCCATGACCACAGCACCCCAGGGGCCCACCACAGCGCCCGCCCTTCTCGAGATCGACGACCTTGCAGTCGAGTTCCGTGCCCGCGGCGGCAGACGCGTCCCCGCGGTCGACGGCCTCACCCTCAGCGTGAACCCCGGCGAATGCGTCGTCGTACTCGGCGAGTCCGGCTCGGGCAAGAGCGTCACGGCCAAGGCCGCCATGGGCCTGCTCGAACCGACCGCCCACATCACCTCAGGGACGATCCGCCTCTCCGGGCTCAGCCTGCTCGGCAACAACGCCGCGATGCGGCGCGCCCGGGGCGAGCAGATGGCAATGGTCTTCCAGGACTCACTCAGCGCGCTCAACCCCGTCCAGCGAGTGGGAGCTCAGATCGCAGAGATGTTCCGCGTCCACCGTGGGCTCGGCCGCCACCAAGCCTGGGCCCGAGCGGTTGAACTCATGCGCGACGTTGCGATCCCCGACCCAGAGAGACGAGCCAGGGATTACCCGCACCAGATCTCCGGTGGCATGCGCCAGCGCATCGTCATCGCCATGGCGCTCGCCCTCGACCCCCAACTGCTCATCGCCGACGAGCCGACCACCGCGCTCGACGTCACCGTCCAGTCCGGGATCCTCCAGCTGTTCCGGCGACTGACGGACGCCGGCACCGGCCTGCTATTCATCACCCATGACGTTGGTGTCGCAGCCGAGATCGCCGACCACATCGTCGTCATGTACGCCGGCTCAGTCATGGAGAGCGGACCCGCCGAGGACGTGCTCACCTCGCCGAACCACCCCTACACGCGGGCCCTGCTCGCCTCAGTACCTCGCATCGACCAGGCCGGTGCCCGTACGCCCATCCCCGGCGGGCTGCCCGACCCTGCCCACCGACCGGCCGGCTGCCTCTTCGCCCCACGCTGCCCGGTCGTGGTGCCCGAGTGTCGAAACACCCGTCCAGTGCTCGAGCACCAGACCCCCGACCGGCAGGCCGCCTGCCTCAGAGTGGAGGAGCTGCTTCATGTCGACGCCAACTGACGTGCTCGTGAAGGGCACCGGCCTCGTCAAGCACTACCCCGCCCGCGAACCGGGCATCCGCGGCCGCAGACTCGCCATCAAGGCCGTCGACGGCGTCGACATCGAGCTGCGAACGGGGGAGTGCCTCGCCCTCGTCGGCGAGTCCGGCTGCGGAAAGAGCACCCTCGCCTCGCTCCTGACCAACCTCGAGCCCCTCACGAGCGGCATCATCTCGGTCGGCCACGCCCAATGGGGAACCGGCTCCAAGGCAGACCGGCGGCTCCGTCGACGGATCCAGATCGTGCTGCAAGACCCCTACTCGGCCCTCAACCCCCGGATGACGGTCGATGCGATCCTGCGGGAACCGCTCCAGATCCACAGCGACCTCGTGCCAACTTCACACCGCACCGAGCGGGTCGTCGAGCTCCTCGAGATGGTCGGGCTGAACGCGTCCCACCGCCACCGCTACCCCCACGAGTTCTCCGGCGGGCAGCGCCAACGAATCTGCATCGCCCGCGCCCTCGCCGTCGAGCCCGAAGTGCTTGTCTGCGACGAGCCGCTCTCCGCCCTCGACGTCTCGGTCCAGGGCCAGATCCTCGAACTGTTCCGCGACCTACGCGAACGGCTCGGGCTCTCATACGTCTTCATCTCGCACGACCTCGCCGTGGTCCGCAGCATCGCCGACCGCGTCGCCGTCATGTACCTCGGACGCGTCGTCGAGCAGGGACCGACCGAGGCGGTCTACGAGAACCCGAAGCACCCCTACACGCAGGCGTTACTGTCCTCCGCCCCGGTCGCCGACCCCAGCCGCCGGGACGAATCGCGCCGCATCGTCCTGGCCGGCGAGGTACCGAGCCCCGCGAACCCGCCGACCGGGTGCACCTTCCGCACCCGGTGTTGGCGTGCCGTCGAGGCATGCGCCTCGTCCCGGCCACCGCTAGAACCCGTCGGGCCCAGCCACCGCGCCGCCTGCATCCGCGTCCACCTGGCCGGGTCCGAGGAATGAGCGCCGACTCTCGTGGACTCGCCATCATCAACGCGGGAATCTTCGACGGCGAGTCCGCCGAGCTGCTCGACGGGCCGGTCGTCATCCGGGACGGCCACATCGAGAGCATCGGCGCTGCGGCCAGGCCAACTGACAAGATCGTCGACGCCCACGGCGGCATGGTTCTTCCCGGACTCATCGACGCTCACTGCCACCCCTACGGCATCAGCCTCGACATGCTCGACACGGAGGCCAACCACCTCAGCTACGTCGCACTCGTAGCCGGCACCAGGCTGCGCAGCGCCCTGCGGCGAGGCTTCACAACGATCCGCGACGTCGCCGGCGGAGACGCCGGCATCGCCCGCGCGATCCGTGAGGGCTGGCTCACCTCACCGCGCTACCTGTTCACGGGCGCCGCACTGAGCCAGACCGGTGGGCACGGAGACGGCCGTCCCCAGCACTGGCACAGCTGTCCCTGCGACGGACGCAACGTCGAGGTCGTCGACGGCATCGACCCCCTGAGGGTCGCGGTCCGCGAGCGGTTCCGGCAGGGTGCCCACGCGATCAAGATCATGGCCTCCGGAGGCGTGATCTCGCTGACCGACCCCATCCGGATCCCGCAGTACTCAGCGGAGGAGATCCGCGCGGTCACCGACGAGGCGACCCGTCGCGGCAGCTACGTCGCGGCACACGCGTACTCGCCCGAGGCGATCATGCACTCCGTCCGCAACGGGGTGCGCTCGATCGAGCACGGCAACCTGCTGGACGCGTCGTCGGCCGCAGCGATGGTCGAGCATGACGCGTTCCTGGTGCCGACGCTCGCCTGCTACGAGGCGATGAACCGGCGTGGCGAGGAGCTGGGGATGGCCAAGGTTTCCCGGGAGAAGAACCAGGAGGTGCTCGAGGCCGGGCGCGAGGCGATCGAGATCGCGGCCGCGGCAGGCGTGCCGATCGGGTTCGGCACCGACCTGATGGGTGTGCTGGAGGCAGAGCAGCTCAACGGGCTGCGGCTGCAGGCGGAGGTGACCGGAATGCTCGAACTGCTGCGCTCGGCCACCTCCCGCAACGCACGCCTCATCGGCCGGCCCGACCTCGGCCGGGTCATGGCAGGTGGTGTCGCGGATCTGCTGGTCCTACAAGGCAACCCGTTCGAGGACGGCGAGTGCCTGTGGTCGCCGTGCGCGGAACGGACGGTCATCCAGGCCGGACGAGTAGTCCACCACGGAGGCGCAGCCTCTCCTGAGTTGGGTTGAACAGAAGTCACCCGCTCATCAGCGTGAGGCGTTGTACGTCAAGGGGACCGGGGTGCCGGTGGCCCGTCGTCGTCCCTGCATAGCGGTAATGGAGCTTGGTGGCTCGACAGCGTGTGATCGGGTTTGGTGACGACGGGCCGGGGCGGCCCGTGATGAGCGACGAGATACCGGTGGTGGTTCTCAATGCCGCGGAAGGCTCGCCCCGGCCCTGCTGGTGACGCGCGCATGCCTCGCGCGAGGAGCGGTGTCAGGCAACCATGAGCGGCCCCTGGCTCGTGGTGTGCCCGGTGGCCAGGGCCGCGTCCCAGGCTTGGCGGTGCACGACGACGGCGTGCAGCTGACGCAGGATCGCGGCGGCGATGATGGTCTGTGCCTGGGTCGGCTTGAGTTTGTTCTTCTCCCGGGTGGTCAGGTGCCGGTAGCGGGCGGCGTAGACCTTGTTCGTTTGCAGGCATCCCCATACCGCCCGCCAGGCCGCGGTGCGCAGCGGCGGACGACCCGCGCCGGTGAGCCGGGCCTTGCCGGTGAACGTGCCGGACATCCGCTCGCGGGGGGCGAGGCCGGCGTGCTTGACCACGGCACGGGCGGAGGTGAACCGGGACAGGTCTCCGGTCTGGGCCAGGATCGCCGCGGCGCCGACCGCGGATAGGCCGGGGATGGTGGTGACCAGGTCGGTCAGCTCCAGCTCGTTCAGCACGGCCACCATCCGGGCCTCGACCTCGGCCTGCTGGGCGCGGGCGGTGTCACAGTCGTCCAGGACCCACTCGGCGCGTTCCAGCGCGCCGCGCCGGTGCTCGAGGACGCCCGCGCTACTGGAGGCGGCCGCGAACACCTGCCGCACGATCCGCAGGCACGGCCGGGCCTTGCCGCGCCGGGTCACTTCGGCGTGGACCCGGCGCTCGAACCGGGCCGCCCCGAGGCGCCGGGTGCGAGACAGGTCGCCACCGTCGCGGCGCAGCACCACGGTCAGCGCCGCGACCCAGGTGACGGACTTGAACGGGTGCGCGGCCGCGGACAGGACGGCGGGCCAGACACATTCGAGCAGGTCGCGCAGCTGCTGCACGCACGCCACATGCTCGTCCAGCAGCTGTTCCCGGCGGGCACCCAGGTGCCGCAGCCGGCCCCACGTCTCGTCGACCGGTTCGGGCAGGTAGCAGCGCAGCTGCGCCGTCAGCCGGGCGATCAGGACCGCGTCCTTGTCGTCGGTCTTGTCGAACGTCAGGTCCTCGCTCTTGCGTGCCCACGAGGAGAGCGTCGGCTGCACGCACACGAAGCTCATCGCGCGGTCGGCCGCCAGCTGGCCCAGGATGCGCCACCGGTGCCCGGTCGGCTCGCACGCGACCGTCACCCCAGCGAACCCGTTGCCGCTGGCACGCCCGACGGCCCAGTCCAGCGCGGCCCCCAGGTCCCAGGCCTTGCACCGGAACGTGCGCCGGGCCAGCACCCGCGAGTCGTGGTCGCACACCACGAGCATCTGCTTGCGATCGGCCAGATCGATCCCGACGATCGCGTTCGTGACCGGCACCGCCGCGCGCAGCCGAGCCAGCCGTGCGTTCCGGTTCCGATCTCCCCGCGAGACCCCACTACCGTGAGACATGGACGTCCTCCTTCTGCGATGGGAAACCAAGCCCGACAAGCGCATCAGGAGGACGTTCCCAACGCCAGACCCCAACGCTTAAAGACGTTCCTATGCAGGTGGTGAACTTCTTGAATGGGGGGCCCCGAGCACGGCACAGCCGCCATGGTGACCGGCGGGTCCAGTGGCAGGGTTACGCACCAACCTCCCACCCGTGAGCGAATCCCCCGCATTTACATGGGCTCCGCCCACCGTAGGTCCGGGCGGATACGCGGTCACATGCGCAGACGGCTCCCTCTCCCGTGCGGGCGGCAAGCAGGGAGCCTGCTCACACCACGGTGGAGTTCGGTAGGCACGGGCGAGGCGTCGCAGGCTCGCCTTCGACCCGGCCAGCGAGTCGAGCGGTGGTAGCTGGCCGCCTTCAGGCGCGCGCCGACCTGATCCGCGACGATGCGACAGCAGCGCGCGGCCGCCCAGCAGAGTCACGACCCCCACCGGTGCGCCGATCCGTTTCCGCACCCGCGCGATAGGGCGATAGGGCGAGCAACTCGACGGGCTGCGGCTCCAGGAGGAGGTAACGGGGGGTAGCGATTGTGCATGATGAAAGCTGAATGAGCCCCGTGACGCCGAAGTTCAAGGGTTCAAACAGTGCCCCCGCTACCAATCGCGTCGCAGCGCCACGCGGCCCCCCCACACTCAGTGTGGGGGCCACGTGCGTTTCCGGACGGGGGAGGCGCGACCAGCCGATCAGTGCCCCTGCGCGGCGCCGCTCCGGACCACGTCGGCGTAGCCGGTTGGGTCCCAACCGGCGACGACCTTGTGTCTGAGGCCCGCGCCCAAGCGCTGGTAGAACCGTTGCGCGGCCAGGTTGTCGGGCTCCACGCCCCAGGTGATCTTGAGCCGGTCGGGTTCGGCATGACGCGAAGCCAGGGTGGCCATGAGGGCCCGCCCGACCCCCGCGTTGCGGGCCTCCTCGCGGACGTAGAGGTCGTCGAGGGCGATGACGTCCCGGTCGCTCCACAGGTGCAGGCGACGGATCGCCGACACGTACCCGAGGTCTCGACCATCCCGGCTCGCGAGGAGGACGATGACGTCGGGTCGGGCGAGCACGTCCGCCCACCGCGCGCTGGTGACGGTCACGTGCTCCGACTGCCCCTCGTGGGCCGCGATCTCGCGGACCATCTCCATCACGCTCTCGGCATCGGTGGGCGCGGCGCGTCGGACGACGACCTCGAGGGTCGGTGCTGTTGCTGGGGTCATGGCTGGTCTCCTGGTCCTTTTGATCGCAACGGTCACTGTGCGGCGGGGCACAGCGGTTGGGTGCACCGCGCGTCGACGGTGAACGGGACGGTGATGACTTCGCCGGAGTCGAGTCGGAACTGGCCCCAGACCTGGTAGAGCCCAGGCGTCGGGAAGCCCGCGTGCACCGTCAGGTCGGGCCCGAAGCGCTGGCCGGGCAGGGCGAAGACGGGGGTGCCGTCCTGGTCCCGGACGTCGGCGTGCGCGTGGGTGAAGATCTGCCCGTCGGCTCGCATGATCACGACATGGCCGGCGGCGGCCAGGTAAGGCTGCAACGACGTGATCGGCGCACCGGTTGCAGCGTCGCGGAGGTGGAAGTGCAGGTCGCTCGTTCCGCCCGCGTGGATCTCACCGTCCAGAGTGACCTGCACCCCGGCCACGACGCGGGTGCGGGTGCTCGCGCTCAGGACGGTCCGGGCGGGGGAGGGGCCGGCGACGTGAACGACGGCGCGGTCGTGCAGGTCACCCATCTCGCCACGCCGGCGGAACTCGGTGTTGACGACATAGTCACCACTGGTCGGGAACACGATGGTCGTCGCGAGCTCGCCCGGACGTCCGGTGGGCTCGGGGTGGACGTGCGCGAAGGTGCCAAGATCGGCGCGGGTCGCGATGAGGTGCATCCAGACCTCATGGCTCCGGGAGAGGTCGGTGACCCTGCCGCCGGTGCCGTCCGTCAGGATGACAGTGACGGGGACCGGCACGCCGGGCCTGGCCGTGGCAGGGATGGTGACGGCGACGTCGACGCCCGCCTCCGACGCCTCGATCGGCTCGATGTCGGCGGTCATCATCGTGCTCATGGCCGGACGCATCGGCATCCCCGCACGCTGCGTCCACGCGAGCACGCCGTTCATGCCCCGCTCGGCGGTCTCGGTCCGGCTCGCCCACGTGAACGCGGTACCGACCGCGAGCGCCGTGACGGCCACGCCGGCCAGGTAGGCGTACTGCCCGAGCCGGCGCCGGAGCGGTGGGTGCAAGATCTCGCCCGTACTCGAGGGCCTGCGGAACGAGCGCAGCCGCAGCGCGTTCGTGACGACGCTGACGGAGCTCATCGCCATCGCGGCCGAGGCGAGGACGGGGTCCAGCAGGATGCCGTGGCCGGGCCACAGGGCTCCGGCCGCGACCGGGATGAGCAGGGCGTTGTAGAGGAACGCCCACGCCAGCCCCTGCTTGATCGTGGTGACCGTGCGGCGTGACAGGGCGATGGCGGCGACGATGCCGCGCAGGTCGCCGCTGATGAGCGTCACGTCGGAGGCGGCGATGGCGACGTCCGTGCCCGTCCCGACGGCGATGCCGAGGTCGGCCTGGGCCAGGGCGGGCGCGTCGTTGATGCCATCACCGCACATCGCGACGACCTGGCCTGCGGCCTGCAGGGCCTGCACTGCCTCGGCCTTCTGGGAAGGGAGCACGTCGGCGATCACGTGGTCGATGCCGACCTGGCGGGCGACCGCGCGGGCGGTCGCCTCCGTGTCCCCGGTGAGCATCCAGACGTCCAGCCCGAGCGCGGTGAGCTGTCGGACCGCCTCCACCGACTCGGGTCGCACCGTGTCTGCGATGGTCACCAGGCCGGCCGGCTCGCCGTCCACCGCGACGAAGACCGGGGTCTGTCCCTGGCCGGAGGCTTCCTCGGCCGCGGCCGACAGGGCCGAGATGTCAACGTCCGCGGCGGCCATGCAGGCCCGGTTGCCGACGCGGACGCGGCGGGCCCCCACGGTGGCGTCGATGCCGTGGCCAGGGACGGCGACGAACCGGTCCGGTTGCGGCACTGGGAGGTTCCGTTCGCGTGCCGCGGCCACGATCGCCGTGCCGACCGGGTGCTCGCTGCCGATCTCGGCGGCTGCGACCAGCGCGAGCAGCTCATCCGGCTCCCAACCGCCGACGGGGATGAGGCCGGCCATAGCGGGTCGGCCGGTGGTGATGGTGCCGGTCTTGTCGAGCACGATGGCGGTGAGCCGCTGTGCCTGTTCCAGTGCCTCGCCGTTACCGATGAGGATGCCGTGCTCTGCGGCCTTGCCCGTGCCGACCATGACGGCCGTCGGAGTGGCGAGGCCGAGGGCGCAGGGGCACGCGATGATCAACACCGCGATCGTCGTGCTGATGGCCATCGTCATGCGGGTGTCGGCGGGTCCGAACAGGGCCCAGGCCGTGAAGGTCAGTGCGGCCGCCACGAGGACGGCGGGAATGAAGATCGCCGAGATCCGGTCGGCGAGCCGCTGCATCGGCACCTTCGACCCCTGGGCGTCCTCGACCATGCGGACGATCTGGGCGAGGGTGCTGTCGGCCCCCACGGCGGTGACGCGGACGAGCAGCGATCCCGTGCCGTTCAGGGTCGCCCCGATCACCACGTCCCCGGGAGCCTTGCCGACGGGCATCGGCTCACCGGTCAGCATCGACTCGTCGATGCTGGACCTGCCCTCGACGACGACGCCGTCGAGAGGCACCTTCTCGCCCGGACGCACCCGGACCACGTCACCGACCGTCACCTCGGAGAGGGGAACGTCACGCTCGTCGCCGTCCACGACGACGCGGGCGGTGGCTGGCGCGAGCCCCAGCAGGGCGGTGACCGCCGCGGCGGTCCGCTTCTTGGCGCGGGCCTCGAGCCAGCGGCCGAGCAGGACGAGCGCGATGATCACCAGGGAGGTCTCGAAGTACACGTGCAGCGGTAGGCCCCAGGACTCTGCCGCGCCCGGCCACAGTGTGACGAACGCGCTGTACCCGTAGGCAATCCCGGTGCCCAGGGCGACGAGGGTGTTCATGTTGGTGGCCCGGTGCCGCGCGGCTGCCCACGCTGCCGCGTAGAACTGGCGGCCGGCCCAGAACTGCACGACCGTGGCGACCACGAGGATTGCCGGCATCAGCCAGTCCATGGCGTCGATCGGCACCGGAAGGTACATGACCGCCATCAGGGCGAGCCCGGTGGTCAGGGCCACCTGCCACTTGCGTTTCAGGTCAGCGAGGTGGGAGTCCCCTTCCGGTGCCGCGTCGGTGAGAGGTCCCGGCCGCTCGGGTGAGGGGCCCTGCCCGGACGTCTCCGGGGTGGCTCGCACGGAGCCGGTGTAGCCGGCCCGCTCGACGGCGTCGATCAGCTGGGAGACGTCGACCGCAACGGGGTCGTAGCTGACGGTAGCGACCTCCGTGGCGAGGTTGACCTCCGCGGACGTGATCCCGGGGACCCGCCGCAGCGCCTTCTCGACACGACCGACGCACGATGCACAGGTCATGCCGCCGATGTCGAGGGCGCAGGAGACCGCGGGGGTCGAGGACGAGGTGATGGTCATGATGTGCTCCTGGACGGGTGAGCGGAGGGGCTACTGCTGGAGGTCGTGGCCGGCGTCGTAGATGGCGGCGCGGATCGCTTTGTGATCGACCGGGACGGTGGCGTCGACGGCCAGACGCCCGGTGGTGAGGTCGACGGCGACGGCCTGGACCCCGTCGACCTTGCCGACTTCGCTGAACAAGGCGCCGCGGCACCGATCGCAGGCGTGGCCGGTGATCCGGTAGTGGACGGTCGTGACACCGGCTGCCGGGTGGGCTGCGCTCATGGCGTGCTCCTTGGTCGACTCGGGGGAGTTCGGGTGGGTGAGGACCACGGTGGCGGCCCGGAGGGGTCGCTCACACCGGCGGAACCGCCGGGTTGCGCCGGCCCGGGCGCGCGGGCCGGCGCTCCCTCACTACTGGGTTGCGATCGCGGTCAGGACGTCGAGCCGCGCGGCGCGACGGGCAGGCAGCAGGCCCGCGGTCAGGCCCCCGAGGACGGCCACGGCGGCCACCCCGAGGAGCTGAGCGACAGGCACCTGCACCACCGCTGTGGTGTCCGCGGCGAGGCCGACGAGCACCGAGGCGGCGAGGACGAGCCCGAGGGCGACGCCACCGACGGCGGCCACGGCGGCAACGAGGACCGCCTCGGCACGGACCATGCCGCGCAGCTGCCGACGGGTCATCCCCACCGCTCGCAACAGGCCGATCTCACGGGTGCGCTCGACGATCGACAACGCCAGCGTGTTGGTGATGCCGAGCAACGCGATGAGAACCGCGAACCCGAGGAGCAGGGTGATCAGGCCAAGAACCTGCTCGATGGCTGCGGCCCGCCCGGCGGCCGCTTCGGCCTGGTCGCGGATCTGCGCATTGGGAAAGTCCGCCACCGCGGCCCGCAGCGCCGCTCGGGCAGGGGCCGGGTTGACGCCGTCAGCGAGCGAGACGTACACCGTCGCATCCACGTTCTCGTTGTAGTGAGCCGCGTAGCTGCGGAGCGAGATGACGTAGTTGGTGGACAGCGCCTGGGCGGACTCGTCGGCCATCACCCCGACGACCCGGAGCCGCTGGTCGCCGTCACGAGGGAAGGTCATGGTGAGGGAGTCGCCCACTGCCAGACCGCGTTCCTTGGCGGTCTTCTCTGCCAGCACGAGACCGCCCTCATCGAGCGCGGCGAAGGTCCCGGAGATCATCCGGACGTTGGCGACCTTCGGCAGCGTTGCGGGGTCGACGGCCGTCAGGGCGCTGGTCATGCCGCGGTCGAGCCAGTGCCCGAAACGGGTGCGTGACGTCGTGGCGACCTCCGGAACGCCCGCGACGCGCCTGGCGACCTCGGGGGAGAGGCCTCCCAACATCTCGTCGCGGCTGCTCTGCACGAGCAGGTCCGCGGTGATCGTCTCGGTGCCGGCTGCGCTGATCGCCTTGACCGAGCTGCCCAGCACCGCCACGAAACCGATCAGGGCCAGGCTGAGGGCCAGGGCCAGAGTGGTGGCAGCCGTTCGTCTCGGGTTGCGGACGATGGACTCCCTGGCCAGCTGGGCGGGCACCCCGAGTCTGCCGAGGGGGTGGCCGACCCAATGGGCCAGCCGGGGCACCAGCACCGGACCCAGGGCGCCGAGCCCGGCCAGCAGGAGAGCCGCCCCGGACCCGACCACGGCGACACTGCGTACCACGACACCGGCGAGCAGGAGCGCGACGGCGACAGCGAGCAGGACCCAGCCGGTGAGGCGGCGTCCCCGACGGTCACTCATCGGCCTCGGGCCGGCGGAGCGCATCGCCTCGACGGGTGCGACCCGGGCGGCACGGCGCGCGGGGCCGAGTGCGGCCAGCAGCGTGACCCCGGCGCCGGCTCCGAGGGCGATGGCCACGGTCTGACCGGTGACCGCCAAGGGGCCGCCCGGCAGCGCCACGCCCGCGCTCTGCGCCAGGCCGCGCAGGCCGTAGGCGGCCCCGATGCCGAGAAGTGTCCCGCCGCCGGCGCCGGTGAGGCCGACGAGGAGGGCCTCGCCGAGCACCGAGCCGAGCACCTGGCGGCCCGTCGCTCCGGCGGCGCGGAGCAGGGCGAGCTCACCGGCTCGTTGGGTGAGCACGATCCCGAAGGTGTTGGCGATGAGGAACGCGCCGACCAAGAGGCCGGCGGCCGCCAGGGCGAGGAGCACGATCCGCAGGTAGCCGATGCTGCGCTTCGCCGCGTCGGCGCTGGCGGCCGCGGCGTCCTGGCCGCTGGTGACCGCGTACTTCGGGCCCAGCTCGGCGGCCAGGCGGCCCCGAACGTCGGGGACGCTGGCGTCGTCCGCAGTGAGGACCTCGAGGGAGCTGAGTCGGGAACCGAGCCCGAGCAGCGCCTGGGCGGTCGGGAGGTTGACGAGGACGACGGCCGTGTTGGGAAGGCCGTCCCGGTCGCCGATGCCGGCCAGCCCGACGACGCGGAGCCTGCGGCTCTCGGTGGCGGACACGGTGACGGCGTCCCCGAGACCGATGTTGTGGTCCCGGGCGGTCGCGGCGTCGATGACGACCTCGTCCGCGCCACGGGGGTCCCGGCCCAGCCGGAGGGAGTAGGCGGTGAAGGGTGCGGTGCCCCAGGAGGCGAGCAGCGTGGGCCCGTTCGGCTCGACGGGCTGATCGCGGACCTGCAGCTGGGCGGAGCCCGAGGCGACCGCCCGCACCCGCTGGACGCCGGCCACGTGGTCGACCCGGTCGGCGAGGGAGGCCGGCAGCGGGTCGCGCTGCACCTCGACGCCCATCGCGGCGTCGAAGGCCGCCGTTGACCGGACCGTGAGGTCCACCCCGGCAGCCGCGGTGCGGAACTGGGCATCGAGCATTCGGGTGCTGGTGTCGGTGAGGACCAGGCTCCCCGCGACGAACGCGACGCCGAGCACGACCGCGACCCACGTCAGAACCAGGCGCGAGCGGTGTGCCAGCAGGTTGGACAGCGTCAGGTGCCACATCGTCATCACGCCCCGTCTGGGCCGTCGAGCCGAGCCATGCTCGCGAGCACGGTCTCGGGCGTCGGGTCGATCAGCTCGCTGACGATCCGGCCGTCGGCGAGGAAGACCACGCGGTCGGCGTAGGACGCGGCGACCGGGTCGTGGGTGACCATGACGATCGTCTGGGCCAGCGAGCGGGTCGCGTCCCGCATGAAGGCCAGCAAGGCGGCACCCGCGCGCGAGTCGAGGTTTCCGGTCGGCTCGTCGGCGAACACGAGCTCGGGCCGGGCGATGAGCGCGCGACCCACGGCAACCCGTTGCTGCTGCCCACCGGAGAGCTGCGCCGGGCGGTGACCCAGGCGTGAGCCGAGGCCCAGCATGTCGACCAGCGCAGCCTCCCAGGCCGGGTCGGGGCGCTTCCCGGCCAACGTCAGTGGCAGGGCGATGTTCTCGCGGGCCGTCAAGGCCGGCAGGAGGTTGAATGCCTGGAACACGAAGCCGACGCGCTCGCGGCGCAGGATGGTGCGCTCGCGCTCGGTCAGCGTGCTGAGATCGGTCTCGCCGAGCAGGACGCGGCCCGAGTCGATCTGGTCCAGTCCCGCGAGGGCGTGGACCAGGGTGGACTTGCCGGAGCCGGACGGGCCCATCACTGCGGTGAACCGACCCCTGGGGATGGACACCGTGGCGCAGTCGAGGGCGCGGACGGCGGCCTCGCCGGCCCCGTAGGTCTTGACCACGTCGACGGCGCGGGCCGCGATCGACGTGCTGGACGTGGCCGCCGGCTGCATCCGGGGCGGAGCGGTTGGAGTGGAAGTCATGATCTCTCCTTGAGTTCGGGTCGGGCCGCGGCGGGGGCTCCGCAGCGGCCCGACCCCGGGGGTGGGTGGTCAGGTCGTCGGGCGGGTGCGCCGGAGGCGCCGGGAGAGGGGGCGGTGTGTCTGGGTCGGCCGGTCACGGCGGTGCCGACGAGCCTTGTGGGCCGCCCGTAGCAGCTCCTGCTGCCGGGCCCGCATCTCGTACTCGCGCAAGGTGGTCATGACGGTCTGTCCTTTCAAGGGCTGGGATGGTGTGGGGTGGTGGGCGTGGCGGCGGCGCAAGGTGTCGGCCGCGGCCGGGTGCGAGGGTCAGGGGAGCAGGGTGTAGCCGGCCTCGGCGACCGCAGCCGCGACATCGGCGCGGTCGACGGGTTCGGTGGCGGTGACGGTGACTGCCCCGGTGGCCAGGTCGACGATCACGGATCCGACGCCGGTGACGGCGCCGATCTCCTCCGTGACCGCTCGCTCGCAGTGGCCGCAGGTCATGCCGCTGACGGTGAACGTGGTGGAGCCGATGAAGGTGTGGGGGGTGCCGGAGAGCATGTGAACTCCTTGTGAGAGATGGTGGTTGCTGTTTGGTGGGATCAGCGTCGCCGGGGAGGGCGGTGCATCACGCCGGGGAAATCGCCAGTTCCTTGCGGCACTGGGGTCAGTGGCCGTGCGCGCGTACGTGTGTCGTCCCGGGCTTGGCGGCGGGGACGGCGAGCACGGTCAGCAGGAACAGGCCGGCAAGGACGCCGGCGGTCGCGGTGAAGGCACGGGCGTAGCCGTCGATCAACCCGGCGGAGGTTGCAAGGTCCCCGGCCACGGCGGTCAGCGCGGCAACGCCCAGGGCGGCGCCGATCTCGTGGCCGGTCATCATGAGGCCGGAGGCGAGCCCGGACTTCTCTCGGGATACGTCGCTCATCGCGGCGACCGCGATGGCCACGAACATCGGTCCGACGCCCGCGCCGACGAGCAGGAACCCGGGAAGTACATCCGTGACGTAGGAGGTGCCGCCTGCCCTCGATGCGAGCAGCAGGACGCCTGCGGCCATCACGACGAGGCCGCCGAGGATGAGGGTGCGGGCGCCGAGCGGCCCGACGAGCTTGGACGCGACCGAGGCGGCCACGGTGATCGCGGCGGCGAGCGGCAGGAACTGCAGGCCGGCGACGAGCGCGGAGGAGCCGACGACCGTCTGCAGGTAGAGGGAGGTCAGGAAGATCGCGCCGACCACGACGCCGGTGACACCGGCCATCACGGCCGAGGCGGAGACGAGCGACCGGATGCGCCACGTGCTCGGCGGCACGAGCGGGTTGTCCGCACGCTTCTCACGCAGCGCGAAGCCGGCGAGCAGGACCGCCGCCAGGATGAGGCAGACCCACGTGCGCGGAGCGGCCCACCCGGCAGTGCCGGTGGCCTCGATACCGAACACGAGCAGCAGCAGCCCGCCCACCAACGTCGCCGCTCCCGGGGCGTCGAGCCGGCGGATCGCGCGCGGTTGCGCCTCGCCCTGTGGCACCAGGCGCAGCGTGCCGGCGGCGACGGCGATCCCGATGGGGACGTTGATGAAGAACACCGCTCGCCAGCCGAGAGCGCTAGTGAGCGCTCCACCGAGGAGGACACCCGCGGCGATGCCGAGACTGCCGACGGTGCCCCAGACGGCCAGGGCGGTCTGACGCTGCCGGCCGGCATACGTCGTCATGATGATGGAGAGCGCGGCCGGCGTGAGCAGGGCGGCCCCGGCGCCCTGGCCGGCCCGAGAGAGGATCAGGGCGAGCGGGCCCTGGGCAAGGCCGCTGGTCAGGGATGCCGCCGTGAACAGGCCCAGGCCAGCCAGGAAGGCGCCGCGGCGCTCGAGCAGGTCGGCGATCCGGCCGCCAAGCAGGAGCAGGCCTCCGGAAAGCAGGACGTAGGCGCTCACGGCCCACTGGTACTGGTCCGCGGACAGGTGCAGACCGCGGCTGATCGAGGGCAGCGCGACGTTCACCACGGAGACGTCGAGGATGACCATGAACTGGGCGGCGATCATCAGGCCGAAGACGCTCCACGAGCGTCGTGGTCCGTCCGCCGCCTCAAGGTGTGGGACAGGGGTGTGGGCGGCGCCGTGGTGAGTGGCCGTCGGGCCCTCGTTGGTGTGAGGTGTCATTGCTTCTCCTTCAGCTGGTTCGGACGACTGTCAGGTTGGCCGGAGGAGGGACACGCTCACGCCGGTGATTTCGCCGGGTTCGGCTCCGCCCGGGTCAGCCGTCGGTACCATCGGCCCGTGCTGACGGGCCGGGACCGCGAACGGGCGGCGATCGCGAGGCTCCTGGAGGCTGCTCGCGCAGGGAACGGTGGCGCCGTGGTCGTCCGGGGCGTAGCGGGGTCCGGCAAGTCGACCCTGCTTGCCGAGACGGTGGCCGACCTGGCCGGTGTCACTGTGCTGCGGACGTCAGGTGTGGAGTCGGAGTCGCCGTTGGCGTTCGCGGCGTTGCAGCGACTGCTGTGGCCGCTGCGTGTCGGTCTCGATGCACTCCCGGCTCCGCAACAGGCCGCGCTGCGCGCCGCTCTGGGGGAGGTGTCCGGCGACGGCGACCGGTTCCTGACCTTCCTCGGGACACTGAGCCTGCTGGCGGACGCCGCCGAGGGCGCCCCGGTGCTGGTCGTGGTCGACGACGCCCAGTGGCTCGATGACGCCTCGGCGGCCGCCCTCTTGTTCGTCGCGCGTCGGCTCCAGACCGAACGGGTCGCGATGCTGCTGGCGGCACGTGAGGGCGACGTCCGCCGGTTCGAGGCACCCGACCTGCACTCCGTGACACTCGGTGCCGTCTCCGGACGGGACGCCGAGCTGCTCCTCGCGGCCGGTGGTACGCGCGAGGTCGACCCCGGGGTGCGTGACCAGCTGGTCGCGGCCACGGGTGGCAACCCCCTGGCGCTCGTCGAGCTGTCCCAGTCACTGACCGGCGAGCAGCTGACCGGTCTGGCTCCGCTGCCCACGCCCCTGCCACTGACCGACGGTGTCGAGCGAGCGTTCCTGGACCGTTACCGGCGCCTGCCCCAGCCCGCGCAACGCCTCCTGCTGGTGGCCGTTGCCGATGACACCGGACGAGTCACGGTCGTCCGGGACGCCGCCGAACGGCTCGTAGCGGGGGAGGACGCCCTCGACGTGGTCGAGCGGAGCGGCCTGCTGAGCCTCGCCGGCGAGGAGATCCACCTCTACCACCCCCTCGTGCGCTCCAGCGTCTACGGCGCGGCGACCAGCGCGGAGCGCCGAGCTGCCCACCGTTCGCTCGCCGACGCGCTGCATGACGACCCCGATCGACGGGCCTGGCACCTGGCTGCGGCCGTCGACCGGCCCGACGAGCAGGTCTGCCTCGAGCTGGACGGCGTCGCCGAGCGGGCCGCCTCCCGAGGTGGTCACGAGGCCGCCGCGGCCGCCTGGGCACGAGCCGCCGAGCTCACCGCCGGGGGAGACGCACGCGCCCGTCGCCTCTACCTGGCCGCATCCTCGGCCTGGCTGGGAGCCCACCCCTCTCGGGCCACGGCGCTCGCGACCGCAGCCGCGGCTCATGCGGCTGATCCGCAGCTGCGCACGCGCCTGCTGACCCTCCAGGGGCAGATCGCCTGGAACACGCGCTCCCTGAACGACGGCTACGACCTCATCCTCCAGGCCGCCGAGGTCGCCCGGGGCGTGGATCCGGCCATGGCCACGCAGCTGGCGATGCTGGCCTCTTCGCTGGCCGCCTTCGGGGCGCGCTCAGCACGGCAGGTCGAGCCCGTGGACCTCGTGGCGCCGCCCGACGCGGCAGCCCCGCTTGAGGCCCATGCGGCCCACGAGCTGCTCCAGGGGTTCGTCGCGGTCGCCCGCGCAGAGTGGGCAGCGGCCTCGGCGTCCTTCCGGCGCGCCTTCGAGCTCACCGACGCGGCTCCCGTCGACGATCACGTGCTGCAGCCCAACCTGGCGGTTGCCGCGCTGCTGATCGACGACGACGACCACGCCCTGCGCCTGCACGAGGAGCAGCTGACGGCTGCCCAGCGCGCGGGCGCGCTGACGATGATCGAGCACGCCCTCACCCGCGGTTTCCACACGCAGGTCGCCACCGGCTCCTGGTCGAGGGCCGCCTCGGCCGCCGCCGAAGCCCTGCCGCTCGCCGCCAGCACCGGGCATCTCGGTATGACCGCACTCCCGACAGCTGAGCTGGCACTCGTCGCGGCCCTGCGCGGGGACGACACGGCCGAGCAGCACCTCACCGAGGTCGCAGAGATCCGTGCCCAGCACCGGATCGGCATCACCGACGGCCTCGTCGTCGACCTCACCCACTGGACGGCGGGGCTTCGGGCGGCGGCCCAGCCGGCGACGGCACTGCTCAGCCTCGAGCAGCTCCGTGAGCCGTCGGTGCGCCGGATGGCGGCCCTGGACCTCTTCGACACCGCGGTGCGTGCTGGCCGTCTCGACATGGTCCGCACCTGGCTAGACGAGCTGGTCCCGTTCGCGGAGGGCGTGCGGACCCCGGCCTCGATCGCCGTCGTAGAGCACGGCAACGCCCTGCTCGCGGAGGGGGCGGAGGCCGAGCCGCATTTCGCGCTCGCCCTCGCCGCCCATGCCGACTCCCCACGGCTGCCGGACCGCGCCCGCACCGAGCTGGCGTTCGGTGAGTGGCTGCGCCGGGCGCGGCGACGGGTCGACGCGCGCGAGCACCTGCGGACCGCCCTGGCGCTCTTCGAGGAGCTGGGCGCGAGGCCCTGGGCCGAACGCGCCGCCCAGGAGCTGCGCGCATCCGGGGAGACGGCCCGGCGCCGGGACGTGTCGACCGCGACCGACCTGACCGCCCAGGAGCGACAGGTCGCCGGCCTCGTGCGCCAGGGCCTGTCCAACCGGGACGCGGCAGCGCGCCTCTTCGTGAGCCCGCGCACCATCGACTTCCACCTGCGCAACGTGTTCAGCAAGCTCGGTGTGTCATCGCGTGCCGAGCTGACTGCACTCGCTCTCGACGTCTGACGCCCACGTCGAGCCCGAACCCGGCGGTTTTCCCGGCGTGACCGGGACCGTCCGCCTCCTAGCGTCCGATCAGACCGATCCGGACGAAGGAGACCTCCATGGAACCCACCCCGGCCACCGCGCCCGTAGTGACCCCCTCGACTGCTCGCCCGCGCCTGCTCGAGCGACTGGCCCGGCGCTGGCCGACGGCTCTCGGCGTCGCCGCCACCGGCGCCAGCCTGGCCGTCGTCGCCCCGATACCGACGAGCGCTCGCACCTGGCTCGGCGCCGCGTGCCTCCTGGCCGCCGCAGTCATCTATCTCGTGTGGGGCGCTGCCCGCGGCGAGCTCGGTGAGCGCCGCTGGCGCACTGCACAGACCATCGGCGTCGTCGGGTTCGGCGCGGTCGCGCTCGCCGTCGTCGTGGCGGACCCGGCTGCGGCGCGCTATGTCCTGGCTGCGGGATGGATCGCCCACGCGGCGTGGGACGTGGTCCACCACCACGCCGGCCGCGTGGTGCCCCGCTGGTACGCCGAGACCTGCATGGCGTGCGACCTCACCGTCGCCGCGGTGCTCCTCACCGTCGGCCTCGGCTGACTGCCCCGATCTTCTCCCAACCGACACACCCACTTCAAAGGAGACCCCCCATGTCACTCCACCCATCCGCAGACCAGCAGGTCCGCGACGTCATCGTGATCGGCGCGGGCCAGGCCGGGCTCGCCCTCGGTCACTACCTCGCCCGCCGAGACGCCGACTTCCTGCTGCTCGAGGCGGGCCCTGAGGTCGGGCACTCCTGGCGCACCCGCTGGGACTCGCTGCGGCTCTTCAGCCCCGCTCAGTACGACTCCCTTCCCGGCCTGCCCTTTCCCGCGCCGCGCGACACCCACCCGAGCAAGGACGAGGTCGCGGACTACCTGGCCGGCTATGCCGAACGCTTCGCGCTGCCCGTGGAGGTCAACGCTCCGGTCCAGGCGTTGCACCGCAGCGACGACGGCTTCGTCCTCACGACGCCGACCGGTCAGCTGCGCGCCAGGCAGGTGGTGGTGGCGACCGGACCCTTCCAGCGCCCGCACACCCCCGCCCTCGCTGGGCAGCTGGACCCGGAGGTGCGACAGCTGCACAGTGCCGACTACCGCAACCCGGAGTCGCTGGGAGAGCACGGCCACGTCCTGGTCGTCGGCGGTGGCAACTCGGGTCTGCAGATCGCGGGAGAGCTCGCCGAACGCGCTCCTGTGACCGTCGCCGTGGGTTCCCGGTCCCTGGAGCTGCCCCAGCGGGTCGCCGGTCGCGACCTGTTCTTCTGGCTGACGAGGTCCGGATTCTTCACCGTCCCGACGGAAAGCCGCATCGCGCGCCGCCTGCGCTCCCGCGGCGACATCGTCATCGGCACGAGGACCTCCACGCTGCGTCGCCGGGGCATCGACCTCCGGCCCCGCCTGACCGGCTTCAGCGAGCGGGTCGCGCGCTTCGCGGACGGCACGAGCACGCCCGTGGACGCGGTCGTCTGGGCCACCGGGTACCGGCCGGACTACTCCTGGCTGGACGTGCCGGGCGTCGTCGTCGACGGGCAGGTCCAGCACGACCGCGGGGTGAGCGACGCCCCCGGGCTGTACTTCCTCGGCCTGCCCTGGCAGACCTGCCGTGGCTCCGCGCTCCTCGGCTTCGTCGGCGCCGACGCCGAGACGCTCGACGTGAGGATGGCCCAGGACGCGGTGGCCCGCCGGCACGAGACCGTGCTGCTCCCGCAGGGCGGCTGACGGCAGGGCCGCGACCCACCCAGCGCCGGCACCCGCTCGCAGCGGCGAGGGCCGGTGGCCGGGGGAGGGCACGCTACGATCCCGTCCGGCTCCAGCGAGCTTGTGGAGCCGAGGACGACGACCGGAGAGGGGGAACCAGCCGTGGACGTCAGTGCCGTGCGTGCGGAGTTCACCCTCGACTGGGGCGTCGCCCACCTCAACCACGGCTCGTTCGGTGCCGTGCCGCGCCGCGTGCAGGAGGCCGTCACCCAGGCACGGGCGGCCGCCGAGCGGGACTTCGACGCCTTCTTCGAGGACCGGCTCTTCGCGGACCTGGAGCGCTCCCGGACCGCCCTTGCCGCCTGGCTCGGCTGGGACCCTGCCGGGACGGTCTTCACCGCCAACGCGACGACGGCGCTGCAGACGGCGCTCGCCCACCTCGCCCCTGGCCCCGACGACGAGGTCGTCACGACGACCCACGAGTATGACGCGACCGGCCTCGCCCTCGAGGTGTTGGCCGGCCGGGGGGTGCGGATCCGCAGGGTTCCGGTTGCCGGACTGTCCGCGACGGCCGCCGTCAGCGCAGTGCTCGACGCGGTCGGCCCCCGTACGCGTGCCGTCCTGCTGAGCCACGTGACTTCTCCCTGGGCCGAGCTCCTCCCCGTGGAGGAGGCGGCGGCCGCGCTCGCGGGCTCCTCGACAGCGCTCGTCGTCGACGGTGCCCACGGTCCGGGGCTCGTCGATACGAGCCGGGTCACCGGTCAGGGAGCCTGGTACGCCGCCACCCTGCACAAGTGGGGTCACTTCCCGCGTGGGACCGGTGCGCTGTTCATCCCACCGGGGGACCGGGCGGGGGTGCGACCCCTCGTGACGAGCTGGCACGCCCACGCGCCCACTGCACCCGAGCGGTTCTCGTGGGTGGGCACGACAGACATCGCGCCGTTCCTCGTCACCGACGCCGTCCGTGAGGTGCACCGCACGCTGGCGGCGGCCGGTGCCCGGCAGCGCATGCGCGCGCTCACGGAGACGGTCCGGCGGGCCCTGCACAAGCTGCCGGGCGCGGAGCAGATCCCGGGGAACTCCCAGACGCCCGCCATGGCGGCGGTCCGGCTCGCCACCAGCGACGGCGCCGGCTTGAAACGGGCCCTCGCCGCTCGCGGGGTCCATCTCTGGGCGGGAGCGACGGCCGAGGGCACGGTCGTGCGGGCGTCGCTCGCGTCCTACGTCAGCGACGACGACGTGTACAGGGCGCTCCACGCACTGCGCGAGCTCCTCTAAGGGGTGCCACTCGGCCTCTGCTGGGAGACCGGCGCGATGGCTGTCGCTCGGAGCGCGTCAGGGACGCGTCAGTGCCGGGTCGAGTCATCGTCCCATCTGAGGATGGCAGCCACCCCGTCCCGCAGCTGCACGCCGTCGTCGACGAGGCCCACGCTGCCACCGGTGGCGGCGAGGGACCAGACGAGCGCCGCGTCGACCCGGTCGGGCGTCGGGGCCGTCGCACCGGCCTGCCGGGCGTCGGCCTCGGTGAGGCCGATCATCGACGCGTCCTCACCGACGAAGAGCGTCCGGTCGGCGGCAGGATCGTCGCGCAGGAGCAGGGTGTCGACCTGCGCCTTGCGGACCGCCTCGACGACGGCGTCGAGGCCCTCGGCACCGCGGCCGGTCGTGCCCCGCGCGGCCTCGAAGTCGTCGCGCAGCTTCTGCTGCCGGCCGGCTCGGCGGCGCGCGAGCTCGTCCTGGATCGCCTCGGCCTCGGCCTCCTTGGAGACCCCCCGGGCCCGGCCACCGGTCGCGAGCGGGACGAGACGCTCGCGGACGTCCGGTGAGGCCTGGTCCCCGAGCAACGACATGGCCCGCTCGTCGCCCATCACGAAGACGACGGCGGGCTTGCCGCGACGGACCACGCTGTCGACGGCACGGGCGACCTCGCCCGCGTTGTGCTTCCAGGAGTCCTCCGCCCGGGTCTGGATCCGGCGCTCACCCATCCCACCCGCGGAGACCTTGTGGATGACGTCGTGGTCACCCGTCACGTCACTGTCCTCGAGGACGGTCCCGGTGATGCCGACCATCTCGAGGTCCGCACCCGTCCGGTCGACCCGCACCACGGCATACGGCTCGTGGGCGTCGAGGCCGCGGATGAGTGGCATGAGGTGCGGCGCCGACGAGAACGACGTCTTCTGCCGGACGGGGCGGCCGGGGAACGTCAGGTCGAGGAGGAGCTGGCCGGAGGCGCCACAGACGACGCGGGTCAGCTCACCGCCGCGCCCCGACGGCTCGAGCGCCGACTTCTCCATCGCGTCGAGGGTGTCAGCTGCGGCGCCGAGCTGTTCGAGGTGGCGGCGACCGTTGGCCCAGATCTCTTCCGGACGGTCGGATGTCGCCGGGGCGATGTGCGTCGCGTCGAGCGTCGCGGTGGCGTAAGGGCCCTGCACGCGAGTGAGGGGCCGAAGCCAGTCGAGTTGCACGGGAACCTCCTCGGATCGAGCGTCCCAAGCCCGCTACCCGAGTGCATCCCGGACAAACCACCCCTCTCCCTATGGCGCGCCGGCCTCGACGGGGGACACCTCGACCCGCTCGGCCAGGGCGTCGATGGCGGAGCGGCCACCGGTGGCGACGCCGTGCCGCGTGACGTTGAGCGCGCCGGCGGCTGCCCCGAGCCGCAGCGCGTCGGCCCACCCCAGACCCCGCGCCACCCCCGCGGCGAGCCCGGCCGTCATCGAGTCGCCCGCGCCCCGGTGGTCGACCCGCTGCATCACCGGCCCGTGGACGCTGACGAGTCGCCCCTCGAGCAGCGCGAGAGCGGGTTCGTGCGCGCGGGAGACGACGACCGACTCGGCACCCGCCCCATGCAGCCGATCCATCCCCGCCCGCAGGGCCGTGACGGACTCGTCCGGGGCCCAGCCGTCGTCGACCAGCTCCTCGTGGCTGACCTTGAGCACGTCGAGGCCACCGCCGAGGGCGTCCCGGAGGGCGTCGCCGGAGAGGTCCGCGACGGTGGGCGTGCCGAGCGCGTGGACGTCGGCGGGCAGCCGTCGATACGTCCCCTCGGGCAGGACCCCCTCGGTCGCCGGGCCGCAGATGACGCACACATCGGCCCGGGCCGCGGCCTCGAGCGTTGCTGTGTAGAGCTCGTCCGCCTCGTGCCGTCCCAGGGGGGCCGGGTCGGTCGTCGCGATGACGTGCCGCTCGCCGCCCCTCCGGTCGTGGACGTATGCCGCTGTCTGACCGGCGCTCTGCACGGTCCGGACGGCCAGGGACTCGGCCTCGAGGAGCGGCCCGAGCAGGCGGCCGGTCTCGCCGCCGCACGGCAGGCAGAGCACGGGGCTCACGCCGAGCTCGCGCAGCATCCGCCCGACCCAGATGCCCTGTCCGCCCGCGTGGATGTGGATGTCGGGGGAGCCGGAGACGTCCTCCACGGTCACCGTGACGAACGGCGTCGGGCAGAACACGGCCGCCCGCAGCCGCGTGGGCATGCGCGGGTCGTGGATCGTCTCGGCGGCCATGCTCGGGCACTACCCGGCGGGGCGGCCGCCACGCCCGGGGTACCGGCCCCGGCTCGTGGGTAGGGGCCGAGGATGCGGACACTGGTGACGAACGACGACGGCGTGCGCAGCCTCGGCCTCCACTGGCTCGCGCGGGCCGCCCGCAAGCACGGACTCGACGCATATGTCGCTGCGCCCAGCGAGGAGCGCAGCGGCGCGAGCGCCTCCCTCACCGGACTGGAGACCGACAAGGGCCCGGTCGCCAAGCCCTACGAGGCGGCGAGCCTCGACGGGATCGAGGCGTGGGCCGTCGAGGGCGCGCCGGCCTTCATCGTGCGGGGCTGCGCCAACGGCGAGCTCTGCCAGGTGCCCGGTCTCGTCCTCTCCGGCATCAACCGGGGCCCGAACACCGGCAGCATGATCCTGCATTCGGGCACGGTCGGGGCAGCCTTCACGGCGGCCGCGCACGGCATCCCGGCCATCGCGTTCTCGTCCTCGATGACCGACCCCCGACACGAGCAGACCCATGTCGAGGTGGTGACGCGGGTGCTCGACTGGTTCTGTGAGCGCCAGTGGCCGGACGACGCGGCCCCGGTCCTCAACATCAACATCCCCGACGTCCCGCTGGACGATCTCCGAGGCCTCACACGGGCCCGGCTGGCCACCTTCGGCACCGTCGAGGCCGAGCGTGGACGCGTCGGCGAGGGCTTCGTCAGCGTGTCGATCCAGCAGGTCGACGAGGAAGACTCCGAGCACACCGACGAGGCGCTGCTCGCGTCGGGCTGGGCCACCGTGACCGCTCTGCAGGCGCCGTGCGAGAGCCGCACCCCGGGGCTGCGCGGGCTGCCGTTCCGGACGGCGGCGCGGTGACGCGCCATACATCCGTATGCAGCCCACCCGGCTCGCGCGTCTGCGCCCGGAGGGGCTGCGCGGCGGGCGATCGCTTAGGGTCGGTCAGGTGACGAGAAACGCCTATCCGCTTGCCCGGACGATGCTCGACAACGGCTTGCAGGTCGTCGTCTCGGAGGACCACGCCGTGCCGAACGTCGCCGTCAACCTGTGGGTCGGCGTCGGTTCTCGCCACGAGAGCCCCGGGGGGACCGGGCTGGCCCACCTCTTCGAGCACCTCATGTTCCAGGGCAGCCGCAGTGTCGCCTCGGGGGAGCACTTCTCGCTGCTGATGGACCAGGGCGCCCGGCTCAACGCGACGACGTGGTTCGACCGCACCAACTACTTCGAGACGGTCCCGACCGGGGCCCTCGAGCTCGCCCTGTGGCTCGAGGCGGACCGGCACGGTCACCTGCTCGATGCGGTGAACCAGGAGAACCTCGACAACCAGCGGGACGTCGTCAAGGAGGAGAAGCGCCAGCGGTACGACAACCAGCCCTACGGCACGGCCCTCATCGACGTCTACGCGACCGTCTTCCCGCCCGAGCACCCCTACCACCACCCGACGATCGGGTCGATGGAGGACCTCGATGCCGCGACGCTCGAGGACGTGCACGCGTTCTTCCGGGCCCACTACGGCCCGAACAACACGGTGCTGACCCTCGCGGGCGACCTCACCCCGGAGCACGGGTTCGCCATGGCCGAGCGCTACTTCGGCGACCTGCCGCCGATCGACGTGCACCAGCGGCCGCTCCTGCCCCAGCTTCCGCCGCTGGACGAGGCAGTGCGCCTGGACCGCGTCAGGGACGTGCCCAACGACCGTGTCTACGTGACCTTCCGGCTCCCCGTCGACGCCACGCCCCAGTACCACGCGTGCGCGATCGCCATCGACGTGCTGGGCGGTCTCGCGAGCTCCCGGCTGATGCGCCGGCTGGTCCGGGTCGACGAGACGGCGACCTCGGTGGGCGGCTGGACCATGGGCCTCGTCGACGGGGTCGGGCTCGGGGCCCTCACCATCGACGTCGCGCCCGGCGCCGACGCGGAGGCGGCCGAGGCGGCCCTCTGCGAGGAGGCGGCGCGGTTCATCGAGGAGGGGCCCGACGAGGCCGAGATGGAGTCGGTCCTCGCCGACACCGAGCGGGCCTGGCTCAGCTCGCTGGCCGGCCTCGACGAGCGCGCCGACCACATCAGCCAGTACACCCTCCTGCACGACGATCCCGACTACGTCAACCGATTCATCGACGAGGTCCGGGCCGTGACGGCCGACGACGTCCGGGCCGCCGCGGCCCAGTGGCTCCATCCCGACAGCCGGGCCGTGGTCCGGTTCCTCGCCGAGACCGACGCGGAGGCGGCCGCATGAGCACCGTGAGCCGCCCCGAGGTCGCCCCGCCCGAGCCATGGAGCTTCCCGGCCGCCTCGACGACGACCCTGCCGAACGGCGTGACCCTGCTGACCTACGACGTGCCGGGGCAGTACGTGCTGTCGATCCGCGTCGGCCTGCCGATCTCGCTCACCGACGAGCCGCGTGAGCTGGAGGGGGTCGCCACGATCATGGCGCGCACCCTCGACGAGGGGACCGCGCGCCACAGTGCCGAGGAGTTCGCGCGCCTCCTCGAGCGCAAGGGCGTCAGCTTCGGAGCCGGCATCGGCGACGCGGGCCTCACCATGGACCTCGATGTCGTCAAGGGCAACGTCGAGGACGCGCTGGACCTGCTGCGCCAGATCCTCACCGAGCCGGTCTTCCCCGACCCCGAAGTGGCCCGCCAGGTCCGCACCCGGCTGGCGGAGATCGACCAGGAACGGGCGGTCGCGGCGAACCGGGGCGTGATCGAGTTCGTCAAGACGCTCTTCGCCGAGGACGAGCGGGCGTCGCGCCCCGTCGGCGGCACCCGCGAGACGGTCACGGCGATCAGCCGGGACGACGTCGCAGCCTTCCACGCCCGGCACGTCGTCGCGAGCGGGTCGACCGTCGTCGTCGCCGGCGACCTGTCGGGCCTCGACGTGCCCACCCTCGTCGAGGCGGCGCTCGGCGGTTGGGACGCCGGTCCCACCGAGCGCCCCTCCGCCATCACGCGCTCCGCAAAGCTCGCCGAGGACCGCTGCCGCATCGTCTTCGTCGACCGGCCCGGGTCGGTGCAGACCGAGTTCGTCATCGGCGCGCCGGGGCCCGACCGCTCGGTCGAGGGAGGGTGGGCTCCATACCCCGTCATCGGGTTCGTCGTCGGCGGCTCCCCGAACGCGCGCATCGACGCCGTCCTGCGGGAGGAGAAGGGCTACACCTACGGCATCCGGTCGAGCTTCCGCCCGCGGCGTTCCGGGGGGCTGTTCCTCACCGCCGGATCGGTCCGCGGCGACGCGACCGTCGAGTCCCTGCGGCTGCTCATGGAACTGCTGACCTCGGGGTGCGAGGGCTTCTCGGACAAGGAGGTTCGCTCCGGCGTCGACTTCATCGCCAAGACGGCGCCCGGGCGTTACGCCACCGCGGACGAGGTCGCCGACGAGGCCGTGACGATGGCCCTCGACGGGCGCACGACCCAGTTCACGACGGACAACCTGCGCGACCTCGTGACCGTCGACGCGGAACGGCTCGACGCGGCGTTCAGCCGGTTCGCCGCGGCGGCGGGCATCGACCCGGACCAGCCGGGGTCCGGCTGGACGATCGTGCTCGTGGGTGACGCCGCCGAGCACATGTCCGGGATCCAGGGCCTCGGCCTCGGGACGGTCACCGTGGTGCACGACCGCTGACCGGTGCTCGGTCGCGCTGGAGGGTGCGCCTGGGGCGGCGGCTCGGCAGTGCGGCGGCTCGGCAGGGTGGCCGCTCGTCAGAGCGGCTGCTCCATGACGAAGTCCTCCTCCTGGGCCCCGCCGACGTTGAACCGCTTCGTCCCCACGATGCGGAACCCGTTCTTGCCATAGAACTTCTGCGCCCGGGCGTTCTGCTGGTTGACGCCGAGCCAGATGCCGGCCGCGCCCCGGTCCTTTGCCCAGGCACGCCCGGCCTCGAGCAGCTGGCCCGATGCGCCGGTGCCGTGCGAGCTCGGCAGGACGTAGATCTTGCTCAGCTCGACGGCGGGCCGGTGGTGGATCGCTCCACGCGCGTCCTCGTCCGCGGGCTCACCGGCGACCAGCATCGCGTAGCCGACGGCCCGGCCGTTCTCCTCGGCGATGAGGACGACCCGGTCCGGGTCGGCCATGTAGTCGCCGAAGCGTTCGGGGGAGAGGAACTGCGTGATGAACGCGCTGACCCGCTGGGGGCTGATCGTGGGGGGACAGGCCAGCCCGAACGTCGCTGCGGCCACCTGGGCGACCCGGTCGACGTCGGCCGGCTCTGCGCGCCGGACGGTCGCCGGGGCGGCTCCCACCTGGTCGGCGGCGGCGAGGCGACGCAGCACCTGCAGGTGGAGGTGGCCGTTCGTCGCGACCGCGTTGCCGCTCCAGCAGCCGAGCCGGCCGTCGAGGCCGGTGAAGCTGCCACCTGCCTCCTCGACGATCGGCACGAGGGCGGCCATGTCGTGGACGGCGAGCTCCGGCTCCGCGGCGGCGTCGACCGCGCCCTCGGCGACGAGCATGTATGACCAGAAGTCGCCGTAGGCGCGAGTCCGCCAGCAGGCGTCCATCAGTTCGAGGAACGTGTCGCGCAGGCCGAGGTCGTGCCAGCCGGACAGGGACGAGTAGGACAGGGACGCGTCGGCGAGGCGGGACACACCGGAGACCGAGATCCGGCGCGCCGAGGTGATCGACCGTCCGGTCCAGGCGCCCGACCCCGTCGCCGCCCACCAGCGGCGCTGCAGGGCGGGGGCGGAGACGAGCCCGACCACCGGCTGGCCGTCGTCGACGAGCGCGATGAGGGTGGCCCACACCGGGACACCCCGGACGAAGTTCTTGGTCCCGTCGATGGGGTCGATGATCCAGCGGCGTGGACCGTGCCCGGTCCGCTCGAACTCCTCGCCCTCGACGGCGTCGCGCGGGCGGGACCGCTTGAGCTGGCCGCGGATCAGCTCCTCCGCGGCCCGGTCGGCGTCGGTGACGGGGGTGAGGTCGGGCTTCGACTCGACGACGAGGTCGGCGGCCCGGAACCGCTCCATGGTGAGCCGGTCGACGGCGTCGGCCAGGACGTGCGCGAGCCGGAGGTCGTCGTCGTAGGTCGTCACGTCGCGGAGCCTAGTGGCTCACCACTCCTCGGCAGCGGACCGGCTCTCGAGGAGGCGGCGGAGCGACTCGAGACGAGCCGGTCCGGCCGGCCCGGCGTGACCGCCCGCCACCCAGGCGTCGAGCGCGCAGTCGGGCTCGTCATGGGTGCATCCGCGGGGGCAGTCGTCTGTGCCTTGCGCCAGGTCCGGGAAGTGGTCGACGATCCGGTCAGGGTCGATGTGGGCCAGCCCGAAGGACCGCACTCCCGGCGTGTCGATGACCCAGCCCGACTCGGGCAGCCGGAGCGCAACGGCGTTGGTCGACGTGTGGCGGCCGCGGCCCGTCACGTCGTTGACCTCGCCGGTGCTGCGGCCGGCGCCCGGCACCAGGGCATTGACCAGCGTGCTCTTGCCGACTCCGGAGTGGCCGACGAGAACAGAGATCCGTCCGGTGAGTCGCTTGCGCAGCTCGTCGATGCCGCGGATGTCGTGACCGTCCTGCGCGGTCACGACATAGTCCACGTCGAGCGGTGCATAGGTGGAGACGAACGCCTGCGCGTCGACGATGTCGGCCTTGGTCAGGGCGAGCAGCGGCTCGAGGCCGGCGTCGTACGCGGCGACGAGGCAGCGGTCGATCATCCTGGGCCGGGGCTCGGGGTCGGCGAGCGCCGTGACGATGACGAGCTGGTCCGCGTTCGCGACGATGACCCGCTCGATCGGGTCGGAGTCGTCGGCAGTGCGGCGCAGCACCGACGTGCGTTCCTCGACGCGGACGATCCGGGCGAGCGAGTCGGGCCGGCCGGTCGTGTCACCGACGAGTGCGACGCGGTCGCCCACGACGACCCGGCTCCGCCCGAGTTCGCGAGCCTTCATGGCCAGGACCGTGCGCTCGCCGTCGCCCTCGGCGGCCGAGCCCGGGCTTTCACGGGTGACCAGACAGGTGTAGCGGCCCCGGTCCACCCCGACGACGAGACCGATGACGGCATCGGCGTGGGCCGGCCGTTCCTTCGTCCGGGGGCGGGACCCACGCCGGTTGGGCCGGACCCGGATGTCGCCCTCGTCGAGGTCGCGCCAGCTCATCGACGGGGCCCGAGCATCCGGTCCCAGAGTCCGACGAAGTCGGGCAGCGTCTTGCTCGTCGTCCCGATGTCCTGGACGGAGACGCCGGGCACCCGCAGGCCGATGATCGCCCCGGCGGTCGCCATGCGGTGGTCGTGGTAGCTGTGGAAGCGCCCGCCGTGCAGCGGGGCGGGGGTGATCCGCAGGCCGTCCTCGGTCTCGACCACGTGCCCGCCGAGCGCGTTCAGCTCGGTGGACAGGGCCGCCAGGCGGTCGGTTTCGTGTCCGCGGATGTGGGCGACCCCGCGGATGCGGGACGGGGTGGAGGCGAGGGCTGCGAGGGCCGCGACCGTGGGCGTCAGCTCGGCCGCGTCGTGGAGGTCGATGTCGATCCCGACGAGCTCGCCGCTGCCGGCGACGGTCAGGCCCGGCCGGTCCAGGCGGACGTCGCCGCCCATCCCGTCGAGGATCTCGCGCATCATGTCGCCGGCTTGCGTCGTGTGCTGCGGCCACCCGGGCACGTGGACGCTGCCCCCGGCGACGAGCGCCGCGGCCAGGAAGGGCGCGGCATTGGACAGGTCGGGCTCGACGACGACGTCGAGACCGTTGACCTCGGATGGCTCGACCCGCCACGTGTTCGGCTCGGAGTCGTCGACGACGACGCCGGTGTCGCGGAGGGTCTCGACCGTCATGAGGATGTGTGGTTCGCTCGGGACCGGCTCGCCGGTGTGCCGGACGGTGACGCCGGCGTCGTAGCGGGCCCCGGCGAGCAGGAGCGCCGAGATGAACTGGGACGAGGCCGAGGCGTCCATCATCACGTCGCCGCCCGGGATGCGGCCGGTCCCGTGGACGGTGAGCGGGAGGTGACCGGTACCCCCGTCCTCGATGCTGCCGCCGAGCCGACGGAGCGCCTCGACGAGGGTGCCCATCGGCCGGACCCGGGCCTGCGGGTCACCGTCGAAGCGGACCGGACCATCAGCCAGCACGGCGACGGCCGGAAGGAAGCGCATCACCGTCCCGGCCAGGCCGCAGTCGATCGTCGTGTCCCCGCTGAGGCGCGCGGGCGGGGTGACGAGCCAGTCGGCCACGGCGTCCGGCCCCTGGTCGGTCTCGGTCGGGATGTCGTCGATGCCGACGCCGAGGTGCCGCAGGGCCTCCGCCATGAGGAGGGTGTCCCGAGACCGCAGCGGGGCGCGCAGCCGGGAGCGCTCACAGGCGAGGGCGGACAGGACGAGGTAACGGTTGGTCAGCGACTTGCTGCCCGGCAGTGTGACGGTCGCCTCCAGGGGCCCGTCGGCGACTGGAGCGACCCAGTCACCGACGGAGAGGAGGGAGGCTGTGCCGGGTTCATGCTCGGGGTTCGACACGTCAGCTCACGACGTCCTGTGCCTTGAGTGCCATGAGCTTCGCCTCGCGCCTGGCCGTCTTCGTGGCGTGCTTCGCCTCGTGCCGGGTCCGCTGGGTCGCGTGCTTGGCACGCCAGGCCAGCCCGGGACGGCCCTCGGTGTCGACGGCGGCGAGGAGGAGACCGCCGAGCAGGCCGACGTTCTTGAGGAACAGGCTGCGGCTCTGCGCCTTGCGCTGGGGATCGCTCTCCTCCCAGAAGGCGTGCTCGACGGCGGTCGTCGGCACGAGCGAGGCGGCGAGCAGCGTCGAGGCGAGCCGGGGGAAGCGGCCGGACGCCAGCAGCGCGCCCCCAGCCACGAGCACGCCACCGTTGACGCGGACCAGCAGGTCTGGGTCGTCGGGGATGGAGTTCGGCGTCGGCACCTGGTCGAGCAGGTGAGCGGCCTGGGCCGTGCGGGCGCCGGGGTTGCGCAGGGCATCGAGCCCCGCGACGACGAACACCGACGCGAGCAGCGGCCGGGCTATGCGACGGACGAGCATGGGGGTCCTCCTCCGGTCCCGGCAGCGACCGGGACCTCGACGATCCGTGAACACCTACCGTAGCCAAATACCCCCGCGGCGAGTGCTCATGTCCAGCTCGTTTCCCGCGCTCCTTACGCTGGGCGCATGTGTGGGAGGTATGCCGCGAGCGCCCGGCCGGATGAGCTCGTCGAGGAGTTCGACGTCGACGAGGACCACACGGGTGACCCGACCCGGTCGATCCTGCGGACTCCGCAGGACCCCCCACCCGGCCAGCCGGACTGGAACATGGCGCCCTCCAAGCAGGCCCCCGTGGTGCTGACGAGGCGCCCGCGGGGCGAGGAGGGGGCGGAGCCGAGCCGACAGCTGCGCCTGCTGACCTGGGGCCTGGTCCCGTCCTGGGCGAAAGACACGAAGACCGGCCTGCGGATGATCAACGCCCGCGCCGAGTCGGTCCTCGGCAAGGGGGCCTTCGCGAAGGCCGCGCTCGCGCGCCGGTGCATCGTGCCCGCCGACGGGTGGTACGAGTGGCAGAAGTCGCCGACGGCGCTCGACCCGAAGGGCAAGCCCCGCAAGCAGCCCTTCTTCGTCCACCGGACCGACGGCAGCCCCGTCGCCTTCGCCGGCCTCTACGAGTTCTGGCGGGACCGCTCCGTCCCCGAGGGTGACCCGGAGGCGTGGCTCACGACGTTCACCATCATCACCACCGACGCGGAGCCCGGTCTCGACCGGATCCACGACCGCCAGCCGCTCGTCCTCGAACCGGACCAGTGGCAGCAGTGGCTCGACCCCGACGAGCATGACCCGGACGTCGTGCGGCGCTTCCTCGAGTTCGCCAAGCCGGGCCGGTTCGAGGCCCACCCCGTCGGTCGCGCAGTCGGCTCGAGCAGCGCCAACGGACCGCTCCTCGTCGAGCCCGCCGGGCCCGAGGAGCTCCAGGGTGTCGTCGACCCCATGACCGGCGAGGTGATCGGCGGGTGAGCACGGAGCGGGTGCGGGAGGTCGCCACACCGCAGGGCCCCGGACGCGTCCACGTATGGCGGCCCCCTCGGCCCCGCGGAACCGTGGCGCTGGGGCACGGGGCCGGCGGAGGCCTGGGCGCGCTCGACCTCACGGTCGCCCGTGAGGTGCTGCTCGGGCACGGGTGGGTCGTCGCGCTCGTCGAGCAGCCCTGGCTGGTGGCGGGCCGGCGCATCGCCGGCAGGCCGCCCACGCTCGACGAGGCGTGGGTCCCCATCGTCGAGGCGCTCCTTGCCGGCCGTGGCCGCCTGCCGCGGCCGCGCGTCGTCGGTGGCCGCAGCGCGGGCGCCCGGGTCGCCTGCCGGACGGCGGCGCAGCTGAACGCGGCTGCGGGCCTGCTCCTCAGCTTCCCGCTGCACCCGCCCGGCCGGCCGGACCGGCTGCGCGCCGACGAGCTCGCCCTCGCACCCAACCCGTCGTGGGTCGTCCAGGGCACGAAGGACCCGTTCGGGACGGGGGCCGAGCTCACGCCATACCTGCCGGCCGGCACGTCCGTGCTCGAGGTCACCGGCTCGCACAGCTTCCCGAAGTCGTCCGGTGCCGCGCTCCGCGCCGCCATCGAGACCGTGGCGGGAATGCTCCCCGACTGACCCGCGTTGGACCCGGCATGGTCACCTGTCTGAGCCGCCCATCGTCGACGGCGAGCCCAGCGGTCTCCCACACGGGCGGGCTAGGCTGGATGGCGATGACCGAGCAGAGCCACGACAAGCAGCCAGACCAGGCCACGCCGGTCGGGCTGATCGAGACCGAGGAGACGCGCGCCGCGCAGGCGCGCGCGGACGCGGCGGTCGACGTCGCCAAGGAGGCACCCGACGAGCGCCGCGCCCGCTTCGAGCGAGAGGCCATGCCGCTGCTGGACCAGCTCTACAGCGCGGCCCTGCGCACGACGCGCAACGCGAGCGATGCCGAGGACCTCGTCCAGGAGACCTACGCGAAGGCCTATGCGGCCTTCCACCAGTACCGTCCCGGCACGAACCTCAAGGCGTGGATGTACCGCATCCTCACCAACACCTACATCAACAGCTACCGCAAGAAGCAGCGCCAGCCCCAGGAGTCCGACGCCTCGAGCGTCGAGGACTACCAGCTGCACCGGGCCGAGTCCCACATGTCCAGCGGCCTGCGCTCCGCAGAGGCCGAGGCCCTCGACCACCTGCCCGACAGCGACGTCAAGCGCGCCCTGCAGCAGATCCCCGAGGACTTCCGCCTCGCCGTCTACTTCGCCGATGTCGAGGGCTACTCCTACAAGGAGATCGCCGAGATCATGGACACGCCCATCGGCACGGTGATGAGCCGGCTGCACCGCGGGCGGCGCCAGCTGCGCGAGCTGCTCTCGGAGTACGCGAGCGACCGGGGCTTCGTGGCCGCAGGCGCGAAGGGGGCCGAGTGATGAGCGACGAGCGCACGGACTGCTCGGAGGCCCTGCTGCGCCTCTACGAGTACCTCGACGGCGAGATGTCGCCCGAGGACTGCGTGAGGATCCGCGCCCACCTCGACGAGTGCGGGCCGTGCCTGAAGGAGTACGACCTCGACACGACGATGAAGGCCCTCATCAAGCGGGCCTGCTCGCGGGAGCCGGCTCCCGACTCGCTGCGCATGACGATCATGTCGCGCATCTCGATGACCGTCATCCGGATCGAGCAGCAGCGCTAGCCGCCGCGCTGGCACGCGCTCAGGACGACGAAGGCCCCCCACCCCGGGGGGGCGGGGCAAGCCAAAATCACCCCGAAATCACACATAGGGGAAGGCGCCCAGGGTGAAGAGGATAACCAAGAATGAGCACCCCAATGAGGACCGCTATCTAATAC
>NZ_JBQCCV010000248.1:0-12655 GCF_051961875.1 Intrasporangium sp. | reverse complement strand
GCGGGCCGTCCTGCAGGTTCTGGTCTTGCGTGTAGGCGTGGATCGTCGTCATGAGGCCGCGCACGATGCCGAGGCCGTCGTTGAGCGCCTTCGCCATCGGGGCCAGGCAGTTCGTCGTGCACGACGCGTTGCTGATGATGGCGTGCTTGGCGCCGTCGTACTGGTCGTCGTTGACGCCCATGACGATGGTGATATCCTCGTTCTTGGCCGGGGCCGAGATAATGACCTTCTTGGCGCCCGCGTCGATGTGGGCCCTGGCCTTGGTCGCGTCGGTGAAGAAGCCGGTGGACTCGATCACGACGTCGACGCCGAGGTCGCCCCACGGCAACTGCGCCGGGTCCTTCTCGGCCAGGGAGGTGATGACCTCGCCGTCCACCTCGATGCCGCCCTCGACGACCCGGACCTCCCCGGGGAACCGTCCGAGGATCGAGTCGTACTTGAGCAGGTGGGCCTGGGTGTCGTCGTCACCGAGGTCGTTGAAGGCCACGACGTCGATGTCGGCGCCGGATGCCTTCACCGCCCGGTAGAAGTTACGACCGATGCGGCCGAAGCCGTTGATGCCAACGCGAACTGTCACTGCTCTCAACCTCTCCAAGGATGGACTGCGTGGTTGTGGCGGACCCCTGGCCCCCTGGGTTGTGGTGGACCCGTGGCCCCGCACCCAACCCTAGTGCCTGCCCTCTCGCCGGCCGCTGCCGGGACCGGCCGGTGTGAGCAGGCCGACAGCGCGCGCCGGGGTCACGCGTCGAGCATGTCTGCGGTGAGGTTCGCCTCCGTGCCCGGGACCCCGAGCTCCTCCGCACGCCGGTCCGCCATGGCGAGGAGCCGCCGGATCCGACCGGCCACGGCGTCCTTGGTCATGGGCGGGTCGGCGAGCTGCCCCAGCTCCTCCAGGCTCGCCTGCTTGTGCTCGAGCCGGAGCCGCCCGGCCTCCCGCAGGTGGTCGGGGATGTCCTCGCCGAGGATCTCCATGGCCCGCTCGACCCGGGCACCGGCCGCGACCGCGGCACGCGCGGAGCGACGCAGGTTGGCGTCGTCGAAGTTCGCGAGCCGGTTCGCGGTCGCCCGGACCTCGCGCCGCATCCGGCGCTCCTCCCAGGCGAGGACGGCGTCGTGCGCGCCGAGCCGCGTCAGCATGGCACCGATGGCGTCCCCGTCGCGGATCACGACCCGGTCGACCCCCCGGACCTCTCGTGCCTTGGCCTGGACACCGAGCCGCCGGCCCGCGCCGACGAGCGCGAGGGCCGCCTCCGGGCCGGGGCAGGTCACCTCGAGGGCCGAGGACCGGCCCGGCTCGGTCAGCGAGCCGTGGGCGAGGAACGCGCCCCGCCAGGCCGCCTCCGAGTCGCACGTGGAGGCGCTCACGATCTTCGGTGGCAGGCCCCGGACCGGACGGCCGCGGGTGTCGATGAGGCCCGTCTGCCGGGCGAGCGCGGACCCGTCCTCGACGACCCGGACGACATAGCGCGAGCCTCGCCGCAACCCTCCGGCGGCGAGGACGAGGACGTCGCTCTTGTGGCCGTAGACCTCGGCCAGGTTGCGCCGCAGCCGACGTGCGGCGTTGGCCGTGTCGAGCTCGGCCTCGACCACGATCTGGCCCCCGATCAGGTGGAGCCCACCGGCGAAGCGCAGCATCGTGGAGACCTCAGCCTTGCGACAGCAGGTCTTCGTGACGTCCAGTCGCGAGAGCTCGTCCTTCACCTTCGCTGTCATGGCCATGCGGGACATCCTGCCACCGGATCAGCGGATTCCTCACCAGTGGAGCGCGGGCTCGGCCGATGGACGCCCTCGTCGGGACTCCGCCGTGTCGTCACCGGGACTCAGCCGATCACGTCGCGAAGTGCCGCGGCGAGGCGCAGTGGGTCGTGGACACCGGGCTCGCCCCGGACGGAGACGGGGCTGACGACGAGCTCGGCCCCGAGGTCTTCGGCCGCTGATCGGAGGGACGCGGTGTCGTCCACGACGGAAGGATCGGCGAGAACGACGTCGAGCGTCAGGTCGGGCGCGTTGGCCGCGAGTGAGGCGAGGTGGTCCTCGGCTCGGAAGTCGCGTGTCTCGCCGCGGTCGACCTCGAGGTTGAGGTTGAGCAGCTTGTGCGCCTTCGTCGCCGTGAGGGCGTCGGCCAGGTCCGGGACGAGCAGGTGCGGCATGACGGAGGTGAACCACGACCCGGGGCCGAGGACGACCCAGTCGGCCCGGGCCACGGCCTCGAGCGCCGGCTCGCACGCCTTCGGGCAGGTCGGCAGGATCCCGATCGAGAGGACCCGTCCCGGCGAGGACGCGACGAGGTGCTGGCCACGCACCTCGACGACGTCGTCCGGGCGCGTGGGGTCGTGGCCGGCGATCTCGGCGATGATCTCGAGCGGCTCGGCCGCCATCGGCAGGACCCGGCCGCGTGCCCCGAGGAGCCGGCCGACGAGGTCGAGGCCGCCCACGGGATCCCCGAGCAGCTCCCAGAGTGACACGATCATGAGGTTGCCCAGGGCGTGGCCCTGCAGGTCACCATCGCCGGCGAACCGGTGCTGGAGCACGTCCCGCCAGGTGTGCCCCCACTCCGAGTCGTCGCACAGCGCGGCGAGCGCCATCCGCAGGTCACCGGGCGGCAGGACGTTGAAGTCCCGGCGCAGTCGCCCGCTCGAGCCGCCGTCGTCGGCGACGGTCACGATGGCCGTGACGTTGTCAGTGAGCAGCCGGAGCGCCGACAGCGTCGCGGAGAGCCCGTGCCCGCCGCCGAGCGCGACGACGTGACGCTGGTGGATCGGGCTCGACGTGAGCCTGCCCCTGGCCCCGAGGGCAGGGGCCCCCGGCTCGCTGGGCCAGGGCAGGGCGCGGGTCGCTGCCTGGCTCATTCTCGGCCGAGGTCCCGGTGGACGACAAAGGTGTCGACGAGCTCGTCGTCGAGGCGCTCGGCAAGCGCCTCGGCCATCGCGACCGACCGGTGCTTGCCCCCGGTGCAGCCGACCGCCACGGTGACGTAGCGGCGGCCCTCGCGGATGTAGCCACCGACCATCGTCTCGAGGAGGGCCTGCGCCTCGTCGAGGAACTTGCGGGCGCCCTCCTGCTCCATGACGAAGCCGGACACCCGGCCGTCTCGCCCGGTGAGCGGCCGGAGGTCGGGGATCCAGTGCGGGTTGGGCAGGAAGCGCATGTCGAGCACGATGTCGGCGTCCATCGGCAGGCCGTACTTGAAGCCGAACGACATGACCGCGATGCGCAGCTGCGCGGCCTGGTCTCCGGAGAAGAGCGAACTGACCTTGGCGGACAACTGGTGGACGTTGAGGCCGGAGCTGTCGATGACGACGTCGGCGGCCGAGCGGAGCTCGACGAGCATCGTCCGCTCCTGCTGGATCCCGTCGAGGAGGCGACCGTCGCCCTGCAGCGGGTGGGGCCGACGGACGCTCTCGAAGCGCCGGACGAGCGCCTCGTCGGTGGCGTCGAGGAAGACGAGGCTCGGGTCCTCGCCGTTGGCCTTCATCCCGTCGATCGCCGCGGCCAGCTCCTTGAACCAGAGCCGCGACCGGACGTCCACGACGACGGCCACCTTGCGCAGCGCCGCCTCGGGGTTGCGCGCGATCGCCTGGTCGCGGAGGTCGGCGAGGCCGGACAGCATCTGGGGCGGCAGGTTGTCGACGACCAGCCAGCCCAGGTCCTCGAGGACGTTCGCCGCCGTCGTGCGGCCGGCACCGCTCATGCCCGTCACGATGACGATGGGCGAGTCGGAGAGGGCGACGTGCGTCGGACTGCTCGATGCGGTCATTCGAGGACTTCTCCCGTCGTGAGGTTGACTGCTGGCTCCGGAGTGGCACCGGCGAGATGGGCGACGACGGTCTCGGCCAGCGCCGGTCCAATACCCCGGACCGACGTCAGGTCGTCGGCGCTTGCCTCGCGGAGCCGTTTGACCGAGCCGAAGTGGCGCAGCAGCGCCTTCTGCCGGCCGGGCCCGAGACCCGGGATCCCGTCGAGGGCAGAGCTCGTCATGGCCTTCGAGCGCCGCTGCCGGTGGAACGTGATGGCGAAGCGGTGCGCCTCGTCGCGCAGGCGCTGGAGCAGGTAGAGCCCCTCACTGGTGCGGGGCAGGATCACGGGATAGTCCTGGCCGGGCAGCCAGACCTCCTCGAGGCGCTTGGCGAGGCCGACGAGAGCGACCTCCTCGATCCCGAGGTCATCGAGGACGGCCTGGGAGGCGTTCACCTGCGGGAGCCCACCGTCGACGACGACGAGGCTGGGCGGGTAGGCGAAGCGGCGCGGGCGGCCGGTGTCGGGGTCGATCGGCCCCCCGCGGGTCCCGTCCTGCTCCTCGTCGCCAGCGCCGGGCTCGATCGAGGAACGGCTGGCGTTGCGCACCGGCTGCTCCCCGACGATGCCGGCCTGCAGGTCGAGATCGCCGGCCCCCTCGGCCTCCTCGAGGTAGCGCCGGAAGCGGCGCCCGAGCACCTCACGCATCGCGGCGGTGTCGTCGATGGTCGCCGGGTCGTCGCCGGGCTCCGCGAGCGCACCGCGGACGATGAAGCGGCGGTACTCGCTCTTGCGCGGCAGGCCGTCCTCGAAGACGACCATGCTCGCGACGACGTTGGTGCCCTGGACGTGGCTGACGTCGTAGCACTCGATGCGCAGCGGCGCCTCGTCGAGGTCGAGCGCCTCCTGGAGCTCCTGCAGGGCCTGGCTGCGCAGGGTCAGGTCGCCGGCGCGGGCCACCTTGTGGCGGGCCAGGGACTGCTGGGCGTTGCGGGTCACCGTCTCCATGAGGGTCTTCTTGTCCCCGCGCTGGGGGACGGGCAGGTCGACCTGCGCGCCCCGAAGCCCCGAGAGCCATTCGCGGGTCGCCTCGGCGTCGGCCGGCAGGACGGGCAGGAGAACCTCCTTCGGGACCGTGTCGGCGTCGCCATACACCTGCTGGAGCAGGTGGCCGACGAGGGTCGGCAGGTCCTCGCTCTCCTTCTCGACGACCCACCCCCGCTGGCCCCGGATGCGGCCACCACGCACGTGGAAGACCTGGACCGCCGCCTCGAGCGGGTCATCGGCGATGCCGAAGACGTCGGCGTCGGTCGCGTCGCCGAGCACGACGGTCTGCTTCTCGAGCGCCTTGGTCAGCGCGGCGATGTCGTCGCGGAGCCGGGCGGCCTGCTCGAAGTCGAGATCGGCCGCGGCGTCGCGCATCCGGCTCTCGAGGCGCCTGACGAAGCGGTTCGTGTTGCCGGACATGAACTCGCAGAACTCGTCGGCGATGGCGCGGTGCTCCTCGGGTGTGACGCGCCCGACGCAGGGCGCCGAGCACTTGTCGATGTAGCCGAGCAGGCAGGGCCGGCCGCTGGCGCTGGCCCTGCGGAAGACGCCGCTCGAGCAGGTGCGCACCGGGAAGACGCGCAGGAGCAGGTCGAGGGTCTCCCGGATCGCCCAGGCGTGACCGTAGGGGCCGAAGTAGCGGGTGCCCTTGCGCTTCGCGCCGCGCATCACCTGGGCCCGCGGGAACTCCTCCCCCATCGTCACGGCCAGGAACGGGTAGGACTTGTCGTCGCGGTACTTGACGTTGAACCGCGGGTCGAACTCCTTGATCCAGGAGTACTCGAGCGCGAGGGCCTCGACCTCGGTGCGCACCACGGTCCACTCGACGGATGCCGCCGTGGTGACCATGGTGGCCGTCCGGGGGTGCAGTGCGGTGATGTCCTGGAAGTAGGACGACAGCCGGGGGCGCAGCGACTTCGCCTTGCCGACGTAGATGACGCGGCCGTGCTGGTCCCGGAAGCGGTAGACGCCGGGGTCGAGTGGGATCTCCCCGGGCTTGGGACGGTAGGTCGACGGGTCCGGCACACCCCCACTCTAGGAGGGCGGGCGGACACGCCCCGAACCCGTCACCGGACCGAGATCGTCGACCCGGACACGGTGACCGACAGCGGAGTGAGTCCGCGGGGGCTGGGCCCGGCGATGTGCGCGCCGGTCGTCGCATCGAACGTGCTTCCGTGGCACGGGCAGTAGATGACGTTCTGGACGATTTCGGTGACCTCACAGCCGGCATGAGGGCAGATCGCGTCGAAGGCCTTGAACGTGCCCTGCTGCGGCTGGGTGATCACGACGCGGGCGTCGACGACGACCTTGCCCCCGTCGACGGGCACCTCCGAGACCGGTATGCCGCTCACCGCGCTCGGCGACGCCCCGGCCGCCGGGTTGTTGGCCGAGGTGGGCGCCGCCGTGGTCCCGCAGGCGGCGAGGGCCGCCGCGGCGGTGACGCCGGCACCGGCGCCGAGGACCGTCCTGCGCGTCGTGCCCTCGCGGGCGTCGTCACTGCCCTGGGCGTGCGTCATGCCGATGCCCTCCCCTTCGTGGACCGGGTGGCGGACCGGGCAGCCGAGGACGCTGCGCGCTTCGTTCTCGTCCGGCCTGCCCTCTCGCTCGACCGGGCGGTCCTCGCCAGGATGGGCGCGAGGAACCGGCCGGTGTGGCTGGCCTCGACCTGGGCGACATCCTCGGGCGTGCCGGTCGCGACGATGGTCCCGCCCCGGGACCCGCCCTCGGGACCGAGGTCGATGATCCAGTCGGCGTTCTTGATGACGTCGAGGTTGTGCTCGATGACGATGACGCTGTTGCCCTTGTCGACGAGGCCCTGGAGCACCGCGAGGAGCTTGCGGATGTCCTCGAAGTGCAGGCCGGTCGTGGGCTCGTCGAGCACGTAGATCGTCCGCCCGGAGGAGCGCTTCTGCAGCTCGCTCGCGAGCTTGACGCGCTGCGCCTCCCCGCCGGAGAGGGTCGGCGCGGGCTGGCCCAGCCGGACGTAGCCGAGGCCGACGTCGTTGAGGGTCCGGAGGTGGCGAGAGATGGCCGGGACGGCCTCGAAGAAGTCGGCCGCCTCCTCGATCGGCATGTCGAGGACGTCGGAGATGGTCTTGCCCTTGAAGTGGACCTCGAGGGTCTCCCGGTTGTAGCGGGCGCCATGGCAGACCTCGCACGGGACGTAGACGTCCGGCAGGAAGTTCATCTCGATCTTGATCGTGCCGTCGCCGGAGCACGCCTCGCAGCGACCGCCCTTGACGTTGAAGGAGAACCGGCCGGGCTGGTAGCCGCGGATCTTCGCCTCCGTCGTCTCGGCGAAGAGCCGGCGGATGTGGTCGAAGACACCCGTGTAGGTCGCGGGGTTGGACCGAGGCGTCCGGCCGATGGGGCTCTGGTCGACGTGGACGACCTTGTCGAGCTGGTCGAGGCCGGTCACCGTCTTGTGACGGCCCGGGACGTGCCGGGCGCCGTTGAGCTTGTTGGCGAGGACGTTGTAGAGGATGTCGTTGACGAGGGTCGACTTGCCGGAGCCGGAGACGCCGGTGACGGCGACGAGGTTGCCCAGCGGGAAGCTCACGTCGACGTTCTGCAGGTTGTTCTCCCGCGCGCCGCGCACCGTGACCTCGCGCCCGTCGTGGCCACGACGGACCTCGGGGGGCGGGATCACGCGGCGGCCGGACAGGTACTTACCGGTCAGCGAGTCGGGGTGCTTGAGCAGGTCTGCGACGGTGCCGGAGTGGACGACCTGGCCGCCGTGCTCGCCGGCGCCCGGGCCGATGTCGACGACCCAGTCGGCGGTCTCGATCGTGTCCTCGTCGTGCTCGACGACGATGAGGGTGTTGCCGAGGTCGCGCAGCCGGGTCAGGGTCTCGATGAGGCGGTGGTTGTCGCGCTGGTGCAGCCCGATCGACGGCTCGTCGAGGACGTAGAGGACGCCGACGAGGCCCGACCCGATCTGGGTCGCGAGGCGGATCCGCTGTGCCTCGCCGCCCGAGAGGGTCGCGGCGGGCCGGTTGAGCGAGAGGTAGTCGAGCCCGACGTCGAGCAGGAAGCCGAGCCGGGCCTGGATCTCCTTGATGACCCGCTCGGCGATCTGCCGCTCGCGCTGGCTCAGCTCGACGTCGTCGAGGAAGTGCTTCGTCTCGTCGATGGAGAGGGCACACACCTCGGCGATGCTGCGCCCACCGATGAGCACCGCAAGGGACTCCGGCTTGAGGCGCGCGCCCTTGCACACGGGGCACGGGACCTCGCGCATGAAGCCCTCGTAGCGCTCGCGGCTCCAGTCCGAGTCGGTCTCGGCGTGGCGACGCTTGATGAAGGGGACGACGCCCTCGAAGCCGGTCGTGTAGGAGCGCTCCCGCCCGTAGCGGTTGCGGTAGCGGACGTGGACCTTGTAGTTCTGCCCGTGGAGGAGCGCCTCCTTGGCCCGCTGCGGCAGGGAGCGCCACGGCGTGTCCATGGAGAACTTGAGGTCGTCCGCGAGGCCGGTCATGACCCGCTGGAAGTACTCGGCCGAACCGGAGCCCTGCGCCCAGGGGGCGATGGCCCCCTCGGCGAGGGAGAGGTCTGGGTCGGGGACGAGGAGGTCGGGGTCGACCTCGAGCTCCGTGCCGATGCCGGTGCAGGTCGGGCAGGCGCCGAAGGGCGAGTTGAACGAGAAGGACCGGGGCTGGACCTCGTCCATCGCCAGCGGGTGGTTGTTGGGGCAGGCCATCTTCTCGGAGAACCGCCGCTGCCGCTCGGGGTCCGCTGGCTCGCGGTCCACGAAGTCGACCAGGACGATGCCCCCGGCCAGGCCGAGCGCGGTCTCGATCGAGTCGGTGAGGCGCCGCTTGGCGCCCGCGTCGTCGCCCTTGGCGACGAGCCGGTCGACGACGACCTCGATGGTGTGCTTGCGCTGCTTCTCGAGCTTGGGCGCCTCGGTGAGGGTCACGACCTCACCGTCGACCCGGGCCCGGGCGAAGCCCTTGGTCTGCAGCTCGGCGAACAGGTCGACGAACTCGCCCTTGCGGCCCTGGACGACCGGCGCGAGCACCTGGAACTTCGTCCGCTCGGGGAGGGTGAGCAGCTGGTCGACGATCTGCTGCGGGGTCTGCTTGGTCACCGGCTCGCCACAGACCGGGCAGTGCGGCCGCCCGGCCCGGGCGAAGAGGAGGCGGAGGTAGTCGTAGACCTCCGTGATCGTGCCCACCGTCGAGCGCGGGTTGCGGTTGGTCGACTTCTGGTCGATCGACACGGCCGGCGAGAGGCCCTCGATGAAATCGACGTCCGGCTTGTCCATCTGCCCGAGGAACTGGCGGGCGTAGGCCGACAGGGACTCGACGTAGCGGCGCTGGCCCTCGGCGAAGATGGTGTCGAACGCGAGCGACGACTTGCCGGACCCCGACAGTCCGGTGAAGACGATGAGACTGTCGCGGGGCAGGTCGACGGAGATGTCCTTGAGGTTGTGCTCCCGTGCGCCTCGGACGACGAGGGCGTGCGGGTTGGTCGGGGCCTTGGCAGTCACGGGCTCCATGGTAAGTGCCACCACCGACACTGCCCGCGCGCGGCCGAGGCCGGGACCAAGGGACCGGACCGGACGGGCCGGCGTGCGGCGTCCCGGCGCGGAAGTCCGGTGCGCGGCATACTCAGGTGTCATGGCTGAGGTGACGTCCACGCCCATCGAGGACTACGCCGTGCTCGGCGACCTCGCCACCGCCGCTCTCGTGAGCCGGCAGGGGTCGATCGACTGGCTGTGCCTCCCCCGCTTCGACTCACACGCCTGCTTCGCGGCGCTCCTCGGAACCCCGGACAACGGCCGGTGGCTGCTCGGGCCGGCCGACCCCGACGCCCGCAGCACGCGGCGCTACCTCGAGGGCAGCTTCATCCTCGAGACAATCCACGAGACCGCCACCGGCAAGGTCCGCGTCATCGACCTCATGCCGGTCGCGGACCAGCGGGCCGACGTCGTCCGGATCGTCGAGGGCATCGAGGGGACCGTCCGGATGCGGCACGAGTGGGTCGTCCGGTTCGGCTATGGCAAGACCCGGCCCTGGATCACCCGGCACACCGAGGACCGGGAGGGGCGGGACACCCGGATCATCACCGCCATCGCCGGGCCCGACATGCTCGTCCTGCGCGGCACCCGTCTCCCCCAGGCCGAGGACGGCCGGCACGTGGACGAGTTCGACGTCGCGGCCGACGACATCCTCACCTTCTCGACGACGTGGTTCCGCAGCCACCTGCCCGTGCCCGCGCCGCTCACCGTCCGCAGCCGGGTGGAGCAGACGCTGGAGGCGAGCAACGACTGGGTGCGACGGGCCAGGTATGACGGGCCCTACGCCCCGGCCGTCACCCGCTCGCTCCTGGTGCTGCGGCTGCTCAGCCACGGGGTCACCGGCGGCATCGTCGCGGCCGTGACGACCTCCCTGCCGGAGGACTTCGGCGGCGAGCGCAACTGGGACTACCGCTACTGCTGGCTGCGGGACGCGGCGCTCAGCCTCGAGGCGCTCGTCGGGTGCGGCTACACCGACGAGGCCAGGCTGTGGCGCGGCTGGCTGATGCGAGCCGTGGCGGGTGATCCCGAAGACCTCCAGATCATGTACTGCGTGGACGGGAGCCGGGAGCTGCCGGAGCGTACGCTCGACTTCCTGCCCGGGTATGCCGGGTCACGCCCGGTTCGCGTCGGCAACGCCGCGGTCGACCAGCGGCAGACGGACGTCCTGGGCGAGGTCATGATCGCGCTCCACGACGCGCGGCTGCGTGGGATGGAGGAGAACAACGAGGCGTGGGACCTCCAGCGCGCCCTCGTCGAGAACCTCGCCGACCGGTGGGAGGAGCCGGACAACGGTCTGTGGGAGATCCGGGGTCCCGTCCGCAAGTTCACCCACTCCCGGGTCATGGTGTGGGCGGCCTTCGACCGGGCCGTCCGGGCGGTCGAGGAGTTCGGCTTCGACGGCCCCGTCGACAAGTGGCGCGACCTGCGCGACAAGGTCCGCGACGAGGTGTTAACGAACGGGTGGGACGAGGAGCGCCAGACGTTCGTCCAGTACTACGGCTCGACCGAGGTGGACGCCTCGCTCCTCGTCATGTCGAGCGCCGGGTTCCTCGCCGGCGACGACCCGAAGATGATCGGCACGATCCGGGCCGTCGAGCGTGACCTCATGCCCCACGGCCTCGTCCTGCGCTACCGCACGCAGACCGGCGTCGACGGCCTCGCCGGCGACGAGCACCCCTTCCTCGCGTGCTCGTTCTGGCTGGTCCAGGCCTACGCGAAGGCCGGCATGGTCGACGAGGCGACGGCCCTCATGGACCGGCTCGTCGGCCTGTGCAACGACGTCGGCCTCCTCTCGGAGGAGTATGACCCCGTCGGCCAAAGGATGGTCGGCAACTTCCCCCAGGCGTTCTCGCACCTGACTCTCGTGGGCGCGGCCCTCGCCCTGTCGGAAGCACTCGGAAAGGAATCCCATGGACCAAAGTGACGTGACCGCCCTGCTCGTGAACGAGCAGACCGACCGCCTCATGACGACGGCGGCGTCCCTCAGCGACGAGGACGTGCGCGGGCCGTCGCTCTGCGAGGGCTGGAGCCGGGGTCATGTGCTGTCCCACATCGCGCGCAACGCCGACGGCATCGCCCGCGCGGCCCGCGCGGCGACGCGCGGCTCGGGCGAGTCGATGTACGCCGGGCAGGCCGAACGCGACGCGGAGATCGAGCAAGGGGCGGACCGGTCGGCCCGGGAGCTCGTCGACGACGTGCGCCACTCCGCCGCCGAGCTGGCGCCGTTCCTCGAGGAGGTGCACCCGCACGAGCTGAAGGACGTCACCTTCGAGCGGACGCCGGGCGGGCCGCGCGTCTACGCCGCGCGGCTGCCGTTCATGCGCCTACGCGAGGTCGTCATCCACCACATCGACCTCGACGCCGGGTTCGGCTTCGAGGACATCGGGGACGAGGCCGTCTCCGAGCTCTTCCTCCGGGACGCGGCGAAGCAGCTGAACGCGGCCCCCGACGCACCCGGCCTCACGATCGAGACGACGGAGGGCGATCATCTCGTCGTCGGTGACGGCGCCACCACGGTGAAGGGGCCGCGCGCGGGGATCCTGCGATGGCTGCTCCGCCAGGACGGCCGCGACGTGACGACCGACGGTGCCCTGCCCGAGCTGCCGAAGGGGTTCTGACCGATGTCCTACACGGGCACCGTGACGCCCGGTGGGCCTGAGGACGTCCGCGAACTCGAGCGTGTGACCATCCGCAAGCTCGCTGTGTCGGACATGCACAACAACGTCTACCTCCTCACCTCCCGCGGCACCGGGGACCAGCTGCTCATCGACGCCGCGGACGATCCCGACCGGATCATGGCCCTCGTCGCGACCGGCGGAGACGGGCTCGGCACGGTTGTGACGACGCACCAGCACTGGGACCACGTGCGGGCGCTGCGCGAGGTGGTCGCGCGCACGGGCGCCCGGACGGTCGCCGGGCACGAGGACGCCGATGCCCTGCCGGTCCCCGTCGACGTGCCGGTGGGTCAGGGTGACCGGATCACCTTCGGGGACGTCGACCTCGACGTCATCCACCTCCGCGGCCATACGCCGGGCTCGATCGCACTGGCCCTTCGCGACGTGGACGGCATGGTGCACCTCTTCACCGGCGACTCGCTCGTCCCGGGCGGGGTCGGCGCGACGAGCCACCCCGGGCAGGACTTCGGGTCGCTTATCGAGGACGTTACGACCAGGGTCTTCGACGTCTACGGCGACGACACCTGGTTCTACCCCGGGCACGGCGACGACTCGACGCTCGGCGCGGAGCGTCCGCACCTGCAGGAGTGGCGCGAGCGCGGTTGGTGACGACCCTCGCCGAGCCGCCTCCTGAGGTGGCTGAGCGGCATACCGCAGCGGTATGCCGCTCAGCGGGCCG
>NZ_JBQCCV010000247.1:0-6831 GCF_051961875.1 Intrasporangium sp. | reverse complement strand
ACCAAGGGTGCTCGGCCCACCGTGCTCGTCCTCGTGGAGAGCGACGCCCCGATCGACCGCAGCCGGCTGGTGTCCATCGCCGAGCGGGGTGCCGGCGCCGGTGTCGTGGTCCTCTGGGTCGCCGAGGCCCAGGAACTCCTCCCCTCGGCCTGCCAGACCTTCCTCGTCGTCGGCGACGACGCGAGCTCGCACGTCGGCTACGTCCACGAGGGCGAGTCGGTCCAGCCCGTCGCCGTCGACCGGGTCAGCCAGGAGGAGGCCCTGGCCGCCGCCCGCCAGCTCGCCCCGGTGGTCGACTCGGGTGTGCCAGTAGACGACCTCAGCGACCTCCCACGTGCGGTGTCGCTGCTGACCCTCATGGGCACCGAGCTCGCGAGCTCCGAGGAAGCCGTCCTGGAGCGGTGGACCGAGTCCCGTTCCATCCTGACCGGCCCCCGCGCCCCGGCCGTCCCGCCGCGCAAGGCGGGTAGCCTGCGAGGCGTCCTCGGCCAGTCGAGCCTCGGCACCTACTCGGTCGACCTGCGCACCGAGGGCCCGCACGCCCTCGTCGGCGGCACAACTGGTGCCGGCAAGTCCGAGCTGCTCCAGGCTTGGATTCTCGGCATGGCGGCGGCCCACTCGCCGCAGCGGGTCACGTTCCTGCTCGTCGACTACAAGGGCGGCTCGGCGTTCCGCGACTGCGTCAAGCTGCCGCACACCGTCGGGCTCGTCACCGACCTGTCACCGCACCTCGTCCGGCGCGCGCTCGCGTCGCTGTCCGCCGAGCTGCGCTACCGCGAGCACCTGCTCGCCCGGTTCAAGGCGAAGGACCTCGTCGAGCTCGAGCGCCGCGGCGAGGTCGAGGCCCCGCCCACGCTCATCATCGTCGTCGACGAGTTCGCGGCCCTCGTCCAGGAGGTGCCGGAGTTCGTCGACGGCGTCGTCAACGTCGCGCAGCGCGGCCGGTCCCTCGGCCTGCACCTGGTCCTCGCCACCCAGCGGCCCGCGGGCGTCATCAAGGACAACCTGCGTGCCAACACCAACCTCCGGCTCGCCCTGCGGATGGCCGACGAGAACGACTCCGAGGACGTGCTCGGCAGCAAGGAGGCCGCCTATTTCGACCCGGCCCTGCCCGGCCGCGCCGTGTCGAAGACGGGACCGGGCCGGCTCGTGCCCTTCCAGACCGGCTATGCCGGGGGGTGGACCTCCGACGTGCCGCCACCGCCGGACATGAAGGTCGCGACGCTGACCTTCGGCCCGGGAGTCGAGTGGGAGCTGCCGCGGGACGAGTCGGCCGAGCGGGAGGAGGCCGACCTCGGCCCCACCGACATCCAGCGCCTGGTCGCCACGATCGGGCGCGCCTCCCAAGCCGCGCAACTGCCGAAGCCCCGCAAGCCGTGGCTGCCCGACATGCGAGCCGTCTACGACCTCGCCACCCTCCCCACCGAGCGACGGGACGACCTGCTGGTCTTCGGCGTGGCCGACGACCCCGACAACCAGGCGCAGCCGGAGGTGGCGTTCCGCCCCGACAAGGAGGGCAACCTCGCGGTCTACGGCACCTCGGGCTCGGGCAAGTCCGTCTTCCTGCGCACCATGGCCGTGGCCGCCGGTTACACGGTCCGCGGCGGCCCGTGCCAGGTCTACGGGATCGACTTCGGCAACCGGGGCCTGGCCATGCTCGAGACCCTGCCGCATGTCGGCTCGATCATCCCGGGAGGCGACCACGAGCGGGTGACCCGCCTGCTGCGGATGCTCCGAGCGACGATCGACGAGCGGGCCGCGCGGTACTCGGCCGTGAGCGCGTCGACGATCACCGACTACCGGCGCCTGGCCGGGAGACTCGACGAGCCACGGATCCTCGTGCTGATCGACGGCATGACCGCGTTCCGCCAGGCGTACGAGGTGGGTGGCCGCTTCCAGTGGCTGGACCTGCTTGCCGGCCTCGCCGCGGACGGCCGGCCGGTCGGTGTCCATTTCATCATCGCCTCCGACCAGCGCACCGGCCTGCCGACGAACCTCGCCGCGGCAGTCCAGGGCCGCATCATCCTGCGGATGTCCAACACCGACGACTACGGCGCCTTCGGGGTCCCGGCGGACGTGCTCACCATGGCGTCGCCCCCCGGGCGCGGGCTCATGAACGGCGCGGAGGTCCAGGTCGCCGTCCTCGGCGGCTCCTCGGACGTCACCGTCCAGGCGCAAGCGATGCGGGCCTTCGCGGATGCGACCCTCAAGGCCGGTGTCCCGCCGGCCCCGCCGATCGAGAGCCTCGCCGCCGTCATCCCGGTCGCCGACCTGCCGCCCGAGGTGGGCGGGCGCCCCGTCCTCGGCGTCGGCTCGTCGTCGCTCGAGCCATACGGCTTCGAGCCGAAGGGCACCTTCGTCATCACCGGCCCCTCCGGCAGCGGGCGGACCACTGCCGTCGCCGCGACCGCCGTCGGCCTGTACCGGTTCAGCTCCAGGGCGGCGCTCTATCTCATGACCCCGCGACGCAGCTCCGAGCTGCCCGACCTCGACATCTGGGCCGAGACGGCCGTCGGGGTGGAGGCGACGACCAAGCTCGCCCACCGCCTCGCGGAGGACCTCGACGACGCAGGGATCGACCGCCCGGTCGCGATCTTCGTCGAGCGGATCGACGACCTCGCCGTCTCCGGTACCGAAACGGCTCTCGCCGCCCTCGTCAAGGCGTGCGTCGACAACGACCAGCTCGTCGTCGCGGAGGGCGAGGCGCCCTGGTTCTCCTCGAACTTCGGGCTGCAGGCACTTCTGAAGACGTCGCGGTCGGGCCTCGCGTTGCACCCGGACGGCAACGAGGGCCTCGCGGTCTTCAAGACGAACCTGCCTGCCCTCAACCGTGCTGAGCTACCCGAGGGCCGCGGGTTCGCCGTCCACAAGGGCCGGTTCGAGCTCGTCCAGGTCGCGCTGCCGTGATGAGCCGAGTCGTTTCTCACCGACCGGGCTGCTCCTGACAGGCCTTCAACCCCGCCGTCGGGCGGGGTGTGGGGCGAGGGAGCTAGCGATGTTGGGTCGGCGCGTGCCAGGTGACGCCGGAGCTCGTCACAGTGGCGGTCAGCTCCAACTGGTGGACGACGGTATGGTGCCGGCCGCACAGCAGCGCGCCGTTGGACAGGTCAGTGGGTCCGCCGTGGCACCAATGCTCGATGTGGTGCGCCTCGCACCATTGAGGGGGAATGGTGCAGCCCGGATAGGTGCAGTGCTTGTCGCGGATGGCCAGAGCTCGACGCTGCGCCGGGGTGAAGTAGCGCTCCGCATAGCCCAGGTCGAGCACACGGGAGGGACCTGAGAGTACGGCGGGGAGGATGGTCGCTTCGCAGGCCAGTCGACGGATGCTGCTGGCCGGCAAGACCTCGTCACTGTCGGTGGTGCCGCAGCCGCCGGTGTCAGCGATAGCAGCGAGCAGAGCCTCCAGGGTCATCGTGATGACGAGCTGGGTGCGGGGTGTGCGGGTGACGCCCTCGGGCGCGGCGACGGCCCGGCCGATCAGCTCGAGCAGCGCATCGGCCCGCCGGGTCGGTGCCGTTCGTGGATCGCGCCTCGTGGCGGCAGTGGTGCAGTCGGTGCGGCAGGCACATCGCGCGTCGCAGGTGCAGGTGCAGGGGCCGTCGGCGTGACGCTCCTCGAGATGAGGACAGGAGCCCACCGTGCCATCAAACGATCCCGCGGGCCGTCCATCCCCTCCCTCGTCGTCGCCGGGGTGCGGCGGGACCAGGCGCTCGCCGGGCTGCCGGTAGTGGTTCCAGTCCAGGTCAGGACGAGGACGGGCGAGCGGGTCGATGGCAGCATCGATGATCGCCGCGCCCTCCGGGTCGAGCCGCAGGCGGTATTCGGTCAGACCGGCGCTGCAGCCCACCTTGGTGAAGGAACGCCCCGCACGTAGGCGGGCGGCCTCGTCCTCCACGTCCCGTGGAGGCTTGAGCGCGATGCGTGCGTGTGCGACCAGGCGGCGCAGCTCCTTCAGGCCCAGGGTCTCGACGTGCTCGACGAGGGACTCGCAGATCTCCTGAAGCTGGAGGGGGTCGGCGACCCGGTGCACGTCGTTCCAGAACCGGACGATGACTGCCGCCTTCTGCACGGTGGCCGCGCCGCTACGCACCTTGTGCGCCAGCTCGCGCCACCGCTCCTCGGTCATCGCGGCACCGACCGCGGTCACGGCGGCGGACTGACCACCCTCGAGATTGGGGGAGTGAGCCGTGACCCAGTCGTTGCGTGAGAGGCCGTGCTCGTCCGGGATGCCGCGCCGCTCCGCCTCGCCGGCGAGCACGGCAGTCAGGGCGTGCGCCATCTCTCGGATGTCCTGGGCCTGCTCGATGGCGTCACCCAGCCCGGCAGAGGCAAGACCGGAGACCGGATAGTTGCGGGCGATGAGGCGCAGCTCCGCCGCCAGTGATGCGAGGCGGGGGGGGAGCCCGGGCAGGTCCACGATGGCCTCGTCGGAGACCCTCGCAACCGAGCGCAGCTTGAGGCTGCCCCCCGAGGGGGCCTCTCGTGTCATGGCTGCGGTGGTCATGATTCAAACATATGTGCGACCACCGACACTGCTCTGCCTGGACGACCCGCCCCTGTGGACGAGTGCCTGAAGGGCTCGCGTCCCACGAGCAGGCGCCTGACGAGTGACGCCAAACCGGCTCTGTGGACGCGCGCCTCAAGGGCTCGCGACCCACAAGCAGGCGCCCCACCGGCGGCCGGTCAGCCAGGCAGGCCCTCCTCGCGCATGAACTGCACCGTCCCCGAGGTCTCCGCGAAGCCCAGGCCCGTATAGAGCCCGAAGGCCCCAGTCGGGTTCTCCGCGTCGACCCCGATCTCGGCCGCCTCCATTCCGTCGTCCAGGAACGCCCGCATGGCGGAGAGGATCAGGGCCGTGGCGATGCCCCGGCCGCGATAGGGCCGCAGCGTGCCGAGCAGCTCGACGTACCCGGACCGGTACCCCTGCGGCTCCCAGTCCTGCTCGTACGCGGAGGACATCAGGAAGCCGGCGATCTCACCGCTCGACCGGTCCACCGCGACGAAGGACCATTCGGGCCGAAACGCCTTCGCCTCCAAGGACGCCATCCACGACTGCATCGGCCGATCCACCGAGCCCCAGTGGTCGCGGAAGCAGGCGTTGCGCACGGCCAGCGTCTCCTCCGGAGTCGAGGTCCGCCACGGCCGGATCTCCAGGCCCTCCAGGGGCGGCACCTCGATCGCCTCGCCGGCGCCGAAGGATCGAGTCAGCTCTGCGTAGTACCGGGATCGCGAGAGCCCAACCCGCTCGGCCAGACGGTGCTCGTCGGCCTTCTTGCCGTCAGAGAAGACGCTGAGCCGAAGCGGGCCGTGCTCGGGGAGGTGGTGAGCGGCATACCACTGGCGAGCGTGCGCGAGCTGCCACGTCATGACAGCCCGCCCGACCCCGCGACCACGCCAGTCGGGTCGCACCTCGCCCGCGAGGACGACGCGGCGGACCTCTCGGTCGTGGTCGGTGCACAAGGCACGCGCGATGGCGACGACCTCGCCGGTCTCGTCGCGGGCGAGCAGCGCATCACGCTCGAGATGCATCGTCGGGGAGCCGAAGTCCTCCCGCAGCTCGTCCAGTGAATGCCGTTCGCTGGGCTCGTCGACGCGCTCGACCTCGGTGAGCATCCGGCTGACGTCGGGAAGAGCCCCGGCGGTCCACGCGTTCCAGCGCAGTCCCGGCAGGGCGTCAAGGGCAGCTCGAGCTTGCTCTTCGGCGACCGCGGGGGACAGTTCGGGTGGCATGCGGCTCATGGCACCATCAAACTCGCCCTGTTGCCAATGGTTTTCCCGGCGCTCCGCCACCTGGGGATGGCACGGTGGCACCGATCGGCGCGCCATGGGGAGTGCTCCCCATCGACACCCCTGGGCCCCTCTCCTAGATTCAGGGTGTCGCCGCAAGGCACACAGGGGACAGGCCGTCACGAGGTTGGTCCGGAGTACATCCCGATCCAGTCGGGGGAGAACTAGGCAAGGAGAAGGTCATGGCTTGGCTCGGCATGAACGACGACGAGGTCCAGGCGCAGGGCAACGTCCTGCACCAGCAGGCTGAGTCGATCCAGCAGCTCATCAGCAAGGTCGACCAGGAGGTCGAGTCCCTCAAGGCGAACTGGCAGGGAGAGGACTCCCGCCAGTTCGAGCAGGAGAGGACGGGCACCCACCGCCCGGAGCTGCAGAAGGCCAAGAAGCTTCTCGAGGACATGAAGTTGACGATCGACCGCGAGGTCCAGCAGCAGCGCACGACCTCGGCGCAGTACTGATCGCGATTCGTCCAGCAACCAGCAGCTCTACGCCACAAGGCTTTTCGAAGGGGTTACATCATGGCGGTTTACAAGAAGGGTATGAACGCCGAGTCCGTCTCGGCATCCGGTGACAGGCTCGTCGCCTACAAGGGCGAGATCGACGGCATCGTCGAGGCGGTCACGAGCGCCGTCAACACCATCAAGAGCAACTGGGGCGGCCACGACGCCGACCGGTTCCACTCCGACTGGAACTCCCAGCGCCAGGTCGTCGCCCACGCCGGTGACAAGCTCGACGCAATGGGCAAGAAGTGCAAGACCAACGCGGAGGCCCAGCGGCAGGCGTCGGCCGGCGCCAGCGCCTGACCCACCGCGACGGCGGTCCGTACTCGACCGCTCCGCGGCCCACGCCGCGATGACGAGAGGCCAGTCCTCGAGTCCGCACCCTCCCCGCGTACCCGGCGATTGGCTTCTTCGTCGTTCTGGAGCCAACGCACTGGGCCCGCCTCCCATTGGGTGGCGGGCCCTGCGGCATACCGTCAGGCGGAAGGCCTGGGTGTCAGCGGGACTCCTCGCCCCGGATGAACGCCTCGAGGCGCGCGCGGCC
>NZ_JBQCCV010000246.1:0-5337 GCF_051961875.1 Intrasporangium sp. | reverse complement strand
TATGCCGGCACGGACCGGTACGACACCGCGGCCCGCCTGGCCCGCGGGGTCTGGCCGAAGGGGTCCGACGTGGTGTTCCACGCCCCGGGGGCGAACTTTCCGGACGCGCTCGCCGGCACCCCGGCCGCCCGGGTCAACAATGCCCCGATCCTGCTCACGCGCGGGACGTGCGCGCCGGCGCCGACCGCGGCGTTCGCCGCGCAGTTCGCCCCGGCTCTGCAGGTCGCCCTCGGTGGCCCTGACGTCACCTACGTCGGCGTGAAGACTTGCACCGGCCCGAGCCAGCCGGCACCGAAGATGTCCACGACCACAACGGCGTGGTCCACGGTGCCGGTCACCATGGAGACCGGCATATCTCAGCCGGTCTCGGTCCGGGTCAAGACGGGCGACAAATACATCGCCCGGCGCGTGCTGCTGCAGTTCCGGTCGGCGCCCGGAAAGGAAGGATGGAACGTCCACCCGGGCGAGGCGTGGTTCACGCTTGAGTCTGTCCTGACGGACAGCGACGGCTGGTACCGCGGCCAGGTGGGCGGAAACTCCTTCGGGTCGAATGTCTACCGGGTTGTCGTCCCCGAGACCGCGACCGCCGCGTGGACCGCGACGGGGCCGCTGCTGGTCACCCAGTCCGGGATCGCGTGGGCGGACGCGAAGACGGTCCGGCCCCGGCAGGGGGGCCTGCAGTCGATCTCGTGCCCGACCACGTCCTTCTGCGCGGCGGTCGACGAACGCGGGTACGCGGTGACGTTCACCGGAACCGGGTGGACCAAGCCGGTCGCGCTCGAGACCGGCGGCTACCTGAGGGGCGTTTCGTGCGCCTCAACCTCGTTCTGTCTCGCGGTCAGCTACAGCGGCCGGGTGTACCGCTTCAACGGGACGGGATGGTCCGCGACGACGGCGCCCGGCTACTCAGGGCTGACGGCGGTCGAGTGCCCGTCAAGCACCTTCTGTGCGGCAATCGGCTCGGGCTTCGCGCACGTCTTCAACGGGACCGGATGGGTGAGGTCGCCGTATTTCGGGGACGTCGGCCTCGTATCGATCTCGTGCCCGACCATGTCCTTCTGCGCCGTGCTCGACGCGCACGGGTCCGTCGCCACGCTCGACGCGAAGGCGGGCACCTGGTCCAAGCTCGTCCCGACGGCGCCCGAGCGGCGCAACGCGCAGGCCATCTCGTGCGCGTCCGCAGCCTTCTGTGCCGTGACCGACTACGCCGGGAAGGTCAACACCTTCGACGGCGCCACGTGGTCCACCCCGGTCGTCGTCGCCGGGCTCAAGACGTTCTCGTCGATCTCGTGCCCTGAGGTCGGCTGGTGCGTCACCTTCACCGCGGGAAACGTGGCCGTCCTGTCTGACGGTGCGTGGACCAGGTCCGCGTCCGTGTTCGCCGGCAACGCGCAGGTCGACTGTGTCGCGGCCGGGTCGTGTGTCGCGGTCGACGCCCAGAAGGCCTCGGTGCTCAGCGGCGGGTCGTGGTCGCGACCGGTCATGGCCGACCCGGTGACCGGGACCGGGCAGGACATCTCGTGCGTGACCTCGTCGTTCTGTTTCGCCGTCGACAGCCAGGGCGGGCTCTCCCGGTGGGGCGGGTCGAGCTGGAGCGCGCCGCAGTTCCTCGCCGGTGACGGCGGCCTGCGCTCCGTCTCGTGCGTCACGACGACGTTCTGCGTCGCGGTCGGGCCGACGGGCTCGTTCGTCTTCGACGGCGCCACCTGGCGGGCGGTGCCAACCACGTCGCCACTGCGGGCGGTCTCGTGCGCGTCGCCGACGTTCTGCGCAGCCGTCCACGAGAACGACTACCTGCAGACGTTCAACGGGACCGCATGGACGCGGCTACGGATCGTCGCCTCGGGCACTCCGATGGTCGACGTGGACTGTCCGTCGCCGACGTTCTGCGCGGTCACCGACGGGCTGGGCCGGCTCTACACGTTCAACGGCGCGGCGGTCTCGGCCCCGACATCCTTCCCGGACGAGCCGGTATGGCGGGTGTCGTGCAGCTCGAGCCGGATGTGTGTCGCGGTCGGGATGGCCGTGGCCCGGTGGGACGGGTCGCGGTGGACGCGCATCGAACCCTCGATAGGCCCCGAGGCGGTCACGTGCCAGGCAGCCGGGTTCTGCCTCGTGGTGGACCCGTTCGGGCGGGCGGCGGCCTACGACGGGTCGCGCTGGACGATGCCGATGAAGGTGCTGGAGCAGTTCGGCGCCCTGGACGCGGTGGACTGCCCCGACCGGACGTGGTGCATCGGCCTGGGGAGCAGGTGGGAGTCGATCGTGTCCGTCACGGGCAAGCGCTCCTCGACGGGCTGGACTGCATAACCGGCCGGGCCGGCGCTTTTGTGTGTCTTTCCTGCTCCCACTTTTGCGAGGGCGTACAGACATGGTCAAGGGCAACGCTGATCGTGAGCTGGTCGCGCCACGCCGGCGCGAGAAGGTCGCGATGCCGGACGGACATCACGCCCTGGGCCGCGCCGCAGTTGCGCGACGAGCACGTGCAGCTCCTCGACGACCTTCCGCACCCGTTCGTACAGCACGTGGACGGGTTCGGACCGGTGGTCTTCTGCCATGGCAGCCCGCGCCGCGACGACGAGGTCGTTCTCGTGGACTCGCCGTTGAACAGATGGGCAGCGGCCTTCACCGAGTTGACAGCAGAGCAGCGAACCGTCGTCCGCGGACACCCACATGCCGTTCGTCCGCCTTGTCGATCGACGTTTGGTCAGGTGGTGCGCAGCACGTCGAGGACCTCAGCGCGGTCGACCGTGCTTCTGACGTCACCAGGAGCAGCCCGGCGGGCAGGTGAGCTCGCAGAGGGTGAGCCCCGTCATCGCACCGCTGCGGGTACGCACGGCGTCGGCGACGTTCGCCGACCACACCCAGACCCGGCCTGCGACGATCATCTGGGCGACCCGGTTCCGCTCGGACTACTCCTGGATCGACATCGAGGGCGCCGTCGCCGGCGCGGGGGTTCGCTACGAACGCAGCGTCAGCCCAGTGCCTGGCTATCGTTCATCGGGGTCCCGTGGCACCACACCCGCGGCTCGGCCCTGCTCGGCTTCGTCAAAGACGACGCCGCATGGCTGGCTCAGCGGTTCATGGCCCAGGCTGCCAAACCCAGCTGCTGCCGAACGCATCTGACCGGACCGGCGGCCCGGCCGCCGGATTCACTCCGGGAACGCGGAGCCGCACGAGAAGGGCGGCTGGGCCTGCCGGCGCGAGCCGAGCAACTCGCGGCCCGGGGCCCCGGCTTCCGGTTGATGGCACTGGCGATCGCCGGTGATCCCGGCGATCTCGCCGGTGCGAGCCGTGCGCTCCGCACGGAACGGTGAAGACACCCGAACCCCGTCCACCACCAGGTGAGAATCATGACCAGTACCGCCACCACCGCGCCGACCACCACTCCCACGCCGGCGGGCACGTCGCGCTCGACCGCCGAGGGCATAACCGCAGAAAGCTCCGAGAGCCGGCGCCGAGCCGTCGGCCTCGGGCTGCTCGTCTCCGCGCAGTTCGTTGTCATGCTCGACACCTCGATCGTGAATGTCGCGCTGCCCTCCATCCAGGCCGACATGGCATTGAGCCCGACCGGACTGAGCTGGATCATCAACGCCTACGTGCTCACCTTCGGCGGCCTGCTGCTGCTCTTCGGCCGGGTCGCCGACCTGCTGGGCCGGCGCCGCATGTTCATTGCCGGCTCTGCCGCGTTCACGCTCGGCACGCTCGTGGCGGCGACCGCGGTCAGCGAGTGGATGCTCGTCGCCGGACGAGTCATCCAGGGAGCGGGCGCCGCCGCACTCAGCCCCGCCGCGATGTCGCTGCTGATGCTGAACTTCCCCGGTGAGCATCGCGCCCGGGCGATGAGCCTCTGGGGCGCGTCCTCGGCCGTCGGCGGCGCCACCGGCGTGCTCGCCGGCGGACTGCTCACCGGCACCTTCGGCTGGTCGTCGGTGTTCCTCGTGACCGTCCCCGCCTCGGTCGCCGCCGTCGCGCTAGCCCGCCGCGTCCTTGACGACACCGCCCGCGGCGCCCATCGTCGCTTCGACGCCTCCGGCGCCGTCACAATCACCGCCGCCGTCATAGCCCTGGTCCACGGCGGTCTCGGCGCCGCCGACCACGGCGTGACCGCACCCAGCGTCCTCATCACCCTGGCCGCCGCAGGAGCGCTGCTGCTCGCATTCATCGCCATCGAGCGCCACGCCGCCGACCCGCTCGTCCCGCTCGAGCTGTTCCGGTCCCCAGTGCTCTCGACAGGCGTCGCGCTCGCCGTCCTAGGCGGCGCCGCTCGAGCCTCGACGTTCGTGCTCATCGCGCTCTACCTGCAGAAAGCGCTCACCATGACACCGGAGCACGCCGGCCTCGCCATGGTCCCCACTTCACTCGCCGGGTTCGTCGTCAACCTCGCCCTGCTGCCTCGGGTACTCCGTGCGATCGGCCCCCGCCGCAGCATGGTCGTAGGCCTCGCCATCCTCGCGGCCGGCCATCTATGGATCGCGTACGGCCCCACCGGGTCCAGCTATCCGATCGCGGTTCTGCCCGGACTGCTGCTCGTCGCGACAGGTGTCGCGCTGTCCTTCACCCCCACCACCATGGTCATCGCCTCCGCGGCACCCGACACCCACACCGGGCTGGCCTCGGGACTCGCCAGCTCCGCCACGCAGGTCGGCGCGGCCCTGGGCACCGCGACCTTCACCACCATCGCGCTCACCACCGGCAACGGGTTCACGGCCGGATTCACGACCGCGTTCGCCGCCGCCGCCATGGTGGCGGTCGCCACCGCGGGCCTGGCCGCCACCCTCGTGCGCCGATGAGACCAAAACCCAGCAGACCCCTATCCCATTGGACGGCATCCTGCGTCCCGGCGTCCCGGCCCCGGACATCCCAGCTACGAAGGAAGAAACCGTGCCTCACCTCGAAGCCATCACCATCCATACCAGGAAGCCCGCCGAGCTGGCCCAGTTCTGGTCCGCTGCCCTCGGGCTCGCCATCGACCCGGCCGACCTGGACGCGATCGCTGACGGTACCCTCCGCGCCCACCAGTCGGTCCTGCTGGGACGTCGGGACGGCCTCCACGTGTGGGTCAGCCCTGCCGGTGAGCTGCCTAGCCTGGGCGGACGGATCCACCTCGACGTACGGCTCGACGATCCGATGCCACACCGAACCGGCGCCAGCGCCACGATTCCGGTGACCGGTGGCAGGGCCGGCTGGCAACACGCCGACCATTGGAGGGGAACGCAATGACCGCACATGAGCATCCCGCCCACGATCGAGCCGGTCTCGGTTGGCCGACAGCCTCGAAACTGAGAGACCTGCGCAGGCCGATGCTGGCCGGCGTGGTGGTCGGGGTGCTCCAGG
>NZ_JBQCCV010000245.1:0-19104 GCF_051961875.1 Intrasporangium sp. | reverse complement strand
CCTCATCCGTCACAGAAACGCCTGTGACTACTGGGACGGAGCGCTCACTCGACGAGAAGGCAACGACCGCGGCAGGTGCGTCTCACGACTCAGTTGGCGCAGCGGCATACGTCCCTGTCGGCCCACCACACGTCGAGTGAGCGGTTGGTCCCATGCGTCACAGCACCACTCCATCGAGTGAGCGCTCGGCCTCATCCGTCACAGAAACGCCTGTGACTACTGGGACGGAGCGCTCACTCGACGAGAAGGCAACCACCGCAACCCGTGCGACCTCTGGGACGGAGCGCTCACTCGACGAGGGAGGTGCGGCAGGTCAGGCGTCGATGAGGAGGCGGACGGGCACCACGTCGCCGAGCTCGAGGGCCTCCGCCCGCCTAACCGCGGTCTTGACCGGGACGAGGTAGCGACCGTCCTTGGGGATCAGGGACGTCTCGAAGTCCGTCTCTCCGATTCGCCCGCGCACCGGGATGCAGCCCCAGCCGTACGTGACGAAGGGCGCCGCGGCCGCGATCTCACGGCACCCGTCGTCGGGAACGGTCACGAAGTGCCAGGGAGCGGGGCCCCTCCAGAACCACAGCTCCCCCGAGAACTCGAGGTGCATCGGCTCAGGATAGGGGCCGCCGGGGGCGGCGTTCCCGGGTTTGGCGGATGGGTAGAGGCGTGAGAACCCATCTTCTCGGAGGAGCCCCATGAGAGCGTTGACCTGGCAGGGCAAGCACGACGTGCGCGTCGAGACGGTCCCCGACCCGACCATCCAGCAGGACACCGACGCCATCATCCGCGTCACCTCCACCGCCATCTGCGGGTCCGACCTGCACCTCTACGACGTCTTCGGGCCGTTCCTCGACCCGGGCGACGTGCTGGGCCACGAGACGATGGGCATCGTCGAGGCCGTCGGCTCCGAGGCGGGGCAGCGGCTCAAGGTCGGCGACCGCGTCGTCGTGCCGTTCAACATCTCTTGTGGGAGCTGCTGGATGTGCACGCACGGGTTGCAGTCGCAGTGTGAGACGACGCAGGTCAAACAGCACGGGACCGGCGCGGCCCTCTTCGGCTACACAAAGCTGTACGGCCAGGTGCCCGGCGGGCAGGCGGAGTACCTCCGCGTGCCGCAGGCTCATTACGGCCCGATCGTCGTCCCCGAGGGGGGACCGGACGAGCAGTACCTGTACCTCTCCGACATCCTCCCCACCGCCTGGCAGGGAGTGGCATATGCGGCCACGGGCGACCGCTCGCCCGAGGCGAGCAGCGTCGAGGGCGACACCGTCGTGGTGCTCGGCCTCGGACCGGTCGGCCAGCTCTGCGTGCGCGTGGCGCGACTGCAGGGCGCGGCGCGCGTCATCGGCGTCGACCGGATCACCGAGGGCCTCGCGCTCGCCGCGGAGTGGGGAGCGGAGGTCGTCGACCAGGGCAAGGTCGACGATGTCGTCGAGGCGCTCCTCGACATGACCAACGGCCGAGGGCCCGACTCCGTGATCGACGCGGTCGGCATGGAGGCACACGGCTCCCCCGTCGCCGCGGCCGCACAGACCGCGGCTGGGATGCTGCCCAAGGCCGTGGCTCAGCCGCTCTTCACCCACGCCGGCGTCGACCGGCTCGACGCGCTCCACACGGCGCTGCGCTCGGTGCGCCGAGGCGGCACCGTCTCGCTCGTCGGCGTCTACGGCGGAGCGCTCGACCCGCTCCCGATGCTCACCATGTTCGACCGCCAGGTCACCGTCCGGATGGGCCAGTGCAACGTCCGCCGGTGGACCGACGCGATCATGCCGACCGTGACGGCCGGCGAGGACATCCTCGGACTGAGCCACCTCGCCACCCACCGGCTGCCGCTCGATTCGGGCCCAGCGGCATACGCGATGTTCCAGCAGAAGACGGACGGCTGCATCAAGGTCGTTCTCGACCCGGCCGCGTGACCCGGCCATGAGGGTCGTCGTCGTCGGCGCGACCGGCAACATCGGCAGCGGCCTCGTGGACCTTCTCGCCGCGGACGGGCACGAGGTCGTCGGCGTCGCGCGGAGACCGCCGACGGCGGGCTGGGCGCGGCAGCAGGCCGAGTGGCACGCCATCGATGTCACGAGCATCGATGCCGTCGAGGAGCTGGCCGCCGTGATGCGGGGCGCCGAGGCGGTGGTGCACCTCGTCTTCGGGTTCCAGCCGAGCCACGACTCGCGCTACCTCCGGCAGCTCGACATCGGCGGGACCCGGGCGTCCCTCGACGCCGCGATCGTCGCCGGAGTGCCGCACTTCGTCGACTTCTCGTCGCTCGGGGCGTTTTCGCCCCGGGCGGACGACGACCCGGTCGACGAGAGCTACCCGACCGGAGGCAATACGACGCTGCCCTACAGCCGCCACAAGGCGGCCGTCGAGCGCCTCCTCGACGGCGAGGAGGCGCGGGGACGGATCGCGATCGCACGCATGCGGCCGTCACTGGTCGGACACCGCGCCAGCGGTGGCTCCCTGCTGCGCTACACGTATCCCGTGTGGGTGCCGACCCTGGTGCTCCGGCACCTGCCCGTCCTCCCCCTCGACCGGGGCTTCCGCGCGCAGTTCGTCCACATCGAAGACCTCGCCGACGCGGTGGTCCGGGTCCTCGAGCAGCGGGCAACGGGCGCCTTCAACATCGCCGGCGACGGAGAGGTGCGGCAGCCGGACATCGCGGCCATCCTCGGCGCGCGGCCGGTGCACTTCCCGTGGCGCTGGCTGCGCGGGTTGGCGGCGTTGAGCTGGGCCCTGCGGCTGCAGGCGGTCGACCCCGGCTGGCTGGACCTCGCGGCCGCGGCGCCGCGAATGTCGACCGAGCGGGCCCGGCGCGAGCTGGGATGGTCGCCGCGGTTCGATGCCGCGGCGGCGGTCACGGAGGCACTCGAGGGGATGATGCACGGAGCCGGCAAGGACACCCCGGCGCTGCGGCCGCGGCACTGGGCGCGGGAGCTCCTCGACGTCCTCCGTCGAGGACCGGTCTCGTATCGGCACGTCATCTGAGACGGCCACCCCGGGCGCCGTGCCGGTCGGTATGCTGCCACCGATGGCGGTGGGGCTCGCCGACAACCGCGACAGACGCCAACAGTCCCTACCTCAACGGTAGGAGTGCGTGTGGGACCAGGGCGACGCCGCAGGGTGCGGCTGCTGAAGGGGCGCGGTGACATCCTCGCCGCGATCGCTGCCGGAGGCGCGCTCGGCAGCCTCGCCCGCTGGGGCCTGGCCGAGGCACTGCCGCACGGATCCGGCGAGATCGCCGTCTCGACCTGGATCACCAACGTCACGGGTGCGCTCGTCATCGGCGCCCTCATGCACCTCATCACCGAGGTGTGGCCGCCCCGCCGGCTGCTCCGACCGTTCTGGGGCGTAGGCGTCCTCGGCGGCTACACGACGTTCTCGACCTACGCGCTCGACATGCACCACCTCCTCGCGGCCGGCGAGCCGGGCCGTGCCGCGGTCTACTACCTCGGCACCCTGCTGACCGGGCTGCCCGCCGTGTGGCTCGGTCTCGCGGCTGCGCGCGCCGCGAGCCACCGCACGCCTCATGCAAGGAGATCCGAATGACGCTGCAGGGCAAGGCGAGTCGTCTGACTATCTATCTCACCGAGTCGGACCAGTGGCACCACAAGCCGCTGTATGCGGAGATCGTGCACCGGGCCCACGCGGCCGGGTTGTCGGGGGCGGCCGTCTTCAGGGGCATCGAGGGTTTCGGCGCCTCGCACAGCATCCACACCCTCCGGCTGCTGTCCCTGACCGAGAACCTGCCCCTCTCGATCGTCATCATCGACCGGTACGAGGCGATCCAGGCCTTCCTGCCCCAGCTCGACGAGCTCGAGCTCGAGGGCCTCGTCACGCTCGACGAGGTCGAGGTGGTCCGCCACGTCGGGCGGCGCCCATGAGTGCCTTCCTCGTGATCCTCGGCGCCGTGGTGGGGGCGCCGCTGCGCTACCTCACAGACCAGGCCGTACAGTCCCGCCACGACAGTGTCTTCCCCTGGGGAACCTTGGTGGTCAACGTCGTCGGCTCGCTCGTCATCGGACTCGTAGCGGGGGCAGCCGTGCCCGCGTGGGCACTCACGCTCATCGCGACCGGCTTCTGCGGAGCGCTCACGACCTTCTCGACCTTCGGCTACGAGACCGTCCGGTTGCTCGAGGACGGGTCGTATGCTGCTGGGCTGGCCAACGTGGTCGCCAACCTCACCGTGGGGCTCGGCGCATGCTCCCTCGGCTGGTGGCTGGGCTCCGCACTCGGCTGACCCGTCCCGCTGGAGTTCTGCTCCGGCGGGAGCTCCTCGGTGGGCGCCGCGAGGACCTCCGCGAGAGCGGCCTCCACCCGGTCGACGGGGATCGCCGACACGAACGAGACGTCGTGCTCGCACCGCGTCTCGACCTGCTCTTCGCCACAGACCGGGCAGTGCAGCTGCTGCGACACGAGTGCCCGGTCCGTGTCCCCGACGAGAGGTCCGAAAGCGAGCACGTTGCTGAGCCAGAAGATGCCGACCGTGGGTGTGCCAACCGCAGCGGCGAGGTGACGCGGACCCGAGTCGTTGCCGACGAAGGCGGTGGCCCCGGCGAGGACGCCGATGGTGCCGGACAGCGAGAGCCGCCCGGCGAGGTCGTGGACCGCGGGGCGGTTGCCGAGTGACTGCTTGAGCTCCGCGGCGGCTCGTGCGGAGGCAGGCTTGTCGTCGTCCCCGCCGACCAGGACCAGCGCCAGGCCGGCGTCGAGCACCCGTCGGCCCAGCTCCACGAATCGCTCCAGGGGCCAACAGCGCCGTGCATCACGCGCGCCGAGGTGGAGGGCGACATACGGGGCGTCGGTCGGCAGCGCGTCGCGCGCCTCGTCGAGGTCGCGCTCCGTCAGGGCGATTCGCGGTATCAGCTCGTCGTGGGTGCCGAGCCGGCCGGCGCCGACCACGCCGACGACGTCGAGCCAGCGGAGCACCTCGTGCCGGTGGGCGAGGTAGGGCACGGAGCGGTCCAGCGGTGGCGCCCCCTTCGCCCGGGCCCCGGCCGTGACCCGCGCCCCGAGCGACGCGACGAAGGTGTTGCTCGTCGCGCCGCCACCGTGCAGCTGGAGGGCGAGGTCGTACCGTTCCTCGCGCCGTGCCGCCAGGAACGCCTCGACATCGGGGCCGGGCGGGGTGTCGGACGGCAGGCCGCGCAGGCCGGGATACCTCGGTGCGACGAGACAGCGGCTCCAGGGGCCCGGGCGGCCAGAGACGAGGTCCGGGAGCCAGGCGTCGCCGACAACGGTGATCTCGGCGTCCGGGTAGGCCCGCTTGACTGCATTGAGGGCCGGAATGATGACGAGGAAGTCGCCGATCCCGTTCGCCCGCAACGCGAGCACACGGTATACGTCATCGAGGGGGCCGCGCTCGTGGGGCACGCGGGGTCTCACAGGCCCACCACGTCGTAGCACTCGACCTCACGACGGGGCACCGTCGTGGGCAGCTCGAGGTGGACCGCGCCGCTCGGCAGGATGCCGGCGCCCCCGTGGCGCTCCATGACGCGCAGCTGCGGCACGACGTCCTCCCCCGCATGCTCCCGCGGCAGGTCGGGCCAGAAGGCGAACCCGCCCGCCTCGACGAGCGCCGCTCGGCGGTAGAGGACGCAGCCGCCGATCCACGCGATCTTGTAGGCACGCCACGTCGCAGGGTCGAGGCGCAGCTGTTCGGCGAGGTGGGTGGGGTTGGCGGCGTTGTGGAGCAGGTGCCGGTCCCAGGCCGACGACCCGCGGCGAACCCGCTCGGGCTCGACCCGGCCCCGCCACTCCTCATACGCGCTCAGCTGTTGGGGTCGCCGGTCGTCTCGGTAGGACAGGCCCTGGACGGCGAATCCGACGAAACCACAGTCGAGCTCGTCGATCGCCTCGACGAGCCGCCCGACGGCCCACGGCTCCAGCCAGACGTCGTCGTCGAGAAAGAGGGCGTATGGCGCGTCCGACAGCTCGAGCAGGTGGTGCCGGTTCTCGGCCACCCCGCGGCGCGGCACCTGGTGGTCGACCCTGACCGGTGTGCCGTGCAGCTCGAGGACGCGCCGGATGGCCGAGACGAGTGGGTCGGTGTCGACGGGCTCCGCCGACTGGTCACTGAGGACCACCCGGAAGTCGTGATGCGTCTGGGCGGCCAGCCCGGAGAGGGTCACGGCCAGGGCATGCGGCCGCTCGCAGGTCGGGACCAGGACGTCGACCGGCGGGCTCATCGATGGTGCTCCGCGGGCATCAGGGTCGGGCGCTGTCCCCGGATCCGTTCGACGATCTCGGTCGTCGACCGTCCTCCGATGTAGTCCACGAGCACGACCTCGCCGCCCAGTCGCTGGATGAGCGGGGCTTCGGGGAGCATCTCGACGTTGTAGTCGCCGCCCTTGACGTAGACGTCGGGTCGGACGAGCCCGATGAGGTCGCGCGGGCTCTCCGTGTCGAACAGGACGACGTGGTCGACCGAACGCAGGGCCGCGAGCAGCCCGGCTCGCTCGGCCTCGGGCACGATGGGCCGGTCATCTCCCTTGAGCCGCCGCACGCTGGCGTCGCTGTTGAGGGCGACGACCAGGACGTCGCCGAGGGCCCGAGCCTGGCGGAGGTACTCGACGTGGCCGGCGTGGAGGATGTCGAAGCATCCGTTCGTGAAGACGATCCGCCGGCCGGCCGCCCGGTGGGCCGCCACGTGGCCGCGCAGCTCCGCCCTCGACGTGACGCCGAGCCCGTCGTCGAGCCCGCGGCTCCGCTCGAGCAGGGCCGCCGCGGTGCAGCAGGACGTCCCGGGCTGGTCCACGACGACACCGGCCGCCTCCTGCGCGAGGTCGGCAGCGACGTCGGGCTCGGCCCCCGCCGCCAGGGCGAGGGCGAACGCGGCGCTGACCGTGTCACCCGCACCGCACGTCTGCTGGGTCGCATGAGCGACGGCACGGGTGCGATGGGGAGGGCGACCCCACCGGTGCAGCAGGGTGCCAGCCGCGTCGACCGTCGTGAGGAGCATGTCGCAGCGCCACTCGCGCAGGAGTTCCTGCGAGCGTGTCGTGAGGCGCTCGATCCGTTCGGCCTGCGGGGTCTCGAGGGGGGTCCCGTCGATTTCCGAGGCGCTGGGGGTCATCGCCGTGACCCGGCAGTCGTCCCACCGGTGGAAGTCGTGGCCGTCGACGATGAGGGGACCGCGCAGCCGGTTCCTCTCCCGGCAGAACCGACGGATGAACCCCTCGGAGAGGGCACCGTTGCCGTAGTCGGCAACCAGCACGGCATCGACCCGCTCGAGGCGCTCGATCGCCAGGTCGCCAAGCCGAGCAAGGGCGGCGCCACTCCATGCCGGGTGGGCCTCGGTGTCGAACCGGCTCATCACCTGGCCGTCGACGACGAGCCGGGACTTCGTCGTCGTGCTCCGGGTCGCGTCGACCACGATCCCCGAGTCGTCGACCCCGCTGCCGCGCAGGATGCTCCGCAGCCGCTCGCCCGACTCGTCGGCACCGACGAGCGCGACCAGCTCCACCTGACCACCGAGGGCCGCGGCGTTGGCGGCGCAGTTCGCCGCCGAGCCAGGCATCCAGTCGACGTGGTCGACCTCGTGGACCGGCACGGGCGCCTCGCGAGCAAGCCGGCCGCACGCGGCATACATCCATGCGTCGAGCACAGCGTCACCGAGGACAAGCAGCCGCACGCCCGGAAAGCGGTCGAGCAGGTCGCGGATCGGCGTGTGCATGAGAAGTGGCTTACCCGCTCTGACCTGGGACAAGCAGCAGTGGCAGCCCTCCCAGCCAACACTCAGGGGGAGCAGTCACACCCCTCCACCGTCGAGTGAGCGCTCAGCCCCAAAGACCCCTTGAGTCCCAGCATCGAGTGAGCGCTCAGCCCCAGACGCCCCAGCAGTCCCATGGTCGAGTGAGCGCTCAGCTCCAGAGCCCCCAGTGCTTCGACTCCCGAGCGCCGGCACGTGCCGTCACGCCCTTCGGTACTGCCGTTCGCGCCACAAGTCGTCACGTTGCTGCGCCTCGAAGATCGCATGACGGGAAAGGAACTGCGGCTCCACCGCGCTGAGATCGAGGCCGCCCACCGGAAACCTCAGGGCTTCGGCGAAGCGGATCACCGTCAGTTCGCGAGGGTGCCGATCGGCCATGTTTTCAGCCCAGATGTCCTCGACCTGCCACCCGTCCGATTCCAGCCCGCCCCTCCGACGCCGGTCCCGGAGGCGTTGTGGACGGTTGCCGTGAAAGGCGAGTCCCTGGTATTCACCGATGACTTTGATGTCCTCCTCACCCGGGCGCTCCTCATGCCACACCAAGTCGCCGACACCCAGGAGCAGATCCGGTATCGCCATTGAGTAGATGCGCACATTGAGCTTGGGCTCCGGCAGGCCGGCTCGAACAAGCATGATTCGGGCGAGCGTCTCCCGAGGGGACCATGACCCCACACGGATGAGATCCAAGGCCTCGAGAAGGGTCCGCTTGCCACGCGGCCGCACTCGCGCGGCAAGCGCACGGCGCAGAGGTATGACGCTCTCGAGCGCCGTGGCGCATGCGTCGCCCACCACAATGAGGTCGTCGAGACCCACCGGCTTGCCCCGACCCACGAGTTGGCCCAGATCCACCCACGTGTCTGCCAGGCCGACCACTGGCAAGCCCTCGACCATGACGACTTCTCGTGGGTGCAGGGCCCGATGGCCGACGACGCCGTCGATGCGCGCCTGCCCCATAGTGATAGGTCGGATGCAGTGGAGCCGGGTCTCGGCCTCCATTGCGTAGGACATGGGCAGCCCGAGTAGCGCCGCCGCCGTCAGGTGTGAAAACACGGATCCCGACGGCAGGACGGTGATGGCCGAGCGGCACCGTGCGAGCAGTGCCGGCCTTCGTTCGTCCAACTCTGCGAGACCATGAGGGACCGGCTGAGACGTCATCATCGGTCCACACTCGGGGGAGGAGCCCTTCGGCGAACAGCGGCACTTGGCCCTTGTGGACAACGTGGACGAACGGCATTGAGGTGTGGACGGAGTGCCGGCGGTGTCTCTAGGTGAGACGGCTGGGACGAAGCGCTCACTCGACGTGGGACGGCTGGGACGAAGCGCTCACTCGACGTGGGACGGGTGGGACCAAGCGCTCACTCGACGTGAGACGGGTGGGACCAAACGCTCACTCGACGGTGATCGGGGGTCAGCCTTGCTTGGCGGAGAGCGCGAGGCCGTCGAGCAGGTAGCGCTGGGCGAACGCGAACACGACGATCATCGGCACCGTCGCGAGCAGGGTCGCCGCCATCGCGATCTCCCAGTGGTACTCACCGGACAGGGCGAAGGCGTCGATGATCTGCTTCAGCCCGCGCGGCATCGTGAAGTACTGCTCCGTCTGCAGGTAGATCAGCGGCTTCATCAGGTCGGACCAGCTCGCCTGCATCTCGAAGACGAACACGATGATGAGGGCGGGTCGGCAGAGCGGGAGCGCGATCCGGCGGAACAGCCCGAAGAAGCCGCACCCGTCGATCCGCGCCGCCTCGAACAGCTCGCGCGGCACGCCGAGGAAGAACTGCCGTAGCAGGAAGATGTAGAACGCCGAGCCGAAGAGGTTCGCGGCCCACAGCGGCACCTGGGTGTCGACGAAGCCGAGCTTGTTCCAGATGAGGTACACCGGGATCATCGTGACCGCGCCGGGCAGCATCATCGTCGACAGCACGAGCCCGAACAGCACGCCGCGCAGCCGGAACCGGAAGTAGGCGAAGCCGAACGCGACGGCCGCGCTCGAGATGGTCACGGTGATCGCCGCCATGAACGCGACCAGCGTCGAGTTGATGAGCCACTGCAGGACGGGCCCGGCGTTCCAGACCTCGACGAAGTTGCTCCACTGGACATGGTCGGGGACCAGCTTGTTGTCGAAGACCTCGGTCTTCGGCTTGAGCGACGCGCTGACGAGCCAGACCAGCGGGTAGACGAAGGCGACCGACGCGACGGTCAGCAGCAGGAGCCGCACCACCGTGCCGGGCGTGACGACGCGCAGACGGGCGATCATCGGTTGTCCCCCTCGTAGTAGACGAACCGGTTGCCGACCTTCACCTGGATCACCGTGATGACCAAGATGATGATGAAGAGCAGCCAGGCCATGGCCGAGGCGAAGCCCATCTTGAAGAACTGGAAGGCGTTCTGGAACAGGTAGACCATGTAGACGAGTGACTCGTCGGACGCGCTCGCCTTCTGCTGTGGCCCGTAGAACATCGTGTAGGCCTGATCGAACATCTGCATCGCCGCGATGGTGTGCGTGATGACGGTGAAGAACAGGGCGCCTGAGATCATCGGCAGCGTCACGTGGAAGAACCGCCGCACCGCCCCGGCCCCGTCGAGCATCGCCGCCTCGTAGAGCTGCTTCGGCACGTTGTTGAGCGCGGCCAGGTAGATGACGACGGTGCCGCCGACGGTCCAGAGGCTGACCATGGCGAGCGAGGGCTTGAGCCACGCGGGATCGGTGGTCCAGTTCGGCCCGCCCACCCCGAACCACCCGAGCACCTGGTTGACCAGGCCGGTCTGCCCGTTGAGCAGGAGCAGGAACATCGCGCCCGCGGCGACGGCAGGCGTCATCACCGGCAGGTAGAAGACCGTCCGGAAGAACCCTTTGGCGCGACCGACCTTGTGCAGCAGCATCGCCAGCCCCAGCGCGACGACCGTGCCGAGCGGGACGAAGAGAGCGGCATACACGAACGTGTTGGTGAGCGACTTCGCGACGCGTGGGTCGTCGATGAGCTGCTGGTAGTTCGCGAGCCCGACCGGCTCGGACGGCCGGACGACCGAGTAGTCGGTGAAGGACAGGAAGAGGCTGGCCACCATCGGCCCCGCGGTGAAGACGAGGAAGCCGAAGATCCACGGCAAGAGGAAGAGGTATGCCGCTCTGCTTTCCTTACGCTGCAACGATCCTCGGGCGCGCGCCGCCCGGAGACCGCGCGCGGTGCGAATGGCCTGCTCAGCCATTCTTGCTCGCCTTGTCGTAGGCCGACTGAGCCTCCTTCTGCGCCTGGTCGAGGGCGGTCTGGGCGGGGGTCCCGGTCAGGACCTTCTCGGCGGCGCTGCGCCAGGCGGCGTCGATCTCGGAGCCGGCCGGCGACGGATAGAGCGCCTTGGCAACATCGAGGGTGGCGTAGTAGTTGTTGATCGCCTGCTCGAAACCGGGGTCCGGCACGTTGGTGAGGTACTTCGCCTTGATCTCCTCGTCGGCGGGCTTGTTCGCCGTGAAGAGGCCGGTGAAGAAGCTCTTGTCGGCCTTGACCTTCGCGATGCGGGCGTCGGCCGCCTTCATCCACGTGTCCTTGCTCGTCATCGTCTTGGCCCAAGCGCACGCCGCAAGCGGGTTCTTCGCGCCCTTCGGGATGACCCAGGCGTTGCCGCCGACCGTGCTGATCGGCTTGCCGTCGTGGTCGGTGAACGAAGTCGACTGGAGCCCCAGGCCCTTGGGGATGAAGTCGCGCAGCACGTTGACGTACCAGTTCTCCATCGGGAACGCGGCGACGGCATGCGCGGAGATCGGGTTGTTGTCGCTGAAGATGTCGTGGGAGTCCCGGAACGCCTTGAAGGAGGCCCAGCCGCCCTGGTCCTTGACGAGGCTCGCCGCGAAGTCGAGCGCCTCAACTGCCTTGGGGTCGTTGAGGTTCGGCGCACCATCCTCCTTGATGAGGTCTGCGCCGTTGGCCATCGCCCAGAGCGGGAAGTCCTCAGGGAGCTTGGGGTCGAAGCCGATCGCGCTGAGCTTGCCACCCTTGGCCTGGTGCAGCTTGTCGCTGGTCTGCTTGAGCGCCTGCCAGTCCTTGGTCTGGATGTCGCTGGTCTGCAGCCCTGCGTCCGCGAGCGCCTTGCCGTCGATGAGGTTGACGACCACGACGTAGAACTCGGGGATGCCGTAGAGCTTGTCGCCGAGCGTCACCGTCTTGAGGGCGGCCTCGCGGTACTGGCTCGTGTCGACCTGCTGCCCGTCGACACACGCCTCGAGCGGGACGATCGCCTGCTGCGCGGCGTAGGTGCCGACGAGGTTGCGGTCCATGTAGACGACGTCCGGTGGGTTGCCGCTCGCGAGGGCGCTGAGGAACTGCTGAGCGTCGAAGTCGCCCTTCGTCTGCGAGACCTGGGCCGTCGGGTAGGCGGCCTTGAAGGCTGAGACGCGCGCCTGCGCGACCTCGTCCTCGCCACCGAAGCCCATGATGCGCAACGTCCCGCTCGGGGTGCCGCTGAACTCACTGCCGCCCTTGGCCCCGCTCGGGCCAGCGTCGCCGCCGGAGGAGCCACCGCCGCCCACGCCGGCACACCCGGCCAGTAGCACCACCGCGCCGGCCACCAGGATGTGTTTGGCCCGCATGCCACCCCCTCCACTCTTCGACGTCAAAGCGATCGTGACCGGAGGTACCCGACAAACAGTCAGGACAAACACAAGCGGCCCGACACCGAAGTGTCGGACCGCATGTGGTCAGCCGAGCCGTGTCCGTGGCGCGGCGGTGGTTGATCTACCAGTAGTGAGATCGTCCTCCGATGGCGTGTCCAGCGGCCCCGAGCGCCCACAGGATGATCCCAATGACGACCAAGATGATGCCGATCGTCCAGAGAATGCTGATCTTGAGGATCAGGCCCAGTATCAAACAAATGATCCCGAGGATGATCATGAAGCCTCCTAGTTCGGTTGACTCCCCCGAAGTACCCCCAAGTCGGTTCTCCTAATCGCGCCTCATCAATCGTCCCTTTTTTGCTCCTCGTGCTCCCGCTTCTCGCGGTATGCGGCTTGATCGGTCTCCCGGGGCGTCCGCGGTTTGCGTCCCCGTGAGAAGCCGACGAACCCGCCGACGAGGATGACCAGGACGATGATGAGGAGGATGAGCCCGAACTGGTCCTTCATCCCGTACCTCCTCCCAGTGCTCTCTGGCCCCGTGCCCCTTGGGCGAGAGCCCAAACAGGACAGTGCCGACCAGCCCGCTGGGTAGGAGGACCAGCAGGACGTATGCCGCTCACCTGCCGGGTGAACGGCATACCGCCCGCTTCGTCCACCGGGCCGAGAGGACACCATGAAACGAGGGCAGCGGCACTCAGGCGAGCAGCTCACGCGCCACGACGAGGTCTGCCACGAGAGCGGCCAGGTCCACGTCTCGCTGCCTCGAGCGCAGGATCGACGACGGGTGCGCGGTCGCGACCGTCGTCGGCACCACGTCGACTGAGCCGAGGCCGTCCGGCCACTCGGTCGGTTTGCCGCGGACGGCGCCGACGCGGAACCCCGGGCCGTAGACGGCCTGCCCAGCGGTCGCGCCGAGGAGGACGACGACCTCGGGGCGGACGAGGGCCAGCTCGGTCAGCAGCCATGGCTCGCACGCCGCGACCTGCCAGCGGACCGGGGACTTGTGGATCCGCTTCCCACCGTCGCGCTCGAACCGGAAATGCTTGACGACGTTGGTCTTGTAGACGCTGGCCGGGTCGATGCCTGCCTCGTCGAGGGCACGGTCGAGCATCCGGCCGGCCGGACCGACGAAGGGGAGTCCCTGCTTGTCCTCCTGGTCGCCGGGCTGCTCGCCGACGAGCATGAGCCGGGCGGGGACGGGACCGTCGCCCATGACGCCCTGCGTCGCGTCGCGGTAGAGGTCGCAGCCCCGGCACTCCTGCACCGCCGCCCGCAGCCGCTCCTCGTCGGGGTGGTCCGGGATCCAGGGCTGCGCGCCCGGATAGTCGCTGCGACTCATGGCAGGCCCTGACCGACGGTGAACCACCGGAAGCCGTAGCCGTCGACCTCCACCCGGGCGGTCCCACTCTCGGCGAAGGGCAGCCGGCTGCCGTCGAAGCGGTCGACGAGCACGCCGTCGGTATCGGTGCCCGGCAGGTCGAGCTCGACCAGGGTTCCCTGCTCGCCGAAGTTGTGCAGCGCGATCATGGCCCAGCCATCGTCGGGGGCCCGGCACACGTGGGCAACGACGGACGGGTTGTCCTGCTCGATGAGCTCGAGCGACGACCAGGCCAGCTGGGGTGACTCCCGGTAGGCGCGGATCAGCCGCTGCATGAAGCGCCACATCGAGTTCGGGTCGTGCCGCTCCGACTCGACGTTGACCTTCTTCGGCCCCCAGTCCCCGTCCGGCATCGGCCGGACCATCCGCTTCGGGTCGCCCTCCGAGAACCCGCCCTCCGGGCTCCACTGCATCGGGGTCCGGACCGCGTGCCGTCCCTCGACCTCGAGGTTCTCGCCCATGCCGATCTCCTCGCCGTAGAACAGGCAGGGCGACCCGGGCAGGGAGAAGATGAAGGCGTAGGCGAGCCGGGTCCGGGCGTCGTCCTCGAGCATCGGCGGGACCCGGCGACGGATGCCCCTGCCGAAGATGCGCATGTCCGGATCTGGCCCGAACGCGGCGAAGACGTCCTCGCGCTCCTTGTTCGTCAGCAGGTCGAGCGTGAGCTCGTCGTGGTTGCGCACGAAGGTGGCCCACTGGTTGGTGGCGCCGAGCCGCAGGCGCTGCTTCAGGCTCTTGATGAGAGGCCGGCCGTCCTGTCGCGCGAGCGCGAGGAAGAGGTGCTGGGTCGTCATGAAGTCGAACTGCATGTGCAGCCCGTCTCCGGCCTCACCGCCGAACCACTTGCGCTGCTCGTCGTAGTGGAGGTTCACCTCGCCCAGGAGCACGCCGTCCCCTGAGCGCCGCGCCACGAACTCCCGGATCTCGCGGAGGTAGTCGATGGCGGAGTAGTGGGCGCCGGCCTCGTCGACGCCGTCGTTGTCGAAGAGGAACGGCACAGAGTCGACCCGGAACCCGGCCACGCCGAGCTCGAGCCAGAACCCGATGTTCTTCGCGATCTCCTCGCGCACCTTGGGGTTCGAGACGTTGAGGTCCGGCTGGTGGGAGTAGAAGTGGTGCAGGTAGTACTCGCCCGTCTTGTCGTCCTTGGCCCACGTGCTGGTCTCGACCTCGGGGAAGATGATGTTCTGCTTCGCGTTCTTGGGCGGCTTCTTCCGCCAGACGTAGTAGTCACGGAACCGGTTCGTCGGGCTTTGGCGGGCCTGCTTGAACCACGGGTGCTCGTCGGAGGTGTGGTTCATGACCAGGTCGATGATCACCCTGATGCCGCGCGACCGGGCCATCCGGACGAGCTCGACGAAGTCCCCCAGGCTGCCGAGACGCCGGTCGACGACGTAGTAGTCGGAGACGTCGTAGCCGTCGTCACGGTCGGGCGTCTCGAAGAAGGGCATGAGCCAGATGCACGTGACGCCCAGTTCGGCGAGGTAGTCGATCCGGTCGATGACTCCCTGCAGGTCGCCCTGGCCGTTCCCGTCCGTGTCGAGGTAGGTCTGGGGGTCGAGGCAGTAGATGACGGCGTTGCGCCACCACAGATCGGCGGTGTCACTCGTTCTCATGAACGGTCTCCTCGTGGGGCTCCTCGGCGAATGCCGGCAGGACGTCGCTGGAAAAGGCGTCAATGAACCGCCCTTGGTCGGGGCCGACGAAGTGGAGGTAGATCTCGTCGAAGCCCAGCTCGAGGTCGGCCCGGATCCAGTCGACGTGCTGCTCGAGGTCGGCGGAGACGCGTACGGCTGCGCGCACCTGCTCCTCCGTGACGTGTCGAGCCAGCTCGTCGAACCCGTCGACGGTCTCGATCTCGAGGACGACGGACGGTCCGAACGCGCCCATCGGCCAGTGGTCCATGGCGAGGTCGATCGCCTCGTCCTCGGTGGGAGCCCAGCTGAGATGGACCAGCAGCGCCAGCCAGCCCCGCCCGCCCCCCTGCCGGTAACCGTCGATGATGCGGCGCAGCACCTCGGGCGGCTGGCCGGTGGTGACGAGGCCATCGGCCCACCGGCCGTGCCAGTGCGCAGTCTCCTCGGTGAGTGCGGTCCCGAGGAGTGGCGGGCTGGCCTCGGGCCGGGACCAGACTCGCGCCCGGTCGATGGAGACGAGCCCGTCGTGGCTCACCTCCTCGCCGGCGAGGAGGAGCCGGATGGCATCGACGCACTCGACGAGGCGGCGCTCACGCAGCTCTCTACGAGGCCAGCCGCTGCCCGTGACGTGCTCATTGATCGCCTGGCCGGAACCGAACGAGGCCCAGAACCGGCCGGGGAACATCTCGGCAAGGGTGCCGATCGCCTGGGCGAGCACAGCCGGGTGGTAGCGCTGGCCCGGCGAGCTCAGCACGCCGAAGCTGAGGCTGGTGCGCGCGAGGGCGGCCCCCAGCCAGGACCAGGCGTGGCCGGACTGGCCCTGCCGCGTGGTCCAGGGAGAGAGGCGGTCTGCGCAGAGGGCGGCACCGAAGCCGGACGCCTCTGCATGGACGACGTCGGCCAGGAGCTGTGAGGGCGCGATCTGCTCGTGGGCACAGTGGAACCCGATCGTCGCCATGCCCGCTCCCCTGCCCGTCGCGGCCAGAGCCCAAACCACGACGTCGAGTGAGCAGTTCGTCCCTCCCGCCACACAATCCATGTGGCTGCTGGGACGGAGCGCTCACTCTACGGGGAGTTGGCTCCGCTGGGAGGTCAGGACAGGTCGAGCGGCCGCACGGCCGGACCTTCGATGACCTCGCCCTGCTCGGTGAAGCGGGAGCCGTGGCAGGGGCAGTCCCAGCTGGTCTCGGCGGGGTTCCAGTGGAGCCCGCAGCCGAGGTGCGTGCAGGTCGGGGTGCTCCCGGTCAGCCGGTCCTTGACGAAGTCGACGGTGTTGCCGAGGTTGGCCTTCGCCGTCTCGATGACCGACCCGACGTCGCCGATGCGACCGACATCGAACGCGGGCAGCCAGGGCGACTCACGCTCGGCGAGGAGGTCGGTGAGCATCATCGCAGCGGCGGTGCCGTTGGTCAGTCCCCACTTGGCGAAGCCGGTGGCGACGAGCACCCGCGGCCGCAGAGGCACCCGTCCGACGTAGGGAAGCCGGTCGGTCGTCGCGTAGTCCTGGGCCGACCACCGGTAGTCGATCGCCTCCACGTCGAAGGTGGCCCGGGCCCACCGCTCCAGAGCGGAGTACTGCTCCGTGGTGTCGACGTCCGCACCGACTGCGTGTCCGTGCCCGACGACGATGAGGCCGTTCGGTCCCGCATCCGGCCAAGGGCGCGTCGAGTAAGTCGGCGAGTCGGCGGTGATCGTCATCGTCGTCGGCGCCTCCCCCTGCAGGCGCACGGCCAGGCCATAGGAGCGCGCCGGGGTGGTCCGCGCGAAGCAGCCCCCGATGAGGCCGATCGGCAGGAGGGTCGCGACAACACAGCGCTCCGCGCGCACGACGTGGCCCTCGACCGTCACCTCGACAGCCGAGTCGCCGATGTCGTCGACGCCCGTGACGCGGGACCCCTCGAAGATCTGCCCGCCGGCGTCGGTGAAGGCCTTGGCGAGTCCGGTCAGGTAGCGCCCGGCATGCAGGTGGGCCTGTTCATCGAACCGGATCGCTACCGGCGCGTCGAAAGGCAGGCCGGTGTCGCGGTTGAGCCGGGCCGGCAGACCCAGGGCGGCGGCCTGCTGTGCCTCCGCCGCGATCTCGTGGGCCATCTCATCGGACCGGCTGTAGACGAAAGCCGGCGCCCGCGTGAAACCGCAGTCGAGGCCGTGCTCATCGATGAGTGTGCCGACACGCTCGAGGCCCGCCTCGTTGGCCTGCGCATAGCGCCGGGCCGTGTCGAAGCCGTGACGCCCGACGAGGTCGGCGTAGATGAGGCCGTGCTGCGAGGTGACCTTGCCGGTCGTGCCCCCGGTCGTCCCCGATCCGACGCGGCGCGCCTCGAGGACGGCGACGTGGGCTCCCTCCTGCTGCGCCAGCAGGGCGGTCGTCAGGCCGGTGATGCCGGCACCGACCACGACGATGTCGATGGCCAGGCGCCCCTCGATCGGTGGGTGTGCGCGGCGGTCCGCCGTGGCGAGCCATACGCTCTCGTGCTGCATCGGGCGCTCCTCGGAGGGGCATCTGGGGCTACGAGAGCCCCTACCCACTTCCCCGGGGAGCGCCTCAGCGCCTCAGCGGCCGGTGCCCCCGTAGACGACGGCCTCTTCGGCGGCGTCGAGCCCGAATGCGGTGTGCACGGCGCGGACGGCGTCCTCGACCTGGTCGGCACGGGTCACCGCCGAGACACGGATCTCGGACGTCGAGATCATCTCGATGTTGATGCCGGCGTCGGCGAGCGCCCGGAAGAACTTCGCGGAGACACCCGGGTGGGACTTCATCCCGGCCCCGACGAGCGAGATCTTGCCGATCGAGTCATCCAGGCGCAGGTCTTCATAGGCCACCTCGCCCTTGATCCCCTGCAGCACGCTCATCCCCTTGGCGCCGTCGCCCTGCGGCAGGGTGAAGGAGATGTCCGTCTTGCCCGTCTGGGCGGCCGACACGTTCTGGACGATCATGTCGATGTTGATCTCCGCTTCGGCGATGGCACCGAAGATGTGCGCCGCGGCGCCGACCTCGTCCGGGACGCCGACAATCGTGATCTTGGCCTCGCCCTTGTCGTGGGCGACGCCGGTGATGATCGGTGCTTCCACAGCGCCTTCTCCTTCGTAGGGGTTGTCCTTGATCCACGTGCCGGGTCTCTGCGACCAGGAGGAGCGCACGTGGATGGGGATGCCGTAGCGGCGGGCGTACTCGACGCAGCGCAGGTGCAGGATCTTGCTGCCGTTCGCGGCGAGGTCGAGCATCTCCTCCATCGAGACGACGTCGAGCTTGCGGGCGGTCGGCAGGACGCGGGGGTCAGCCGTGAAGACACCGTCGACGTCGGTGTAGATCTCGCACACGTCGGCCTTGAGCGCGGCGGCGAGGGCCACGGCGGTCGTGTCCGAGCCGCCACGGCCGAGAGTCGTGATGTCCTTCGTCGTCTGGCTGACGCCCTGGAAGCCGGCGACGATCGCGATGTGCCCGGCATCGAGCGCGCTCTGGATGCGGCCCGGCGTCACGTCGATGATCCGGGCCCGGCCGTGCACCTCGTCGGTGATGACCCCGGCCTGCGAGCCCGTGAAGGACCGTGCCTCGGCGCCGAGGTGGGCGATCGCCATCGCGACGAGGGCCATCGAGATCCGCTCGCCCGAGGTGAGCAGCATGTCGAGCTCGCGGGCCGGCGGGGCGGGCGTCACCTGCTCGGCGAGGTCGAGCAGGTCGTCGGTGGTGTCCCCCATCGCCGAGACGACGACGCAGACCTTGTTGCCCGCCCGCTGCGTCTCGACGATCCGGCGGGCGACCCGCCTGATCGCCTCGGCGTCG
>NZ_JBQCCV010000244.1:0-12200 GCF_051961875.1 Intrasporangium sp. | reverse complement strand
CGGCGTCGATGACTGGGGCCTCGGGATCCTGCTCAAGGACAAGCGGATCCGGCGCATGGTCGCCAGCTACGTCGGGGAGAACAAGGAGTTCGAGCGGCAGTACCTGCACGGAGAGCTCGAGGTCGAGCTCACGCCCCAGGGCACGCTCGCGGAGCGGCTGCGGGCCGGCGGCTCAGGCATCGCGGCATTTTTCACGCGGACCGGCGTCGGCACCCAGGTCGCCGAGGGCGGCCTGCCGTGGAAGTACGACGGCGAGGGCAACGTCGCGGTCTCCTCCCCCGCCAAGCAGACCCAGGAGTTCGAGGTCGACGGCGACAGCAGGACGTTCGTCCTGGAGACAGCCCTGCGACCCGACTTCGGGCTCGTGCGTGCGGTCCGGGGCGACCGGCACGGCAACCTCGTGTTCAACCAGTCCGCCCGCAACTTCAACCCGCTCTGCGCTATGGCCGGCAGGTTCACGATCGCCGAGGTCGAGGAGCTGGTCGAGCCCGGTGAGCTCGACGCCGACGCCATCCACCTGCCGGGGATCTTCGTCCAGCGGGTCCTGCCTCTGACGGCCGAGCAGGCGGCGAACAAGCGGATCGAGCGGCACACCGTCCGGCCCCGGCCGGAGTCGATCCAGAGCCAGGAGGGCTGAGCGATGGCACTGACCCGTGAGCAGATGGCGGCCCGAGCAGCGCAGGAGCTGTCCGACGGCGCCTATGTCAACCTCGGCATCGGCCTGCCGACGCTCGTACCGAACTATGTCCCGGACGACGTCGAGATCATCCTGCAGTCGGAGAACGGCATCCTCGGCGTGGGCGCCTACCCCTACCAGGGCGAGGAGGACCCGGACCTCATCAACGCAGGCAAGGAGACGGTGACGCTGCGCAAGGGCGCATCGTTCTTCGACTCCGCCACGAGCTTCGGGATGATCCGCGGCGGCAAGGTCGACGCAGCCATCCTGGGCGCGATGCAGGTCTCGGAGTCCGGTGACATCTCGAACTGGATGATCCCCGGCAAGATGGTCAAGGGCATGGGTGGCGCGATGGACCTCGTCCACGGCGCGAAGAAGGTCATCGTCCTGATGGAGCACACCGCCCGGGACGGCTCCTACAAGATCGTCAAGGACTGCTCGCTGCCCTACACCGGCAAGGGCGTCGTCCAGCGGATCATCACCGACCTGGCGGTCATCGACGTGACCCCGGACGGCCTCGTGCTGCGTGAGCTGGCGCCCGGCGTGACCGAGGACGAGGTGCGTGAGAAGACCGAGCCGGAGCTCAAGGTCGAGCTGACCGGCTGAGCAACCGCCTGCCGGCAGGTGCCGGTGCGCCATGCGAGGATGGGCCGGGTGCGGGAGAGGCTCGGCCTGGGCATTCTTCGCGCCGTCGGCGTCATCATGCTGCTCGGCGCCCTCGCCGTTGCGGTCTTCCCACGGCCGGTCTTCACCGACTTCGACACGCCGGTCGTCCTCGTCACCCTCGTCGTCGTGCTGGTCGGAGCGTTGGCGGCACGTCCCCGCTGGCTGACGCGCTTCGCGACTGCGCGGTGGCTCGCCCCCGGCCTGGCCGTCGTCGGCGGAGCACTCGGCGCGGCACTCGGCGAGCTGATGCGCTACCCCTACGGATGGGATGCCGCGGTCGTCATGGACATCGCGCACTCGGTCCATTCCGGCACCGCTCTCCCCCAGTGGCGGTACAGCTACCTGTCGCTCTACCCGAACAACTTTCCCCTGGTGGTCATCGACCGCCTGGGCATCGGGCTGGGCTCGCGGACGGGGTTGTCGGCCGACGCCGTGCTGGTGCTCGCCAACGCCGCCTGCCTCGCCATCACCCTGTGGCTCGTTCATCGGCTCGTCCGCTGTCGGGCCGGTGCCGTGTCGGCCCTCGTGGCGACGGCGGCGGTCCTGCTGCTCGTCGGCATCTCGCCGTGGATGTCGGTTCCCTACACCGACCTCTATGCGATGCCGTTCCTCGTCGCCGTCCCCGTCCTGGCCGAGCTGGCCTGGACGCGCCGTGCGTGGCGGTCGGCCGCCCTCTGGGCCGCGGCGGGCGCGAGCGGGGCGGTTGCCTACCTCATCAAGACCACCCCCGTGGTCGTCGTGGTCGCGCTCGTGCTCGTCATCCTCGTGCTGGGCCTGCCGGGCTCGGTCAGGGGTCCCGGGCCCAACCCGGCCGGGGGTATGGGCGACGGAGATCCCGGGCCACGACGCGGGGCGACGTGGCTCCGCTCCGCCGCTGCGGTCGCCCTCGTCCTGGCCCCGCTCTTCCTGGCCTCGTCGCTGGGGGCGGCCGCTGCACGGGCGGGCTCGGGCGTCGACCTGTCGCGCGTCGACACGGCGCAGTCACCGCCGATCCTGTGGTGGGTCGCGACCGGCACGAACATGAACGTGGTCGGTGGGCGCCCCCGTTGGGGCGCCTACAACCGCGCCCTGGTCAACGCCATCGGCAACCGGACGCAGCCTGAGATGGTGGCCTACGCCCGCGACTACATCGGGAGCCGCTGGTCGGAACGCGGGGCCACGGGGATGTTGCGCTTCTACGCCAACAAGGCCGTGTGGAACTGGAGCGACGCATCCTTCTGGGCCTGGGGGGAGGGCATCGACTCACGGCAGGCGCCGCTGGCCGACAATGCGCTGGTGGCCGCGGTCACGGACGTCAACGGGTTCCACGGCCGGTTCTACCGGCTCCGGATGAGCGTCACACAAGGCGTCTGGATCGGCCTGCTCGTCCTCGGAAGCCTCGGCCTGCTGAGAGCGCCGGTGCGGCGCGACCTGCTCCTCCTCGCGCTGACCACCCTGGGAATCGGAGCGTTCACCCTTGTGTTCGAGGGCAGGTCACGCTACCTGTTCGCCTTCGTGCCCCTCATCGTCGCGCTCTGCTGCAGTGCGCTGCCATGGCTGCCGGGAAGGCACCCGACACAGCCGGCCTCCGAGTGAGGAAGACGGGTCAGCCGAGGCTCGAGATGTGCTCGATGAGGCCCGTTGTGGAGACGGACGGCGTCCGGGCCAGGTAGATCACCTCGCACACGTCGCTGACCCAGTCGAACCTGCCGGCCCAGTCGTCACCCATGACGAGCACCTTGGCGCCGTGCTCGAGGATGTAGTCGCGCTTCTTCTCGAGCGACTCCTCCAGGAAGACGTCGTCAACGCACTTGAGGCTCGAGACGATCTCCATGCGCTCGTCCTCGGAGAAGACCGGAGCCCGGCCCTTCTTCTGGATGTTCAGGGCATCGGCGGAGACGCCGACGACGAGCCGGTCGCCATGCTCGGCAGCACGTTGCAGCATCCGCACGTGCCCGACGTGGAACACGTCGAAGGTACCGAACGTGATGACCGTGCGCTCGTTCAAGACAACTCCCTAGGCTCGACCGCGCCCCAACCTCCTTCAGGGTGCGTGGACTCGAGGCTACCTGCTCCCGTCATGGCGATCGCCCACGCAGGTGAAGCCGAGTTGCCTCCCAGGAACTCACGTAGACTTTGGCGGTGCCCGATGGGTCTCTCAGCGCCGGGGGCGAGAGCTCGACCTGGGGCTCCCGCGCCGGTTCGTGGACCCGGGGCGACTTCGCCCTCGCCGGCCTGGTCGGGCTCGTCACGGCGGTTGTCGCCTGGGTCTTCCGCACCGAGATCGTGTCCACCGACCCTTGGCACTACGTCATGGCGGCGATCCAGTTCCCTCAGCACACGTGGGTGCCGCTCGGCTACACCCGCTACGGCATGATCGTGCCGCTCGCCCCGCTCGTGATCGCGTGGGGCTACGCCCCCGCCACCTTCTACGTCCCGGCCCTCGCAGCCTCTGCATGCATGGCCGGGAGCGTCTATCTCCTGGGGCGCCGCTTCTGGGGACCCATGGCAGGCGTGACCGCCGTCGTCCTGCTCCTCAGCAACTGGGTCGTCTTCCCCAACCTCGCACGCTTCTATCCGGACATCCCATCGATTGCGCTGGTCCTGCTGGCGCTCGTCCTGGCCGTCGCAGCGCGCGACTACGACGGCCCCGGACGGTGGCGAGGGGATGCTCTCGTCGTCGCCGCTGGATTCCTCCTCGGGTGGAGCTTCGAGGCCAGGGAGACGGCGTTGTTCGCGTGGCCGATCGTCATCGCGGCGCTGTGGGTCAAGGGCCGCGTCCGGCGCAACGCGCTGCTGGCCGCTGCCCCAGTCATCGGGTGGGCGATCGTCGATGTGACGATCGGGGCCGTTGCCTACGGCGACCCACTCCTCAAGCTGCACACCTTCACCCGCCAGGACCTCAGCACAACGAGCAACCCGGCTGACCTCGCCGTGCTGAACCAGTTCGTCGGGCTCCCCCGCCTCGACTACCTGACGATGATTCCGCGGCTCATCCTGCACGGCGCCGTTCCCGGCGGCCTCTGGCTCCTCGCCCTGGCGGCCGTCACCCTGCTGGGGTTCCTCGTCCGCGACACCGCCGTGCGGCTCTGCGCGGCCGCGTTCGTGGTCTCCTACCTCCTGTTCGTCGGGGTGAGCGGGTTCTTCCTGCCGAGCCATCCGGCGGGCCGTCTCGACGTGCAGCGGTACTGGATCCAGTTCGTCCCCTGGATCGCCCTTGCCACAGCGGGCGTCCTGCACGTCGTGGTCGGGGCGCTGGCAAGGCGCCGCGGAGCTCGCTACGCCCAGTACCTCGGGGCGGCCGGCAGCGCGATCCTGGTCGCTGCGTCGGTAGCCCTCGTCGCACCGACGATCCAGTCGTCCCCGGCACTGGCCACGAACGGCGGTGCGGTCCTCTCGGACGTCTCCGGCGAGCTCGCCCGAATGGACCCGGGCACCGGCGCCGCCATCTACACCGACTGGCAGACCATGCGCATCCTGCCCATCTATCGCCACCCGGCATTCGGCGGCACGTCGCAATGGACGACGCCGCTGCGGTCGCTCACGGGCAAGGAGACTCCCCGGCCGGGCGACCTCGTCCTGCTCGTGGCCTCCCGCTCGAGCCCGTGCGGGTTCTGCTCGGCAGCCCTGACGCCGTGGCGAAAGAGCCATCCTGCGCTCCCGGCAGACTGGAAACGGGTCTTCACCACGGCTGACGGCGGCTACACCCTCTACAGGGTCGGCTGACAGCGAGGAGGCCGGACCTGGAGCCGGACCGGGTCTCGACTAGGGCGTCGCCCGAGGCAGGTCCCTCAGGCCGCGGCTCACCGTCAGCGCCAGACCAGCCGACACCAGGAGGCTCACCAGCCCGATGGCGAGACTCACCGCCGTGGTGGGCGTACCGGGCACGAACCAGGCGACGCCGAAGGTGACGGCCCCCAGCAGCCAGACGACGCTCGTCGACCGGTGGCGACCCAATGCGACAGCTGCGGGCTGCAGAACGAGCGTGAGCAGGTAGCAGGCGAGAGCCGCCGTGAGCAGCACCATGTCGCCGACGGGCAGGTGGTACTGCGACCCCGCCAGCAGGCTCAGCAGCCGGGGACCGGTCACGGCGACCCCGACGGTGGCGATGCTGCCGAGCACGACGGTGACGAGAAGGACCTTCCCCAGCGAACGACGGAAATCCAGGCTGTCGCGGCGCACGACAGAGCGGGTGAGCCGCGGAATGAGGACGGCCTGGACGGCCGCGAAGACAAAGATCGGCAGCCGGGCGATGAACGCCGCAGCCAGGTAACTGCCGTCGCGCGTCGGATCGGCGACCGACTCGACATACCTGATCGCGACGGGGCCCAGGTTGACGAGCGTCAGTGACACCATCGACGAGACGATGAGCGGCGCCGTGGAGCCCGCCACTGCTCGTGCCAGCCCCCGAGGGGGCCGGGCGATGCGCCAGTCCCTGCGCCACGTCACTCCCACCGCCACAAGCAGCGCCACGGGGACGACCACGGCGAAGGGCGAGGGAGCGGAGGCGCCTGCGACGAAGAGAACGCCCACGGCCACGAGGCGAACCGCGCCCTCCGCCACGAGCTGGCCGCTGTACACGCGGAAGTTCCCACGGCCGGCCAGGCTGCCCCGGGAGACATAGGCGATGCCGAGAGCCACGAACGAGGCTACGGTCGCCAACCACAACGCGCCCACGTCGTGATGCCCGGAGCGAAGGGCGAACGGGATGACCACCACCGCCAGGGCCGCGGAGAAGCAGGAGGAGGCCAGCACGCCGGCATTGACGATCTGGTGTGTCGGCTCCCCGAGGTGTGTGGCGGTGACGGTTCGCCGGCTGATCTCCTGCTCGAAGGGCATCATCGCCCCGAGGCCCACCCCGTAGGCGAGGCCCCAGAAGAAGTTGAAGTCGGCAAACTCCCCCGGGCCGAGGGCCCGGAGCACCACTGCCGTGAACACGTAGGTCGAGAGACCGAAGAAGGCCAGGCCCACGCCGACCTGGATCGTTCCCCTTCGGAGGGTCGAGGGCACACCGGCCGTCGCCGTGCTCCCCGCTGCCGGTGTGCCGTCGTCAGCGGGCATCGGCCAGCAACCGTCTCAGGGCGATGCGCCAGTAGCCCTCCAGAGCTCGGTTCACGAGGCCCATGCCGGGCGGCGTGGCCACCATGGGCGGCTCGATTCGGGAGAGCATGAGGCGAGCGATCTGCCCATCTGGCACGGCGTTCTGCGACTGGACGGTGGCACGCCGCTCCCGCAGAGTCTTCACGTTGCGGAGCAGCCACCACCACGACCGGATCTTCTGCCGGGCCCAACCCTGCAGGACTGCCTGCATCAGCAGCAGCAGCTCGATGGCCACCAGGGCTGGCGCGACGGCTCGCAGCAGCCGTCTCGGGTAGTCGGTCAGCACGGTGAGCAGGCGGTTCCGCTCCACGAGGTACATCTTCAGGGACGAACGACCGAACTCGTAGTAGTGGTCCGCGACCGCCTCCGGCACACACCGGACGGACCAGCCCCGGAGCCACGCGCGAAGGGAGAGGTCCGTGTCCTCGTGGTAGGCGAAGTACAGCTCATCGAAGCCGCCGAGCGCGTCCCACACCTGCCGCCGTATCGCGAGGAGCCCTCCGGTGGCCACGGGGACCTCTCTCTCGACCGGGTAGCGATCGGCCGGTTCTCCGAACCCACCGGCCCACGAGATGCCGCTGAAGTGGATCGGGTTACCGACGGAGTTGACCAGTTCCGGGTGGTCGGCGAGGCGCAGGCAACCGCACGCGATGCCCACGCCCGGACGCCCGGTTGCCGTGGTCAGGGCGGCGAGCGCGCCAGGCCGCACGATGGCGTCGGAATTGACGAACACCAGCACCTCGCCCCGGGAGGTTCGGGCCCCGTGGACGCATCCGCCGGCGAAGCCTTGGTTCGTCCCCTCACCGATGACCTGGACGGCCACCGGCCACGATGCCTCGCGAGAGCGTCGACCGACGATGCCGTTGTCGACGAGGATGATCTCGTCATCGGGTCCCGCATCGGCCGCCAGCGCTGACAATGCGTCCTCCAGGACCGGCTCGGCGCCATACCCTAGAACGATGACACTGCAGCTTGCCGTGTTCTCCGTCTTCACTCCCTCGTCCCGTGGGGTGGACGCGCCGCTGCGTTTCCCCCGCCAACTATGGGTGGGCGGCGCAGCCGCCCCGCGCATGAACCTTCACACCGAGCGTCGTCGGCGCGAGTCTACCGACCGCCGCAGTTGAGCACGCGGAACACTTCGGAGGACAGGGACCTGCTCGAGTCAGCCGCAGTCCCGCAGAACGAGGACGTCTGGGTCGTCATGCCCTGCTACAACGAGGCCGTCGTCGTGCGCGATGTCGTCACGGACGTGTTGAAACACTTCCCCAATGTCGTGGTCGTCGACGACGGCTCGACCGACGACTCCGCAGCCGAAGTGCGTGCCACGGCCGCCCGACTGGTGCAGCACTCCATCAACCTGGGGGCCGGAGCGGCCTACCAGACCGGGATCGACTTTGCCCTCCGTGACCCCGACGCGCAGTTCTTCGTCACGTTCGACGCGGACGGCCAGCACAGTGTTGACGATGCCGGGGCCATGGTCCGGCACTTGCGGGATGTCGAGACAGAGGTGCTCATCGGTTCCCGGTTCCTGGGATCCGCGGACGGTATGACGGCCTCCCGCCGGGTCCTGCTCAAGGCCGCCATCGTCTTCGAGCGCCTGACCTCGGGGATCGCACTGACCGACGCGCATCAGGGCCTGCGCGTCTTCCGACGCTCCTTTGCGCGGGTCCTCGACCTGAAGTCCCACGACATGAGCTGGGCCAGCGAGTTCCTCACGCGCATGGCCCAGCACAACACCACCTACGCGGAGTTCCCTGTCCACATCCGGTACTCCGAGTACTCGCGGAGCAAGGGACAGCGATCCATCAACTCCGTGAACATCGGTCTCGACGTGCTCGTCGACAAGCTGCTGCGAGGTCGCTGATGCAGTGGATCAAGCTACCGCTCGTCATCGCCGCGGTCCTCATCCTCCTGATGGTGTTCCGATACCGTCAACGGGTCGAGCTGCGTGCCGGCTCCAGGATCCTTGCTCTCGCCCTGGGCGTGGTCGCGGTGGTGTCGATCATCAATCCGGCGATCCCCCAAGCGCTCGCGAATGCACTCGGCGTGTCCAGGGGCACGGACCTCATGTTGTACGCGCTCATCGTGGTCTTCGCCCTGACCACCCTCGGCCTGTACTTCAGGGTGCGTGAGACGGACCATCATCTCCGTCAGCTGGTGCGCTCCATCGCGATCGACGAGGCGATCCGGAAGGACGGTCCACCCCGTCCTGAACAGGCCTCGACGGAGCGGGAGATGCGGTAGGACGCGCGGTAGGGCCTCTGCTGAGAGTCGTCCTTCCGCTCCAGGGCGGGTTGCCTGGTTCAGGTGGCGCGGGTGCTTGGTTCAGGTGGCGCGGGTGCTTGGCTCAGGTGGCGCGGGCGAGCCGACTCAGCGCCGCGCGCGCGGCCGCGGCCATCGTGAGGCCGGCCAGTCCGGCGCCGTCGCTCGGCCGGCCGCCCTCCAGAACGGCCTCCGCCGTTCCCTCGGCGGTGAGGGGCGCGAGCTCCACACCCTTTGGTCGGGGAGCACGGTCGCTGGCCACGACACGGGCGCCGGAGGCGAGCGCCTCGCGGACGATGACGGAGTCCCCGTCCCAGCTCGTCGGGCGCAGGAGACAGCCACTGCGTCGGAGGACCCGGCTGATCTCCCCCGGTGGGAGGTCGAACGTCAGGGTTACCCAGGGCTCGTCGACGACCTGGTCACGCAACCGCGCCAGGTCAGGCCCGTCGTTGCCGTACGCGAGGATGTGAAGCGTCGCGTCCGGCCAGCGGTCCCGGACCATGTGGGCCGCCTCGACGCCAAGATCCGCGTTGTAGTGGGCCAGACCGGCATTCGTGGCCAAGGCCAGTGCGTGTGGATCCCGATCGGCGCCGTCCACCACCGGCAGGGCAGTGTCGTCGAAGGGGACCACGACGACTGTGCGGGAGCGGAGAGACGCGGGCAGCAGTGCCCTGATCTCGTCGTTGACCGCCCAGATCTCGTCGTAGGCGTGCAGCGCCACCTGGAGGAGCGCCCGCATCGGGCGGCCCATCCCCCGCACCTGGCCCGCCGTCGAACCGGAGTGCAGCACGAGGGCGGTCCGCCCCCGCAGCGCCGCGAAGACCGGCGCCAGGACGATCGCACGCCAGAGCCGGGTGATGTGGAACAGGTGCAGGGCCGATCGCGTCGCGACCCGTGACAGCGCGTCCGTGGCACGACGAGGCGACCCCGTGTCGACGTAGCGCACGTCGTGGCCGGCCTCGCGCAGCTGCCGGGTCAGCTGGGTGTGGCTCGTCAGCACTCCCCCGACCTCGCCACGCTCCTGAGCCCACTGCACGACGAGGGCCATCTCAGTCCAGCCTCGAGCTCGACAGCACCCCGAGCAGGTGACCGCCCGCCGTGACAACCGCCAGGGGCACCATGACGAGGACGAGCCAGTGCGTCCCCGTGAGGTCGCCACGGCTGACGTCGGCGACGCCGGCCACGAGGGCGAGCAGGCTGGCCTCGACGGCGATGAACGCTCGGAAGACCGGCACGTACCCGAAGGCGCGCCGGACGGCGGCCATGCCGGAGACCTTGGACCGGGCCGTGTCCGCCACGTCCTCCAGCATCGGGCGCCCCGTCTTGGCCCGGGCCACGTGGACGAGGTCCGTGAAGGCTTTGTTGAGCAGGACGAGGACCGCGACGATCAGCCCGAGCACGGTCCAGCCGCCCACGTGGAGCGGCTCCCGCCAGGACCAGCCGTCGGCGCGCAGACCCAGGGCGAACGGGATCGTGGCCTCGGTCAGGTAGTGGCCGACCCGGTCGAGGTAGATCCCGGCCGGGGAGAACCGCTGCCGCCAGCGCGCGATCTCTCCGTCGGAGCAGTCGAGGAGGATCTGGACCTGCATCGCGACGACGGCGATGGCCGGCCCCCAGAGCCCCGGCAGCGGGAGTGCGAATGCGCCAACGACTCCGACGGCGATCATGAGCCACGTGACGCCGTTCGGCGAGACGTGTGTCGGCAGCAGCGCCCGCGTCACGTGGATCGAGAGGTGGCGGATGTAGAGGGCCCCCGCCCAGTGCTCCGCGTTGTACCTCGCGATGTGCTCGGGTGGCTGGGCCACGTCTCGGAGCGCGTCGATGGACGGGCGGTCGTCGCTGGGGTCGTGCGTCGGCGTCATGACGCCACCTCCGTCCGCTTGGGGCGGGAGGCGCGCGGCCCCCCGATCCAGTCGAGCGCCGCCTCAGCGGCATACAGGCTGATGAGCGCGAGCGCGCCCCACGCCATGATGCCTGCCACGGGCCAGCCGGCGGCCGCCGCCACGACGAGCACGACGATCCGCAGGACGGACCCGAGGGTGAGCCGGGCCACCCAGGCCGCCGGGGCCCGCCCTGTCTCACGGAGGCGGTAGACGACGTCGTAGCGGTGCCAGCACAGTGCCGCCAGCCACAGGTATGCCGCCCACCCTCCTCCCGCTGCCGAGCGACCGACCGCGATGAGCGCGACGGCGGCCTCGGCTGCGAGCACGAGCCACGGCAGCTGCCATCCGAGGCGGAGCCGGGTCAGTCGCCTGGCGGCCGGTTCGAGCGGGGCTGCAAGGAGGCCGAGGTCGAGCAGCTCGACGATGTGGTCATCGCTGGCCCCCGCCGCGAACCGGTCCCGCCGCAGCATGGCTGTCGCGGTCCGGCCCGCCTCGGTCCAGAGGAATGCGACCGTCACGGCGATGGCGAGGGCCCAGAGCAGGAAGGCAGGGCTGAAGACCAGCAACCCGATCGACACGATGAGGTAGCGCTCCGCGATAGGCAGATGCAGCACCTGCTTGACCTTGCGGACGACGACGGCACGGCCGCGGGGTGGTTCGGGCACGGTGGTGTGCGCGTCCGCCGGTCCCAGGTCGACGGGCTCGTCGAGCGGGAGCAGGTCGGGAGTCGTCCGCAGCCCTGCCGCGCACGTCCGGCGCGCGTAGCAGTAGTCCTCGACGTGCCGGACGGCGAGAAGCGCGAGGAGCAGCACGGCGAGCGTCCACAGGTCCTCACCGCGCCGGGCGCTCACCCACGCAACAACGCCGACCATGACGAACTCCTTGACGCGGTCGCCGACCGCGTCCAGCCAGCCGCCCAGCGGGCTGTAGCTCCGGGTGAACCGGGCGATCTCGCCGTCGACGCAGTCGACGACGAGGGAGACCTGCAGGAGAACCGCCGCGGCGACCCAGCCGGCCCGGCTGTCGAGGGCTACCAGCCCGCACGCGAGAAGGCCCACCAGCAGGCTGGCCACGGTCACCGCATTGGGCGTCCAGCCGTGGCGCAGCCCGACCGCCGTCAGCCTGCGTGAGACCGGCCGGATCACCGCCATCGAGAAGGCCCCGTCATTCCCCCTCGAGGCGCCCCGAAGTCGTTGCTGCCATGGCGATCCGGGGGCGCCCGGCGCCCGGTCCGCACCCCGGCTCACGGCATACGGGCCCATCGGTATGGCCTGCACCGCCACGCCCCCGCGCACAAGCGCGAGGAGCGCGAGGTCGAACGGCGCGACAGAAGGATCGGCAGCGACGGCGGTACCGGCCGCAGCGTGCCAGAGGTCTGCGGCCCTGCCACGATCCGATGCGCTCACTCTCAGGACGCCCACGGAGTAGTGCGTCGGCGAGGTGACGGCATGCGCGGCCGTGCCGGCCGAGAGGACCTCGCGTCCGGGGACGGAGACGCGGACCGGCGGCATGCCGGTCGGTGGTGCGTCAAGTGCCGCCCCGTCCCTCGTCAACAAGGCAGTCTCGTCATCGGGCGACTCGAAGACCGCCATCACGGCCAACCCCCAGAGCCCGACGTAACACGCCCACCACAG
>NZ_JBQCCV010000243.1:0-13810 GCF_051961875.1 Intrasporangium sp. | reverse complement strand
CCTCGACGTGGAAGGAGGCCGTCGGCCGCGGCGGGAGACCGACCTCCGCGCTGCGGTGCAGGCCGCGGCCGTCGAGGTCGACGACACCCACCGGACAGCCCGCGAGCCTGGCAGTGGCGTTGAGCAGGGTCTGGATCCCCTGGCCGGCCGCGACGAGCCCGATGAGCTCCTGCCAGGCCGGCTCGCTCCCCCGCGGCGCCCCGACCTTCCGCCGCACCAGCAGCTCGTGGAACTCCTCGACCATCCGATGGAACGGCACCACCTCGCGGAGCACGACGAGGCCGAGGCCACGCTCACGAGCAATCCGGACCATGACCGGTGGGATCTCGAGGAACGACCGCCCCACCTCGAACGCCACCGCTGCGCAGCCCGAGTCGGCGATCCGGTCGACGTACCTGGCGATCTGGTCCTCGCTCCTGCCCTCGAGGCCGAGTCCTGTCGTGAGCAGGAGCTCGCCGCCCGCGAGCAGCCCGCCCATCTCGTACACCTCCGAGGAGTGCACCCACCGGACGACGACGTCGCCGGCCCGGCCCACCAGCACCTCGTGGTCGGCCGCGACGAACGCCGGCAGGGCGAGCACCTCGTCAAGGGTCGGCAGCATTCGACCACCCTTGCCGCGACCGGACGAAACGTCCATGGGAAGTGCTGCTGAGCAAGACAGGGCGTCTCTTGTGGGGGTGTGACGAAGCCAGTGGAGTTGATCACACCCAGTTCCCTCAACGAGGAGGTACCCGTGACCGTGTCCCATCCGCTGCCCGCCCCACCGCCGGACTGCAGTCCTGAAGAGCTCGACGCCTTCTTCCTCGGCCTGGCCATCGAGCAGGCCCAGATCGGCTGGGACGAGGGCGGGGTCCCGATCGGGGCGGCCCTCGTGCACAAGGGCCGGGCGATCGCAGTCGGTCGCAACCGGCGCGTCCAGCTCGGTTCCCCCATCCGGCACGGTGAGACGGACTGCATCGACAACGCCGGCCGGCTGCCGGCGAGTGTGTACCGCGAGAGCACGCTCTACACGACGCTGTCGCCGTGCTACATGTGCGCGGGCACCTCGGTGCTCTACGAGATCCCGAGGATCGTCGTCGGCGAGAACGAGTCCTTCCAGGCCTCGGAGGCATGGCTGCGTTCGATGGGCACGCAGGTCGACGTCGTCGGAGACGCGACCTGCCGGTCCCTGATGCAGCGGATGATCGCCGAGCGGCCCCAGATCTGGTTCGAGGACATCGGGGAGGAGGGATGACCTCCCGCCTCGACGTCGCCCCGTCCTCGGGAGAGCCGCCCATCGATCCGGACTACCCCGTCACCCCGGTTCCGGCTCATGCACGCAAGAGCTTCTTCTCGGTGTCGGTCGTCCTGCTCGGCTTCACGATCTTCACCCCGACGATGCTTGCCGGAGCCTCGCTCGGCCCAGCGTTCCGCTTCACCGACCTCCTCCTGGTCATCCTCGCCGGCTCGGCGATCCTCGGGGCGTATGTGGCGCTCATGGGGTGGGTCGGAGCGCGAACCGGCCTGACGACCGTGGTCATGGCCCGGCACACCTTCGGCACCCGGGGGGCCAAGCTCGCCTCCATCCTGCTCGGCGGGACGCAGATCGGGTGGTACGGCGTCGTGGTCGGCACCATCGGCGACCTCACGGCACAGGCGTTCGGCTGGCAGTCCTGGTCCGCCAGCGCGGCCATCATGGTCGTCACGAGCGTCTTGATGTGCGTGACGGCCTGCTACGGCTACCGGGGCATGTACTGGGTCTCGCTCGTGTCGACCCCACTGATCCTGATCCTCGCGGTCTGGGTCATGGTCCGCTCGTTCGAGCAGGTCGGCGGCCTCTCCGGCATGTCAGCCATCGAGCCGAGCGCCTCGATGGGGGTCGCCGTCGCGATCACCACCGTCGTCGGCACGTTCGTGTCCGCCGGGACCCAGTCGCCGAACTGGACCCGCTTCGCGCGGAACGGCCGCCAGGCGGTCTGGGCCTGCCTGATCGGGTTCCTGATCGGCAACGGCCTCATGATCTTCTTCGGCGCCGTCGGGGCCATCACCTTCGGTGAAGGCGACTTCGTCCTCGTCCTCTACCAGCTGGGTCTGGTCGGCTGGGGCCTGTTCCTGCTGTTCGGCAACCTCTGGAAGTCCAACGCCGACACGGCCTACGCGTTCGGGGTGGCCGGAGCCGAGCTGTTCGACAAGCCACGCAAGACACCCTTCATCCTCTGGGGGTCGTTGATCGGCACGGTTCTCGCCCTGACCGGGGTACAGAACCACCTGATCGACTACCTCGTCCTGCTCGGCGTCTTCATCCCCCCGCTCGGCGGCGTCATCATCGGTGACTTCCTGGTCCGCTGGCGCCACGGCATCGACCCGGATCGGCGCCCGCCCGCGGTGGAGCCGGGGACGGTGGCCGTGTACGCGATCGCGAGCCTGGCGGCCTGGCTGTCCAGCCGAGCCGAGGTCGGCATCCCGCCGCTCATCGGTATCGCCGTCGCGGTCGTGCTGACGATGCTGCTGCCGCGCTTGCCCCAGCGCCGCCGCTGACCCACATGGGTCCGTGCCGGGGCCGGCCACCGTTTGCAGGTGGGCGGCCCCGGCCATGCACGTCACGGGCAGCCGACGAGGGTCGTCGTGTGCTGGTCGCCGCTCGCCCGCGCCTCGGACGCCCGGGCTCGGCCGAGGTTCCAGGAGAGCACGTCACCGGTCGGCTCGGAATTCGGCACCGAGCACGCGGCCAGCCCGGGTGGCAGTCCCGACAAGATCGTGGGGGTGGCGTCCGGGCCGAGCGTCGACAGGTAGGCCGTATCGAGCTTCCCCGTGCTGCGGTACCGGTCGATGTTGTGCTGCGCGACCCACGCCTCCGGGTTCATCCAGCCCAGCACGAGGACCCCCACCGCTGCTGACACGAGCGCCGCGCGCGGCAGCCAGCGGGCCTGGAGCCGCACGAATGTGAGCAGCACGAGGACGACGAGGACACCCAGCCAGATCTCGAAGGCGTCCACGACGAGGCGCAGCACCGTGAACCCGTAGGCCTGCTGGTAGACCGTCATGCGGAACAGGGCCGAGGCGACCACGACGAGGGCCAGCACGCAAAGCGCACCGAGCACGAGACGGAGCAGGAGCCGCTCCCTGGCCGTGCGGCGCGGCGCCTTGCGCACGGTGATCGCGACGGTGACGAGCGTGAGCAGCGTGGCCACGGTAAGCTGCCCGAAGCCCTGGTGGACGTAGTCGGCGTAGGTGAGTCCGGTCGTGCGCCGCACGTAGTCGTGCCCGCCCCACATGACGGAGGCCTGCGCGACGACGAAGACGAGGAAGGTCAGCACGACGACACCGACGGGCACGAGCCATTCCCACGACCGGGTCACCCGCCGCGCCTCGGGGAGCTGGACGGCGTCGAGTGGTGGCGGGTTGATGGCCAGGTAGCAGGCGGCGAGCACGATGCCGCCGACGACGACGAGGACGAAGACGCGCAGGACCACACTGGCCCATCCGAGGTCCGGCACGAGCTGCGTGGCCCACGTGCCGACGACCGGGTCGGCAGTCGCGAAGAGCCCGCCGAAGACCACGAGCGCGACCACGGAGATGGCCAGCGTGCGGGCCACGGGCCAGAGCAGCCGGTGGGAGCTCAGGGCCGCGAGCGTCCGTCGCAGCAAGGGCAGGCCGCGCAGTCCGGCCAGCACCCAGGCAACCGGTCCAGCGATGACGGCGATGATGCGCCGGGCGTCGGTGAGCGCCGTGGTGACGAGGAACCCGACCACGAACAGCGCGAGCACGACGAGCCACTCGGCGGCACGGACCACCACGAGCGAGGCGAGGACGAGGCAGAGAACCGCGGAGGCGACGGTCCAGGGGCGCGAGCGCCGCGGCGACACGGACAGGACGAGAGCGCCGCTGAGGAGCAGGACGAGGAGGACCGCCAGGCCGATCGGGCGGTAGGGCAGCACCACCGCGCCCACCAAGCCGATCCCGAGCGAGCCGAAGAGCGCCAAGCGCGTCGGGCCCAGCCCACGCTCTGGCCAGAGCGGACCGAAGAGGCCCTCGACGAACGACGGTGAGGACGCTCCTGTCGCGTCTGGTTCTGTGTCGGGGACGGCCACGGGAGGACCGCCGGACGGGACGGCCGCCGGAATTGCCCGCTCAGGGGCGATGGCAGGCGCCACCCCGGCCGCAGGGGCAGGGCTGCCGGCGGGGACGGGCGGCTCGAGCGGCAGGTCCGCCCGGACCCGCGTGCCGCTCGCGCCGGGCTCTGTCGGGACCAGGTCGATGGAGCCGCCATGCAGCTCACAGACCCAGCGAGCGATGGCGAGGCCGAGCCCCGTGCCTCCCCCAGCGCGGTCCAACGTCCCGAAGGGCGCGAACACGTCGGACGATCGCTCGAGGGGGATGCCGGGACCGTCGTCCGCCACCTCCAGGAACCAGTGCCCGGGCCGTGCCTGACCTGCCCGGACCCGGACGACGCCGCCCTCCGGGCTGTGCCTGGCCGCGTTGTCGACAAGGTTCATGACCACCTGGACCAGCCGAGCGCGGTCGGCGCGGGCAACGAGGTCGGCGGGCTCGACGGTCGTCTCGACGCGCACCTGCTGGCTGCGTGAGGACGGCTCACCCACGGCGTGCTCGAGCAGCTCCGCCACGGCGACCAGGCCCAGGTCCAGGGGCACCACCCCGCCCTCGATGCGGCTGAGGTCGAGCAGGTCGGTGACCAGGTCACTCAGACGCTCGGACTGGGCCAGCGCCCGCCGGAGGGCGACCTCGGGCTCCCGGACTACACCGTCGGCGAGGTTCTCGAGGAGGGCGCGCTGGGCCGCGAGCGGCGTCCGGACCTCGTGGGAGACCATGGCCACGAGCTCACGGCGCTGACGGTCGGCGCTGGCGATGTCGTCGGCCATGGCGTTGAAGGCCCGGGCGAGGCGGCCGACCTCGTCGTCCGACGTCGCCGTCACGCGCTGCCTGTAGTCACCGCCGGCCATGCGTGTCGCGGCCCGAGTCATCTCGCGCAGGGGCGCCGTCATCCCTCGAGCGAGCCACTGCGTCACGCCGAGCGCGGCGACGATGGTGACGGGCACCGTGAGCCACGGCGGCACGCCCGCCCGGTCGCCGACCTGGCTGACGAGGGCCGCCACGACGATGCTGGCACCGACGAGCAGGCCGAGCTTCGCCTTGATGGAGCCGAGGCCCTCGAGAGGACGGTCGAGGTCGATGGGATGCTCCGACACGGACGTCGCCATCGCTCACACCTCCAGGGCGTAGCCGACGCCGTGGACGGTTCGCACCCGTTCCGGCCCGATCTCCGAGCGCAGCGCCTTGACGTGGCTGTCGAGGGTCCGGGTCCGGCCCGGCTCGGCCCAGCCCCACACCTCCCGGAGCAGGTCGTCGCGCCCCCGGACCGTCCCGGGCCGGTCGGCAAGGGCGAGGAGCAGGTCGAACTCGAGTGGGGTCAGGTGGACCTCGACCCCTTCACTCTCGACGCGGCGGGTCGAGGCGTCGATGACGAGGGTGCCGAGTGTCCGCAGCGGCTGCCTGGTGCCGGCCAGCTCGCGGGCCCGGACCACCCGACGCAGCAGGGCACGGATCCGGGCGACCACCTCGCGCATCGAGAACGGCTTCGTCACGTAGTCGTCGGCGCCCACGCCGAGGCCGACGAGCACGTCCGTCTCGTCCACGCGGGCGGTCAGCATGAGCACCGGCACGGCACGCTCGGCCTGGATCCGGCGACAGACCTCGAGGCCGTCGAAGCCGGGCAGCATGAGGTCGAGGACGACGAGGTCGGGCTCGCACTCCGAGAACATCGCCACCGCGCTTGGCCCGTCGGCTGCCTCAGACACCGAGAACCCTTCTGCGAGAAGGCGTTCGGTCAACGCTTCGCGGATCGTGCGGTCGTCCTCGACGACCAGCAGTCGCGCACCCTCACTCCGCTCCTCAGCCATGACTCGAGCCTAGGAGGCGGTGGGTGCGAGAACGTGGCGTGACCTCTGGAGATCCTGTGAAGATCCCCGCCCCACCAAAAGGTATGCCGCCCACCCAGCTGGGTGAGCGGCATACCTCCGTACTGTGGAGCTCAGCGCCTCACTGGCCGACGCGGTAGCGGGCGAAGCCGGTGACCTTGGCCCCGGCCTCATCCGCGACCTTGCCGACGGTCTTCTTCGGGTCCTTCGCGAAGGCCTGCTCGAGCAGGACGTTCTCCTTGAAGTAGCCGTTGACGCGGCCCTCGACGATCTTCGGCAGGGCGGCCTCGGGCTTGCCCTCCTCCTTGGCGGTGGCCTCGGCAAGACGACGCTCGTTCTCGACGGTCTCGGCCGGGACGTCCTCGCGCGAGAGGACGGTCGGCGAGAAGGCGGCGACGTGCATCGCGACGTCGCGGCCGACCTGGTCGTCGCCACCCTCGACGGCGACGAGGACACCGATCTGCGCTGGCAGGTCGGGGCTCGTCTTGTGGAGGTAGGACACGACGTTGTCGCCCTCGAGGCGAGCCACGCGCTTGATCTCGATCTTCTCGCCGATCGTCGCGTTGGCGTCGTCGAGCAGGTCCTGGACGGTCTTGCCGTCCTCGGTCTTGCTCGCGAGCAGCTCCTCGGCGTTCGTCGCCTTGCTGGCGACGGCCTGGGCGAGGACCTGGTCGGCGAGGTCGATGAACTTCTCGCCCTTGGCGACGAAGTCGGTCTCGCACAGGATCTCGACGAGGGTGCCGACGCCGTCCGCGGCCGAGGCCGCGACGAGGCCGTTGGAGGTCGTGCGACCCTCACGCTTCGTCACGCCCTTGAGGCCCTTGACGCGGAGGATCTCGGCGGCCTTGGTCTGGTCGCCCTCGGCCTCGTCGAGAGCCTTCTTGACGTCGAGCATGCCCGCGCCGGTCTTCTCGCGCAGCGCCTTGATGTCAGCGGCGGTGTAGTTCGCCATGTGTTCGTGCTCCTCTTCGGGACGGATGCGGTCGGGTCAGGCCTGCTCGGCCGGAGCCTCGGCGGCGGGCGCCTCAGCGGCCGGGGCCTCAGCAGCCGGAACCTCGGCGGCCGGGGCCTCAGCAGCCGGAACCTCGGCGGCGGGCGCCTCAGCAGCCGGAGCCTGGTCGGCGTAGAGCTCGCGCTCCCACTCGGCCAGCGGCTCTTCCGTCGTCGCCTCGGCGCCCGAGCGGCCCCCGGAGGAACGCTGCATGAGGCCGTCGGCGACGGCGTCCGCGACCACGCGGGTCAGCAGGGTGACGGAGCGGATCGCGTCGTCGTTGCCCGGGATCTTGTAGTCGACCTCGTCGGGGTCGCAGTTCGTGTCGAGGATGGCGATCACGGGCAGGCCGAGCTTGCGGGCCTCGTCGACGGCGAGGTGCTCCTTCTTCGTGTCGACGATCCAGACGGCGGACGGGACCTTGCTCATCGAGCGGATGCCGCCGAGGGTCTTCTCGAGCTTGTCCTTCTCGCGCTTGAGGATGAGCAGCTCCTTCTTCGTCCGGCCGGAGCCCGCGACGTCGTCGAAGTTGATCTCCTCGAGCTCCTTGAGGCGCGAGAGGCGCTTGGAGATCGTCTGGAAGTTGGTGAGCATGCCACCGAGCCAGCGGTGGTTGACGTAGGGCATCCCGACCCGGGTCGCCTGCTCGGCGATCGGCTCCTGCGCCTGCTTCTTCGTGCCGACGAAGAGGATCGTGCCGCCGTGGGCCACGGTCTCCTTGACGAAGTCGTAGGCGCTGTTGATGTAGGTCAGCGACTGCTGCAGGTCGATGATGTAGATGCCATTGCGCTCCGTCATGATGAAGCGCTTCATCTTGGGGTTCCAACGACGGGTCTGGTGCCCGAAGTGGACGCCGCTCTCGAGGAGCTGGCGCATGGTGACGACGGCCATGCCGTGTTCTCCTTGTGGTGGTGGTTTCAGTTCTGCGTGAGGGACCCCGCGCGGACCCGACCCGACACGCGGACCGAGCTCGGCGGCATACGCCTCACTCCTGGCGCCTGTACGCACCCCACCCGGCGAGGCCGGGACTGCCGTGGTGCGCCCCGGTCGCTCCGAGGAGCGGCCGGCAGAAGACGCGCGAATTTTGATCCGGCCACCCGAGGGCGCACCGGACCGCCCACCATCGTACGACGAGGTGGCCATGCACGGGAAATCAGCGAGGTGGACAACAATGGACGCCGCCCCCCTACACAACATCAGAGGACGAGGACGAGTTGACCAGCTGGACCGCGGCGATCCCGGTGTTCGTCGTCTTCGTCGCCCTCGCGTTCGTGCCCGGCTGGCTCGTCGTGCGTGCCTTCGGCTCCCGCGGCGTCGAGGCCGTGGCGATCTCACCGGCCGTGACCGTCGGCGTGCTCGCGGGGTTCAGCACGGTGGCGAGCCGGCTCGGGATCCGGTGGACGTGGCCGGTCGTCCTCGCGTGCATCGCCCTGTCGGTGCTCGTCGCATGGCTCGTCGGTGGGTGGCTCGCGCGGTCGCGCGGTGGCCGCGACCCTGAGCTCCACCTGAGGCGTCGACTGCTGGGGCGGCCCCGTCCCGACGTCGTCGTCGCGTGCCTCATCGGCGTGGCGATCGCCCTTGCCACGATGTTGCCCGCCGTCGGCCGTCCGGACAGCCTCGTCGACTCCCCGGACGCCGTCTACCACCTCAACCGGATCCGCACCTATCTGGAGACCGGCGACTTCTCGCTCTTCAACCCGACGTTCTACCCCAACGGTTTCCACACGTGGGTGGGGACCGGGCTCATGATGCTCGGGACGCCGGTGCTGCCCGGCACGAACGTGGCGACGCTCGTGCTGGCCGCCGTCGTCTGGCCGGTCGGGTGCGTCGCCCTGGTGCGGCACGCGCTCGGCAAGTCCTTGCTCGTCACGTATGCCGCGGGGTTCGCCTCCGCCGCCTTCCTGGCCTTCCCGACGACGCTGCTCGGCTGGGGGGTGCTCTGGCCGAACATGATGGGCACGGCGATGACCCCCGCCGCCCTCGCGCTCATGCTGCAGGCAGCGCGAAGCCGACACATCGGGAAGGTGCTGACCTTCGCGGTGTCGCTACCGGGCCTCGCGCTGGTCCACCCGAACGTCCTCGTCTCGCTCGTCGTCTTCGCGCTCGTCTGGTTCGCGACGGCGCGCCTGCGGGCCGGCGTCCTGCACCACCAGCCGTGGAGCACCGTCGCGCGTGACCTCGCCGCGGTGGCGGTGGTCGTGGCGGTCGCGATCGTCGGCGCGCCCTTCGTGTCGTCGCGCCTCGCCGCCACCCAGGCGTACACATGGACCGGCCAGGTCTCGATCTGGTCAGCGCTCGGCGAGGTCGTCGGCGGTCGACTCATGATCTTCCCGGTGCTGTGGGGGCTCCTCGCGCTCCTTGCCCTCGGCATCGGCTGGGTGCTTTGGCGCGCGCGCCAGGCGATCCCGATCGTCGCGATGTGGCTCGCCTGCGTCGGCCTCTACGTGATGGCCGCGTCATCGACCGCCTCATGGACCTCGCTCATCACCGGTTACTGGTACAGCGACAAGGTCCGGCTCGCATCGCTCGCCGCCGTGCCGGGGGTGGTGCTGGTCGCCGGGTCCGCCCCGATGGTGCGGTTGCTCCTGCAGCAAGGACTGCACCGGCTCGGCTCCGTGCGACGAGAGCCCCTGCTCGCCGCCGCTCTGGCCGTCGCGCTGATCCCGGCGCTCACCGTCGTCCTCCATGGGTCGACGCGTTACCGGCTGCTGCACAACTTCTTCTGGCCGACCCAGCCGGAGCGGGTGATCCTGAGCGAGGAGGAGACCGCATCGCTCGCCCGGATCGCACAGCAGATCCCTCCGGGCCAGGCCGTGGTGGGCCGCCCCGAGAACGGCTCGCCGCTCATGTGGGCGCTGTTCGGCACCGACACGCTCTACCGGTCGATCCCGATCCCGGCCTCCGGTGACGGGCTCCTCATCGGCACTGGCTTCGGCGACATGGCGCACCGTCCCGACGTGTGCGCGGCATTGGCGCGCAACAACGTCCGCTGGGCGATCGGGTCGTCGCACACGTACTGGCTCGACCGGCCGGAGCTCACGTCCGGGCTGATGCATCTCGACCAGGTCGACGGCGTCGAGAAGGTCGAGACGGTCGGCCAGTACACGCTGTACCGGATCACCGGTTGCGGCCCGGCCTGAGTACCGGCCCGTGGCCGCCCCGTGGGCACCGTTCCCCGGTCGACGGGGCACTCCACTCCCCTGCCCTCACTCGAGGGGCAGCAGCACGATCGGTCGTCGCGTCAGGAAGCTGAGCGGGTCGACATAGGTCTCGCCCCGCAGGACGCCCCAGTGGAGGCAGGTCGAGGGCGCACAGTGCCCTGGGGTGTCGTCGACCACGGCGACGACCCCTCCCCCAGGGACCGCCGTGCCCACCTCGGCCTGGGCCCGTACCGGTTCGAACGTGCTCCGCAGGCCGCCCTCGTGGGCGATCACCACGACACCTCGTCCGGCGATGGTGCCGGCGAAGCTGACCCTGCCGTCGGCAGGTGACAGCACCGGCTGGTTCACGGTGGCGGCCAGGTCGACTCCACGGTGGCCGCGACCCCACCGTTGATCGGGCGGGTCGAACGCCGCCACGACGCTCGGGGCGGGATCCAGCGGCCAGGACCAGGCGCTCCTCGCGGGAGTGGCTCCGGTGGCAGTAGGCGCGTTCGGATGTGCCGGCGGTGCCGCCGCCTCCATCGATCCGGCGGCCGCCGCGGCGGCCAGGCCCAGCGCGGCAACCGCCGTGGTGAACGATGCGAGCGACACCCTTGCAGGCTAGGAGCCGTCCCCTCGTTGCCGGAACGGGCAGCGCAGCACCTGTGGAGGCCGGACGACGCTTTCGAGCGGATGTGGAGAGGGCCGACTGCCTACTGCCTGCCCAGAGAGTGGAGCCTGCGGCTCGCCTCGATGAGCACTTCGTCGCGTTTGCAGAAGGCGAAGCGGAGCAAGGTGCGGGCCGCGTCCTGGTCGTCATGGAAGACGCTCACCGGGATACCGACGACTCCCGACCGGTGTGGCAGGTCCCGGGCGAAGGCGACCGCGTCGGTGGCACCGAGCGGGCTGACGTCCGCGATGACGAAGTAGGTCCCGGCCGGACGGCTGATCGTGAGGCCGGCCTCCTCGAGCGCCGCGCAGAGCAGGTCTCGCTTGCCCTGGAGGGATTCGCGCAGCCGCACGTAGGTGTCATCACCGAGACCCAGCGCGAGCGCGACCGCGGGCTGGAACGGACCGGATCCGACGAAGGTGAGGAACTGCTTGACGGTGCGGGCGGCGGTGACTGCTTCGGCAGGTCCGGACAGCCAGCCGACCTTCCATCCCGTCGCCGAGAAGGTCTTGCCCGCGGACGAGATCGTGATGGTGCGCTCGAACATGTCGGGCAGGGTCGCCATCGGGATGTGCTCCAGTCCGTCGAAGACGAGGTGCTCGTAGACCTCGTCGGTGACGACCCATGCATCGTGCTCCTGGGCGAGCGAGGCGATCAGCTCCAGCTCCGCCCGGGTGAACACCTTCCCCGTCGGGTTGTGCGGGGTGTTGAGCAGCACCAGCCGCGTCTTCGCGGAGAAGGCGGCCCGCAGCGACGCCTCGTCCACGGCGAAGTCGGGGAAGCGCAGGACCGACGTGCGGCGGGTCGCTCCCGCGAGAGCGATGCTCGCCGCGTAGGAGTCGTAGTAGGGCTCGAACGTCACGACCTCGTCCCCTGGCTCGCACAGCGCGAGGATCACGGAGGCGATGGCTTCCGTCGCCCCGACCGTCACGAGGACCTGCGTGCGCGGGTCGACCCGCAGCCCGTAGAACCGCTCCTGGTGCGCCGAGATGGACGCGAGCAGCTCCGGTACACCGGCCGCCGGAGGGTACTGGTTGCGCCCGCTGTCGATGGCCGCCTTCGCCGCGGCGAGCATCTCGACCGGGCCGTCGGTGTCCGGGAAGCCCTGCCCGAGGTTGATGCTGTCGGTCTGAAGGGCGAGGGCCGACATCTCGGCGAAGATCGTCTCGCCGAAGGGACACATGCGGGAGACCAGCGGCAGATCCATGTCGTCGACCCTACCCAGCCCGTTCGCAGGCCCGGGGCACGCGGGGCGCCTCCTCGACCTTGGGGGACGGTCGGTCGGTTGGCGCCGGCCGCCCCACGGCGGTCACGCGCGCGGGTGCGCCTGCTGGTAGCTCTTCCGCAGCCGGTCCACCGACACGTGGGTGTAGATCTGGGTCGTCGCGAGGCTGGCGTGGCCGAGCAGCTCCTGGACCATCCGAAGGTCGGCACCGCCCTCGAGCAGGTGGGTGGCTGCACTGTGCCGCAGGCCGTGCGGACCGAGGTCGGGCGCATCGGGCAGGTGGGACAGCAGCTCGTGGACCAGTGCGCGCACCTGCCGCGCGTCGACGCGTCCGCCCCGGCGGCCGAGGAAGAGGGCCGGCCCGGAGCGGGGCCCGACCAGCCGGCCCCGCACACGCAGCCACTCCTCCATCGCACGGGCGGCCGGTAGGCCGAAGGGCACGACCCGCTCCTTGGCGCCCTTGCCCATGACCCGCACGGTGCGCTGCCGCTGGTCGACGTCATCGACGTCGAGAGCGACAAGCTCGCCGACCCGGATCCCGCTCGCATAGAGCAGCTCGAGGATGGCCCGGTCGCGGCGGTGGATCGGGTCATCATCGTCGGCACGGACCGCGGCGAGGTCGAGCAGCTCGCCGGCCTCGGCCTGCTTGAGGACCCCGGGCAGCGCGGTCGTGCGTTTCGGGGCGACGAGCCGCAGGGAGGGATCCGCCGGCATGCGGCCGGTGTGCTCGGCCCACCTGAAGAAGGTGCGGGCCGCGGCGGCGCGGCGCGCGAGGGTTGCTCTGGCGGCCCCGGTGTCGGCCTGTGCCCCGAGCCAGGACCGGAGGTCGGCCAGGCGGATCTCGGGCAGCTCCTCGATCCCCTGGCTGCCGAGGTGGGTGAGCAGGTGCCGCACGTCACCGACGTAGGCCCGGGCCGTGTGCGGGGACCGGCCACGCTCCGCCTGCAGGTGCCGAGCGAACGCGTCGACGACGTCGCGAGACCGCGCCAGCAGGGCGTGCTCGGCTGCCTCTCCGTCCTCGCTCATCACCGCACCTTCGCAAACCGCCGCAATGACCACAAGCACCGGTCAACGAGTGGCGGCGATGCCGCCCTCCTCGCGCCTCCGGCGAGGGGCCTTGCGCCACCGTCCGTCCTTCTTGACGCCCAGCCCGCGCTCCTCCAGTCGGGTCAGGGCCGCGAGGACCACCATCGGCGTCAGGGCCGTCGCGCTCAGCAGGGCATCGAGCTCGATCCCGCCGCTGCGGGGCAGCGCCTGGTGGACCCGGGCCTCCTCGGGATCCAGGTCGTCCTCCGGCCGGCTGTCCTCGCGCGGCTCGGCCAGCGCTGCCTCGCCGATTCGGCCCACCAGCTCGATCACCTCGGCGGCGCTCGTGACGAGAGTCGCGTCCCGGTTGCGGATGGCGTTGTGGCACCCCGCCGACGTCATGGACGTGACCGGGCCGGGGACCGCGGCGACAGGACGGTTGAGCTGCGACGCCCGGTTCATGGTCTGGAGCGACCCGGAACGCAGGCCGGCCTCGACCACGACGGTCCCGGACGTCATCGCCGCGATGAGCCGGTTGCGTGAGAGGAAGCGGGTGCCCATCGGTGCGCTGCCGGGGGCCACCTCGGAGACGATGCAGCCCGTCTCGGCGATCCGCCGGAGGAGCACCTCGTGGGCAGCCGGGTAGACCCGGTCGACGCCGCTCGCCACGACGGCGACGGTGAGGCCGTCGACCGCGAGTGCTCCACGATGGGCCGCGCCGTCGATCCCGTAGGCAGCGCCCGAGACCACGGTCCAGCCTGCCACGCAGAGGCCGGCCGCGATCTCGGAGGCCTGCCCGCTGCCGTACGACGTCGCCGCTCGTGCCCCGACGACCGCCACGGA
>NZ_JBQCCV010000242.1:0-2485 GCF_051961875.1 Intrasporangium sp. | reverse complement strand
GCGGCCGGCGTCGGGTCGCGTCGGGTGTGCGAGAACCTCATCGCCGACGGGCGGGTGGAGGTCGACGGCCACATCGTCACCGAGCTCGGGGTCCGGATCGACCCCAAGCGCCAGGCCGTCCATGTCGACGGCGAGCGGGTCAACCTCGACGAGGAGAGGGTCTACCTGGCCTTCAACAAGCCCACGGGTGTCGTGACGACGATGAACGACGAGCTCGGGCGGCCCTCGATCGCCGACTATCTCGGCAACCGCAACGACCGGCTCTTCCACGTCGGGCGTCTCGACGCCGACACGGAGGGGCTGCTCCTGCTGACGAACGACGGCGACCTCGCGCACCGGCTGCAGCACCCCGCCTACGGCGTCCTCAAGACCTATCTGGCCCAGATCCACGGCCCGGTGCCCCGCGACCTCGGCAAGCGGCTCCGCGAGGGCATCGAGCTCGAGGACGGCCCGGTCAGCGTCGACTCGTTCCGGGTCGTCGACTCGCAGCCGGGCAAGGCGCTCGTCGAGATCGTCCTGCACGAAGGGCGCAAGCACGTGGTGCGGCGGATGCTCGCCGAGGCGGGCCATCCGGTCCTGTCCCTCGTCCGCACCGAGGTGGGCCCCATCCGGCTCGCCGACCTGCGCAGCGGACGCACCCGCAAGCTCGGAAGGGCCGAGGTGGCCGCGCTCTACAAGGCTGCCGGTCTCTGATCTGGACGGTGCGGGGCGCGGCGCCTCCGCGTCGCTACGCTGCGAGGCGTGACGGCGCGCATACGCATCATCGGGACCGGGCTCATCGGGACGAGCCTTGGCATCGCCCTCAGCAACGCCGGCTATGACGTCGCGCTCGACGACCCGTCGCCCACCGCTCGGTGGCTCGCCCGGGACCTCAAGGCGGGCCGGATCGATGTCGAGGAGACCCCGGACGTCGTCGTCGTCGCCGCACCACCGGACGTGTGCGGCGACGCGATCGTCCACGCGCTGAAGCGGTGGCCCGAGGCTGTCGTCACCGACGTCGCCTCGGTCAAGGAGATCATCCTGCGCGAGGTCCTGGCCTCCGGCGTCGACGCGACCCGGTATGTCGGCTCCCATCCGATGGCGGGCCGGGAGCGGTCGGGGGCGGCCGCGGCACGGGCCGACCTCTTCGACGGGCGAGCCTGGGTCATCGTCCCGCACGAGGCGACCGACCCCCGGGCCGTCCGGGCCGTCCGGGACATCGCGACCGCCGTCGGCGCCGCGGTGCGGACGATGCCGGCGGCCGAGCACGACGCCGCCGTGGCCGCCGTCTCGCACCTGCCGCAACTCGCTGCGAGCATGGTGGCCGCCTGCCTGCGTGAGCTGCCCGAGCCCGCCGTCGGCCTGGCCGGCCAGGGACTGCGCGACGTCACCCGCGTCGCGGCGAGCGACCCACGGCTCTGGACCCAGATCCTCTACGGCAACGCCCCGGCCGTCCTCCACGTCCTGCGGGAGGTGCAGGACCAGGTGGGTGAGGTCGTCGACGCCCTCGAGGGCATCGTCGCGGGCGAGAGCGAGGGGTCCCTCGGCACCCTCAGCCGGGTGCTCGAGGCCGGCAACCTCGGTCACGCGCGGATACCGGGCAAGCACGGCGCAGCGCCGGCGGCCTACGACGTGGTCTCCGTCGTCATCCCCGACGAGCCCGGCGCCCTCGCCCGGCTGCTCGCCGACGTCGGGCAGGCGGGCATCAACCTGGAGGACCTCCAGCTCGAGCACGGCATCGGCCAGGCCGTGGGTGTCGCCGACCTGTCCGTCGTCCCCGCCTCCGTCGAGCCGCTCCTCGAGGCTCTCGAGGAGCGGGGCTGGCGGGTGCACCAGTAGGGGCCAAGTAGGCTGCAGCCCATGCCTGCTGCCGATGCGCCCCTCACCGGATTCGTCATCGCCATCGACGGCCCGTCCGGGTCCGGCAAGTCGAGCGTCTCCAAGCAGGTGGCCAGGAGCCTCGGCTTCGCCTTCCTCGACACCGGGGCCATGTACCGCTCCGCGACGTGGTGGTGCCTCCACCAGGGCATCGACCTCGACGACGAGGACGCCGTCATCGCGGCCACCGAGCGGCTGCCCCTCACCATCGGGACCGACCCCGACCTGCCCGAGGTGCACGTCGCCGGCACCGACATCTCCGTGGCGATCAGGGAGACCCGGATCTCGGAGCAGGTGTCGAAGGTCGCGACCATCATCCCCGTCCGGGAGATCCTCCGGCGGCTCCAGCGCCGACTCATCTCCGACGCCGGGGCCGCGAAGGGTGGCGTCGTGGCGGAGGGGCGTGACATCACGACCGTCGTCGCCCCCGATGCGCCCGTCCGCATCCTGCTCACGGCCTCGGAGGAGGCGCGCCTGGCGCGACGCAGCAAGGAGCTGCACGGCGACGCCGAGGAGCACTCGGTCGCCGCGACCCGGTCGCAGATCATCGACCGCGACAAGGCCGACTCGACGGTCTCGCAGTTCACCGTCGCTGCCGACGGCGTCACGACCGTCGACACCTCCCACC
>NZ_JBQCCV010000241.1:0-5124 GCF_051961875.1 Intrasporangium sp. | reverse complement strand
GAAGACCTTGACGACGTAGTCGCCGGCCGGCAGGGCGGTGGTGGTGAAGCTGTACTCGCCGCGAGATGGAGCCGAGACGTCGGCCGTCGTGTGACCGGAGGCGACCGTCGTGCCGCCCTTGGTGATCGCCCATTGGACGTTGGCCTCGTTGGTGCTCGCGATGCCGGTCACCGTGACCTTGCCTGCGGGGAGGCTCTCGCCGCGGCTCGGGGCGTCGATCCAGACTGGTGACAGGATCGCCCAGACAGCCATCTCGTCCGTCGGGCGCGTATAGGCGTGGTCCGTCCGCGCGTCACCGGCAAGCGTCGCCCCGCCGTCCGCGAGGGTGAAGCGCACGGGGAGGTTCCCCTTGCCGACGGCCGCCTGTGCCGTCCAGACGAGCTGGTCCACCGCGATCTGGCCCTCGCTCGCGCTGAGCCCCTTGGCGCCGGTGGAGAGGGTCACGTCGATCTCGGCGGCGGTGACGGTCACCTTGTCGACCTCGACGCCCTTCCACATCGGACGGTAGGCGGCGCCGGCCGGCCCGCCGGCGACCGCCTCCGCGAGGGCCGCGGTGGCCTTGTCGGCAGCATCGTCGCGGGTGGCGACGTCGATGAGGCCGAACTCCCGGAACAGGACGAGCGAGGTCGAGCCGTCGGTGCGTGGCCCGACGTAGTAGACCGGAAGGGGCAGGACCCATCTGGCCTGGGTGTCGTTGCACAAGGACACTCCGGACGTCGGCTTCGCGCACAGGGCGGCGCTGTTCCCGGTGTCCGCGGGGGAGCTCGACGTCGACTCGGGTGTCGTGCTGGCTGTCGGGCTGCTGGTGGAGCTCTGCTGCGTGGGGGACACCGGGCTCGCAGCGGGGGGCGGGGTCTGGGCGGGTCGGTTCGCGACCCAGATGCCACTCGCGACGGCCGCTGCCACTGCCGCCGCTGCGACAGGCAGCAGCCAGCGGTGCCGGCCGGAGGCGCCCGCATCGGCGTCGGCGTCGCTCAGCTGCGCGCCGTGGGCCTCGGCGAGGATCGCATCGAGCCGGTCCTGGGGGCGGATCGCAGCTGCCTCACGGTGCAGCTGCGCCCGCACCGTCTCCTCGACGTGCTGCAGGCCGGCGCCGATGACGACGGTCTCGTCCTCGGGACGGTGGCCGTCGTTGCGGTCGTCAGTGTTCATTGCTGCTCCATCGTGGCTCGCAGGGTCGTGAGGGCTCGGTGGGCGTGCGCCTTGACCGAGCCGGGGGAGATGTCGAGGGCCCGGGCGATCTGGGCCTCGGAGAGGTCCTCGTAGTAGCGGAGCACGACGACCTCGCGTTGCCGCTGGGGCAGCCGCTCGAGGGCGTCCAGCACGGTGCGTCGCTCGTCGGAGGCGAGGACCATCGTCTCGGCACTCACGTGGCTGGTGCGGCCCGGCGCGTCGGCGGCCGCCGCGTCGGCCCGGTTCTGCCGGTCGACGACGACCGCGTGGCGCTGCAGCGACCGGCACCGGTTGACGACCGCGGTCTGCAGGTAGGCCACGACCCGACCCGAGTCACGGATCGACTCCCACCGGCGGTGCGTCGCGACGAAGGCGTCCTGGACGGCGTCCTCGGCGATGGACTGGTCCCGCACCAGCAGCCAGGCGAGGCGGACGAGACGGGTCCAGTGAGCGGCGTACAGCTCAGTGATCGCGTGGTCGGCGTCGTCGAGGCCCGGCGGCCGTGCTCGGGTAGGCATGCCCAACGTTCTCACGACGTGGAGACGCCCCAGGGGACCCGCCGGTTGACCTGAGGAGTGTGAAGCGTCTCACCGTGGGTGCGCCCACGTAGACTGGGGGCCAAATGAACGATGCCGATTCCGTGAGTCCCGACGCCCAGGCCCAGCCAGTCCTCACTCGTGAGATCCCACCGCCCACCGAGATGGTCACCCTCCTCGGGCCGCGAGACGAGTTCCTCCGCACGCTCGAGCGGCAGTTCCCGACCGTCGACACGCACGTCCGTGGCAACGAGATGACCTTCACCGGCCCGGCCGGCGAGCTCGAGCTCATCGACGAGCTGCTGGACGAGCTGCTCACCATCATCACGACCGGGCAGCCGCTCAACCGTGACGCGGTCGAGCGCTCCATCGGCATGCTGCGGGCGCAGACGAAGGAGCGCCCGGCCGACGTGCTGACGATGAACATCGTCAGCAGCCGCGGCCGCACGATCCGCCCGAAGACCCTCGGCCAGAAGCGCTACGTCGACGCCATCGACGAGCACACCGTCGTGTTCGGCATCGGGCCCGCGGGCACCGGCAAGACCTACCTCGCCATGGCCAAGGCGGTCGCGGCGCTGCAGGCCAAGCAGGTCAACCGGATCATCCTGACCCGCCCGGCCGTCGAGGCGGGGGAGCGGCTGGGGTTCCTCCCCGGCACCCTCAACGACAAGATCGACCCCTACCTGCGGCCGCTCTACGACGCGCTCCACGACATGATTTCGCCCGAGACGATCCCGCGGCTCATGGCCTCCGGCACGATCGAGGTCGCGCCCCTCGCCTACATGCGTGGCCGGACTCTCAACGATGCGTTCATCATCCTCGACGAGGCACAGAACACCTCCGGCGAGCAGATGAAGATGTTCCTCACCAGGCTCGGCTTCGGGTCCAAGATGGTCGTCACGGGTGATGTGACGCAGGTGGACCTCCCGGGCGGGACGCGGTCCGGCCTCAACGAGGTGCGGCACATCCTCGAGGGGATCGAGGATGTCCACTTCTCCGAGCTGACCTCGGTCGACGTCGTCCGGCACCGGCTGGTGAGCGAGATCGTCGACGCCTACGACCGCAACGACGCCAAGATCCGCCGGCGCCGCAAGCACGCCGAGCAGGAGGGCCGCCGATGAGCGTCGACGTCCTCAACGAGACCGACTTCGAGGTCGACGAGCTCGAGCTGCTCGACTGCGCGCGCTACGTGATGGACCAGATGCGGGTCCACCCGGAGGCAGACCTCTGCATCACGCTCGTCGACGAGGCCGCTATGGAGACGCTCCACGTGCAGTGGATGGATCTCCCCGGCCCGACCGACGTCATGAGCTTCCCGATGGACGAGCTGCGTCCGGGGGCCGAGGGTGACGAGCCGACCGAGGGCAACCTCGGTGACGTCGTGCTCTGCCCGACCGTCGCCGCGAGGCAGGCGCGGGAGGCCGGCCACGCCCCGGTCGAGGAGATGCTCCTGCTGACGACGCACGGGATCCTGCACCTGCTCGGCTACGACCACGCCGAGCCGGACGAGGAGCGCGAGATGTTCGAGCTGCAGCGGCAGCTGCTGCTCACCTTCCTCGCCACCCGCAACCGACCGGGCACCTGACGGCCGCCCATGCTGCCCCAGCTCGTCCTGCCGGCCGCGATCAGCATCGTGGTCGCCTTCGCCCTGTCCACCGCCGAGGCGGCCCTCTTCCGGATGTCCCGGGTGCGCGCCCAGGAGCTCTTCGACGAGGGGCGGGCCGGCTCCAGGTCGCTCATGACGGTCGTGGCCGACACCCCGGTCCATCTCTCGGTCATCGCCTTCCTCCGTGTCGTCGCGGAGGCGACCACGGCGGTCCTGGTGACCCTGGCCGTCGCGTCCTGGCTCGAGACGATCTGGCAGGCCGGCCTCGTCGCCATCGCGATCATGGCCGTGGTGTCGTTCGTCGTCGTCGGCGTCTCGCCGCGCACCCTCGGTCGGCAGCACTTCGACACCGTCGCCCTGTGGAGCGCCCCGTTTGCCACGGTCCTGCGCAAGATCCTGGGGCCGGTGGCCCGTGGCTTCGTCGCTCTCGGCAACGCGGTGACGCCCGGGCGCGGCTATGCCGACGGCCCGTTCCAGAGCGAGTCGGAGCTGCGTGACCTGCTCGACCGGGCAGGGGAGACCGAGGTCATCGAGGCCGACGAGCGGGAGATGATCCACTCCGTCTTCGAGCTCGGGGACACCGTGGTCCGGGCCGTCATGGTGCCGCGCACCGACATGGTGACCCTCGAGCACACGAAGACCCTCCGCAGCGCCATGTCGCTCTTCCTCCGTAGCGGGTTCTCCCGGATCCCCGTCGTCGGAGAGGACTCCGACGACGTGCGGGGCCTGCTCTACTTAAATGACGTGGCCCGCCGCCTCACCGCCGCACCCGAGGACGCGAAGCAGCCCGCGACCGAGGTGATGCGACCCATGCACTTCGTGCCTGAGAGCAAACCGATCGACGACCTCCTCCGCGAGATGCAGCAGGAGCAGAGCCACTTCGCGATCGTCGTCGACGAGTACGGCGGCACGGCCGGGCTCGTCACCATCGAGGACATCATCGAGGAGATCGTCGGCGAGATCGCCGACGAGCACGACCGCGAGGCGCCGGGGTCCGAGCAGCTCGAGGACGGCACGTGGCGGGTACCGGCGTCGATGGACATCGATGACCTCGCCGAGCTGTTCGACGTCCACATCGACGAGGAGGACGTCGACACCGTGGGCGGCCTGCTGACCAAGGCGATCGGCCGGGTGCCCATCGTCGGTTCCAGCGGTGCAGTCGCCGGGCTGGTCCTCACCGCCGAGCGGATGGCCGGCCGCCGGCACCGCGTCGCCACCGTCATCGTCCAGCGGGCCGAGCCCGAGGTCGTCCAGCAGCTCATCACCGACAAGGAGGAAGCCCATGGGCACTGACCCGACCGGCCGAGCGGAGGCCGGCTCAGCGCCATACCGTGCCGGTTTCGCCTGCCTCGTCGGCCGGCCCAACGCCGGCAAGTCGACCCTCACCAACGCCTTGGTCGGCCAGAAGGTCGCCATCACGTCCTCGAAGCCGCAGACCACGCGGCACACGATCCGCGGCATCGCGACCACGGACCATGCGCAGCTGATCCTCGTCGACACCCCGGGCCTGCACAAGCCGCGCACGCTGCTCGGCGAGCGGCTCAACGACCTCGTCCGCGAGACGCTCCTCGAGGTCGACGTGATCGGCTTCTGCCTGCCGGCCGACCAGCGGATCGGCCCGGGCGACACGTTCATCGCCAAGGACCTCGCCGAGCTGCGCACCGTGCGGCGCCGGCCCGTGGTGGCCATCGCGACGAAGACCGACCTGGTCGACAAGGGGCGCCTGGCGGAGCACCTCATCGCCATCGACCGGCTCGGCGACTGGGACGCCATCGTCCCCGTGTCCGCGGTGTCGGGGGAGCAGGTCGC
>NZ_JBQCCV010000240.1:0-16632 GCF_051961875.1 Intrasporangium sp. | reverse complement strand
TTCGTCGGGCGCACTGTTGCTCGAGCCCTTCGTCGTGGACGAGCGGCCCAACACCGACACGGCGTTGCCGTCCGCGGACACCGGCGCACTGGCCGGAGCAACCAACTGCGAGCCCGAGCCGAAACTGCGGGTGCCGGACGTCGTGGTGTCAGAGCCGCCGGCGCTCGAGCTGGATTCGTCGGGCGCACTGTTGCTCGAGCCCTTCGTCGTGGACGAGCGGCCCAACACCGACACGGCGTTGCCGTCCGCGGACACCGGCGCACTGACCGGTGCGACGACCTGGGTGCCGGAGGCGGCTCCATTGTCGCCGTTGGTGTCGGCTACTGCGCCGACCGCGCCGAGGAGGAGGAAGCCCCCGGCGGTAAGGGTGCCGTAGAGGCCCCTACGAAGATAGGCATGCATGATCGAACTCTCCTTCTGAGTGATCTTGTGGAGTCGCGCGCCGAGGAGGCGGGCGGCTGTCGTGCGAGGCGCCACGAGCGGGCGCACGATCTGGCGACGACAGCGGTCAGTCAGTCAGGAGAGAACCCAGGGCGAAACAGGGGCGACGAGGGCATGGAAGAGCCGAAGCAAAGGACAGCGCCTCGCGTCGAAGGGCCCGGCACGGCCAGTCCGACGGCGCACCGCGCGGGGATGTCATGTCCCGATGAGTCCGGCGAGGACGCTTCTGTGCCAGTGGGGCTGGCTGCACCCCAGGGCGTCGCGGGGACCGGTTGGCCAGTAGGCGCGTCGCTACCGGTGGAGAGGGAGGCCAGCACCGGCGAGATCAATAGCGAAGGCCCAGTGAGGGCGTCAAACCGGGCCGAAACGACGCTGGCAACGACGGCGCCCGCATTGGCGCGAAACTCTTCCAGGGAGGCAGCCGACGAGCGAGCCTCAGCGGAGCGCGCGAAGGTCAATGCATCCCAGACCTCCCCATGGCTGTCGGGCCACGTCAGGACGAGGGTGCGGGGCAGATGCGACACGGTGCTCAGCACCGGGTGGGACACCTCCGTCAGCACCGGCTCCAGCAGTGAGGACAAGTCCGAGGACAGGGACGCAGAGGTCGTCCCCAGAACTTGGGACAGAGTCGTCTGGGCTGAGCCCGCCAGCTGGCGAACCGGCGGTCGGGCCGCCGACACGAGCGCCTCCGCAGCGCGGGTGGCAGCTACCACCCTGTCGACCACCCGGGCGTTTGCCGGCCCCGCGAGCCGCTTGGGGTCGGCCGCCGTACGGCTCGTCGTGGAAGCCACCGCAGAGCCAATCCGGGCCGGCGAGTCCTCGCGCATGGCCTGCGAAGCGGGCGGCGTCACGGATGCCGGAGTAGGGATCTGCACGACGGGTGCAGCGCGATCGACGTGAGCACGGCCCGGCGTCCCGCTGCGCGCTGCCGGCGCCGCCTCGGCCGCGGCGACGGACGTCACGTTCCCCACCGCGCCGGCCGCGAAGGTCACGGTCCTGCCCGGCTTCATTGGTGACGACGTGCCGGTGCCGCCCTCGTCGGCTTGGGCGGGGCCAGAAGCGAGGACGGCCCATCCGAGCGCTGCGGCGCCGGCGAGGAGTATGAGGCGCAGCCGCGGACGGAACTGACGCGACCCTCGCTCCGGCACCTCGCTCACCTCCAGCCTGTGTCTGGGAGTTTGCTGTACCCCGGCACAGGGATACGCAAACCAGCGCAAACCGGACAGGCGCAGCCCACTCTCAGGCGGTCGCCCTTTCGAGGACCTGCTTGAGCCGGGCAAGGTCCTTCCGGTTTGCACGCCTGACGGCGCTCGCCATGAAGGGCGCGACGAGTCGCGAGAACCCGGTCGGCTTGCCGCAGTTTCGCAGACGCATGCGAGTGGCAGCGTCGCCGACCGCCCTCCACTCGTACGTCGTCTCCATCGGGAAGGGTCCCTGCGCGGTGCGCATCACGAGCCGCTCGCCCGGCGCCAGCTCGATGACCTCGTAGGTGTACGCGAGCCGCCGCCCGAGGAACTGCGCTACGAAGTCCATCCGTGATCCGACCTCGACTCGCGGCTCTGTTTGCCACTCGACCGAGCGAATGTTGGCATACCACTCCGGCGCGTGGGTCGGGTCGCCGGCGTATGCCGCGACCGCGTCACGTGGCCGGTCGATCACGATCTCGGTGACGACGTCGACGGACATCTGTCCATCCTCGCAGTCGGGCGGCAGAGCTGGTGGAGAGCTGGCGGGGGGACTCGAACCCCCAACCACCTGTTTACAAGACAGGTGCGCTACCGATTGCGCCACGCCAGCGGGTTCCCGCCACGCTCGGCAGGGACGCCGAAAGCGTAACGGAGTGAGCGGCATACGAGAAAAGCGCTCGGCCCCACGAGGCGAACCTCGTGGGGCCGATCATGCTCACTGCGATCAGGGCAGGTGGATGACCTGTCCGACGAAGATGAGGTTCGGGTCCTGGATGGTGCCGCGGTTCGCGTTGAACAGCGCCTGCCAACCGCCCTTGACCTGGTACTTGTCGGCGATCTTCGAGAGGCTGTCACCGCTGACCACGGTGATCTTCTGGCCCTTGCCCGTGTTGACCTTCGGCGCGACGTAGTTGGTCACGCGGTTGGTCTTCTTGGGAGCGACGTAGGTGCGCTGCGCCTTCGGCGCGGCGTACGACTTCTGGGTCGTGACCTTCTTCGGGGCGATCGCCTGTCGCACGGTCGAACGCGAGGCCGGAGCCGAGGCTGCCGACGAGGCGCCGCCGTTGGCACTGCTCAGACCCGCACGGACCGAGCACACCGGCCAGGCACCCGGGCCCTGCGAGGCGAGGGTCCGCTGGGCGACGGCGATCTGCTGGGCCTTCGAGGCGAGGTCCGCCCGAGCGGCGTAGGCACCGCCGCCGTAGGCCTTCCACGTGCTGGTGGTGAACTGGAGGCCACCGTAGAAACCGTTGCCGGTGTTGATCTGCCAGTTACCGCCCGACTCACAGGCCGCGACGCGGTCCCAGACGGAGGAGGAGGCGGCTCGTGCCGAGCCTGCCATCGCGATGCCACCGAGGACGGTGGCGGCGCCGGCGATGCCGACGCCCGCAGCGCGCTGCTTGAGCGAGATCTTCTTCGCCGCAGCGTGCTTCGACTGGTGGTACTGCATTCTGTTCCTTCCTGACGGCGCCTACGGAGTTAGCTGTCGGGTTGGGGCGTCAGGCTGCCCCGCCGCTTACGCGGCTTCACCCCCAGGCCCTTGTGAGGCCACAGTGGGTCCCCCGTCCTCGCCCGTGCCCGGGACCCGGGCAGTGTCCCTGGCTGGCGAGGCTCGGCGCGCACAGGGACCGGTTATTGGGTTGCAATGTGTAATTGTGGGTCCCGCCCAGGTCGCTCCGAGCAGGGCAGAGCGGCACGGTCCGAAGGCCTCGAGAGGACCTCGGTGCCCTCCGAACGGATGCCGCTGCAGGACGACGGTACGTGACCATCGGCCGTGACACAAGCCGGACCGAGACTTTTTCGTGACCTTTTCTTGACCAGTCCTTTATCAAGCGCCTCGGGTGAGGACGGGTCAGCCGCCGAACGGGTTGCCCGTCCAGGGGCGCCAGCCGAGGCTCGCGCCCTGGGTGAGGGCGATGATCGCGAGCACGAATCCGCAGACGACACAGACGATTACGACGACCCGCGAGGGCAGTCCCATGGGGACCACGCTGCGCACGATCGACCGCGAGCCGCGCCGCAAGGACGTCCCTCCGGGACCCCACCAGAGCATGAGCAGGCCACCGGCGGCACCGGCGAGAAGGGTGCCCGGCGAGCCGGGGCTCAGGGCTCCCCCGCGCAGGCTCGCGTCGAGCAGCGACGACGCGAAGATGGCCGCGACCGCCACGACAGCGGGGAGCAGCAGTCCCACCAGGGTCGCGATCGCGGCCCCGACGAGGTGGAAGGGGCTCGCGACGACGGCCCAGGGCACGTCGCTGCGCCGGCGCCCCCGGTCGTAGCGGCGCCGCACGAGCCCCGTGAGCGACCGGTCGACCGACCGGCCGAGGACGGACCAGCCGGCGAGCGCGAGCAGCGCGATCCCGGGCAGCGCCGCCGCGAGGCCGAGCCAGGCGGCGGCGAGGGCAAGCAGGGTGACGGTGCGGGGCGCGCGGCCGATCCGCGGGTCACCCTCGGGCGGGGCGAGCTCGTCATCCTCGTCCCATTCGTCCTCGTGGCCGTATGCCGCTGGGCCGGCTCCCCCGGCCCCGGCCCCTCGGCGGGGTGGCTGCCCCTGCGCCTCGGGCCGCTCGGCGGGGAGCGGGGCCGGGCCGTGGATGGCCGGCAGGACGGCGGTGCCGCGCTGCTGCAGGACCCGGGTCGAGCCGGGTGGGACGTGCCGGGCCGGGTCGTCCCATACCTGCCCGGAGGGCGACGGAACCGTGGCGGCGTCGCCCGCAGCGAAGCGCTCCAGGGCGTCGAGCACCTCGTCGGCATGGGGCCGATCCCCGGGGTCAGGCGCCAGCGAGGCCCGCAGCAACGGCACGAGTCGGTCGTCGACGCCGGTCAGGTCGACCTCCCCGGCCCGGACTCGGCTGAGCACCGCTTCCATGCGCCCACGGCCGAACGGGGGGCGGCCGGACGCGGCATACGTGATCGTCGCGGCCCAGCCCCACCAGTCGGTCGCGTCCGTGATGGGTGCGCCCTCGACGAGCTCGGGCGAGAGATAGCCGGGCGTGCCCATGACGAGGCCGCCCACCGTGTGGCGGACGTCGTCCTGCAGGTGCGCGATCCCGAAGTCGATGAGGACGGGTTCACCGTCCTCGAGCAGCACGTTGCCCGGCTTGATGTCGCGGTGCACGACACCGCACGCGTGGATGGTGCGGATCGCTTCGGCGACCCCACGGGCGAGCCGGAGCAGCGCCTCCGGCTCGAGCGAGCCCTCCTGCCCGACGATCTCGTCGAGCGACGGGCCGGCGACATAACGCGTCACGATGTAGGGCCGCGGCCCCATGATGTCGGCGTCGAGCACGCCCGCGACCCGGTCGTCGCGGATCCGCGAGAGGGTCTCGACCTCCCGGCCGAGCCGGTCACGCGCGTCCGGGTCGGCGGCGACGTGGGTGCGCAGCACCTTGACGGCGACGGCCCGGCCGCGCGGGTCGAGCGCGAGGTGCACGACCCCCATGCCGCCCTCGCCGATCTCCTCGATCAGTCGGTATCGTCCGAGCCGCTGAGGGGGCTGAGCGCCGCCCGAGCCGGGCGCACCGGCCGACGAGGCACCCGACGGGAGGGTCGTCGTGACCCTCTCGGTCCGGTCGCGGGCAGCCATGCCCCCTAGATTAGGCCGGTTCGGCTACTGCGAGATGTAGTCGCGCAGCTGGTCGCGCTCGGACTGCAGCTCGTTGAGCCGACTCTTGACGATGTCGCCGATGCTGACGATGGCCGTGAGGGCGCCGTCGTCGTCGACGATCGGGACGTGCCGGACCCGCTCGTTGGTCATCGTCGCGGCCAGCGACGACACCTCGTCGTCGGCCCGCCCGGTGGTGACGTTTCTCGTCATGATGCCGGAGACGGGGCCGAGCAGGACGCCGGTGCCCTCGGAGTGGAGGCTCCAGACGACATCGCGTTCGGAGACGATGCCCTCCACCGTGGTGCCATCCGTGCTGACGACGCAGGCACCGATCCGGTTCTCGTAGAGCAGGGCCAGCAGGCCGGAGACCGTCTCGTCTGGGGCAATCGTGACGACTCCTTGCCCCTTCGACCGCAGAACATCAGAAATCTTCACGTCGACCTCCTCGAGCGAGCGTGAGTTGCCTTCGCTCGACACTAGAGCGCCCCACCGCGGCGCGCCAGAGGACGGTCGCTAAAGTGGGACGAAATCGACCAGGAGCTGATGCGTGCCGTCCTCGCCCAACCGGAAGACCTTCGACCTCGTCGTCGCGGCCAACCGGCTGCCGGTGGACCAAGTCATCACGGAGTCCGGCGAGACGGAGTGGCGCCGCAGCCCCGGCGGCCTCGTCACCGCGATGGACTCGGTGATGCGCGACCAGCCCGGCGCCTGGGTCGGATGGGCTGGTGAGGCCGGCGAGGCCCCTGCGCCGTTCGACCAGGACGGCACCCACCTCGTGCCCGTCGCGCTGACCGCCGAGGACGTGCGCCTCTACTACGAGGGCTTCTCCAACGACACCCTGTGGCCGATCTACCACGACGTCATCGTCCCGGCCTCGTTCCACCGGGAGTGGTGGGCGGCCTACCAGCGCGTCAACGAACGCTTCGCCGAGGCGGTCGCCGACGTCGCCGCCCCCGGCGCGCGCATCTGGGTGCAGGACTACCAGCTCCAGCTCGCCCCGGCCCTGATCCGCGCGCTGCGACCCGACGTGCGGATCGGGTGGTTCAACCACATCCCGTTCCCTCCTGTCGAGCTGTTCGCCCAGCTGCCGTGGCGCGGGCAGCTCCTCCGGGGTCTCCTCGGCGCCGATTTCCTCGGCTTCCAGCGCCAGGCCGACGCCCAGAACTTCGTGCGCGCGTGCCGCCAGCTCATCCACGCCGAGACCAAGGCCGGCACCGTCGCCGTCGACGACGGGTCAGGGCGGCGCGTGCGAGCGGGCGCGATCCCGATCTCCATCGACTTCAACGGACTCGAGGAGCTCGCCCGCCAGCCCTCCGTCGCGGAGCGCGCCGCGGAGATCCGCGAGCAGCTCGGCAACCCCAAGGTGCTCATGCTTGGCGTCGACCGGCTCGACTACACCAAGGGGATCCGGCACCGGCTCAAGGCCTACCAGGAGCTGCTCGCCGACGGCCACGTCGGCCCGCCGGAGGCCACGCTCGTGCAGGTCGCCACACCGAGCCGGGAACGCGTCGCCGCCTACCAGCACCTGCGCGCCGACGTCGAGCAGACGGTCGGGCGGATCAACGGCGACCTCGGCCTCATCGGCTCACCGGCCGTTCACTACCTGCACCATGCCTATCCCCGCGAGGAGATGGCGGCGCTCTTCCGGGCCGCCGACGTCATGCTCGTGACGCCCCTGCGTGACGGCATGAACCTCGTCGCCAAGGAGTACGTCACCTGCCGCTTCGACCTCGGCGGCGCGCTAGTGCTCAGCGAGTTCACCGGCGCCTGGCACGAGCTGCACCAGGCCTTCTCGTGCAACCCGCACGACATCGAGGGCCTCAAGCAGACGATCCTGCGCGCCATCAACACGCCCCCGCGGGAGAAGCAGCGGATCATGCGGGCGCTCCGCAAGCGGGTCGCCGACCACGACGTGCAGCGCTGGGCAGCAAGGTTCCTCGCCGCGCTCGACGCGGCACCGGACCGACCAGAGCAGGCCCCGTGACGGGTGCCCCAAAGGACGAGGGGGCGGACCGGCGCCGCGACCGGCCGGACGCCGCTCTCGCCACCGCGCTCGACTCGGCCGCCACGGCTGAGCCGCTCCTGGTGGCAACGGACTTCGACGGCGTCATCGCCCCCTTCAATCCCGACCCACTGGCGGTTCAGCCGACCGCCGGAGTCATGCAGACCCTGGGCCGGCTCGCGCGGCTTCCTCACCTCCACATCGCCCTCGTGTCCGGCCGCGACCTGACGACGCTGCGGCTCCTCACCGGCCTCACCCCGGACGACCCGATCACCCTCATCGGCAGCCACGGGGCCGAGTCGACCAACCCGGCCGTCCGGGCGGCGATGGAGTCGGCCTCCGTCACCGCCGACGACCTGGCGCGGCTCGACTCGCTCGAGGTGGAGCTGCGTGAGCTCGTCACCACCCGACACCCGGAGGCACGGGTCGAGCGCAAGACCGCCGGTGTCGCGCTGCACACGCGCGGCCTCGCCGAGGCCGTGGCCCGGCCCGCGCTCGAGGAGGCCCGGTCGCTCGGGCAGTCACAGCAAGGCGTCCGCGTCCTTGAGGGAAAGTCCGTCCTCGAGCTGTCCGTCTCTGCCGCCGACAAGGGCAGCGCCCTCGTCGCGCTCTCCCGCACGATCGGGCCCACCGCGCGGGTCTACCTCGGCGACGACGTGACCGACGAGGACGTCTTCGCCCGCTTCGAGGCGCCGGGCGACGTCACCGTCAAGGTCGGCCCCGGCAGCACCGCGGCACGCTACCGCGTCACCGACACCGACGCCGTCGCGAGCCTCCTCGGCGACCTGCTCACTCGGCGCACCGCCAGCGAGCGCCGCGGCTGAGACCGGCCCTCGCCCTGCGAGCACGGGGTTCGGGCCGAGCTCAGCGGCATACCTGCTGCGTTCGACCCTGAGGAGCCGGGGGTCAGCGGCGTCGCATCGCGCCGGTCGACCCGCGCACGACGAGCTCGGGGCGGAAGACGTACTCGGCCCGCGGCGACGGCTGCCCCGTGATCTCGTCGAGCAGCGCGCGCACGGTCGCCTCGCTCATCGCCATGACGCTCTGTCGGATCGTCGTGAGCGGCGGGTCGGTGAAGGCGATGAGCGGCGAGTCGTCATACCCCACGACGGAAAAGTCGCGCGGCACGTGCAGTCCTCGCTTGCGGGCCTCGCGGATCGCGCCGAGCGCCATCATGTCGGAGCCGCAGACGACCGCGGTACAGCCCTTGTCGATGAGCCGGCCCGCGGCCGTCGCGCCGCCCTCGACGCTGAAGAGCGACCGTTCGATGAGGTGGTCGACGTCCGAGCGGCCGAGCAGCTCCTGGTACGAGTTGCGGAAGCCGGCGATCTTGCGGATGACCGGCACGTACCGGTCCGGCCCGATCGCCAGCCCGACCTCGCGATGGCCGAGCGCGACGAGATGCTCGAGCGACAGGCCCATCGAGGCGACGTCGTCGTTGGAGATGAACGGCGCGTCGACCCCGTCGATGTAGCCGTTGACGAGGACCAGCGGCAGCCCGCGCTCGCGCAGCGTGGCGTAGCGCTGCGGGTCGGTCGTCGTGTCGGCGTGCATCCCCGAGATGAAGATGATTCCCGACACGCCCCGCTCGAGGAGCATCTGGACGTAGTCGTCCTCGTGGACCCCGCCGGCCACCTGGGTACACAGCACCGGCGTGTAGCCGCTCTGGGCCAGGGAGTTCTCGATGACCTGGGCGAAGGCCGGAAAGATCGGGTTGGTCAGCTCCGGGACGATGAGGCCGACGAGGCCGGCGCTCTTGCGGCGCAACCGGCTCGGCCGGTCGTAGCCGAGCACGTCCAGGGCCGTGAGGACGGCCTGTCTCGTCGACTCCGCGACGCCGGGCTTGCCGTTGAGGACCCGGGAGACCGTCGCCTCCGAGACCCCCGCCTGGTCGGCGATGTCGCGCAGTCGCGCCTTCACTCCGTCTCCTCCTCCTCGGGCGCGGACCGCGTCCGCCGGTGTCGCACCGGGAGCCTGACCGACGCCACGGGTCGCCACGAGTGGGGGCACCGTAGCAAGAACTTGCGGCGAACTGGAACGGCCTTGCAGCAACTTCTTGCAACGATCAGGACACGGAGGGAGGGGGCCGCACTTTGCGGGCTGTGCGGCATACGTCATGATGACTGTGCCAGCCCACCCGGGTCGGCACCTTTACAACGGATCGTCCGGCACGTTCCTGCCGGTGAAGGAAAGGCAAAGACGCCCATGGCAACTGTGACGTTCGACCATGCGACCCGGATCTATCCGGGCAACAGCAAGCCCTCGGTCGACAACCTCAACATCGACATCGCGGACGGCGAGTTCCTTGTCCTCGTCGGGCCGTCCGGCTGCGGCAAGTCCACCTCGCTGCGGATGCTCGCCGGCCTCGAGGAGGTCAACGAAGGCCGCATCCTCATCGGCGACCGCGACGTGACCAACCTGTCCCCCAAGGACCGGGACGTCGCGATGGTCTTCCAGAACTACGCGCTCTACCCGCACATGTCGGTCGCCGACAACATGGGCTTCGCCCTCAAGATCGCCGGCGTCGACAAGTCCGAGATCCGCAAGCGGGTCGAAGAGGCCGCCAAGATCCTCGACCTCACCGAGTACCTCGAGCGCAAGCCGAAGGCGCTCTCGGGTGGACAGCGCCAGCGCGTCGCCATGGGCCGCGCCATCGTCCGCTCGCCGCAGGTCTTCCTCATGGACGAGCCGCTGTCGAACCTCGACGCGAAGCTGCGTGTCCAGACCCGCACCCAGATCGCCTCGCTGCAGCGCCGCCTCGGCGTCACGACCGTCTACGTCACCCACGACCAGGTCGAGGCCATGACGATGGGCGACCGCGTGGCGGTCCTCAAGGACGGCGTCCTGCAGCAGTGCGACACCCCGCGCCGCATGTACGACCACCCGGTCAACGTCTTCGTGGCCGGCTTCATCGGCTCGCCCGCGATGAACCTGCTCGACGCCCCGGTCGTCGACGGTGGCGCCGACGTCGGCGGGCACACCGTCGCGGTGGGCCGGGAGGAGCTGTCCAGGGCGACGGGGCACGTGACGCTGGGCGTCCGGCCGGAGGACCTGCACATGTCCGAGGACGGCGACGGCATCCCGGTCACGGTGGACGTCGTCGAGGAGCTCGGCGCCGACGCGTACATCTACGGCTCGACCAAGGCCAAGCAGGTCGGCGCGACGGGTGAGGAGACGGGCGACGCCCCGTTCATCGCCCGCGTCGACGGCCGCCGCCCCCCGGAGAAGGGCGAGGTCGTCTACCTCAAGCCGAAGCAGGGCCATGTCCACGTCTTCAACGCGGAGTCTGGCGAGCGCATCAGCGACTGACCCGCCCCCTCCTCTCCGATCGAGCGGAGACGATCGAGAGGACAGTTCCCACGTATGCCGCTGGGCCGGCGCCCGCTCGCACGACGAGCAGGTGCCGGCCCCGCGGCGTCACCGTCAGCTCGACGGAGGTGAGGAGGCCAGCGTCTTGGTCATGAACAGCTCGTCTCGACCGTCGCGCACGTGCTCCCGTTCCCCCGTGAACTGGTAACCGAGGCGAAGGTACGCGCTCCGACCGCGGGCGTTGTCTTCCATCACCGCGAGCGCGATCGTCGTCGCTCCCGCGTCCTGTGCCACGGATTCGCAGGCGTGGATGAGTGCGTCGACGGCTCCCGTTCCCCGTGCGGCTGGGGCCAGCCACATGCCCATGACAAGCCAACTGCCCTCGAACTCGTAGACGCCGGCCATGCCGACATCCCCGGCGCCTCTGGATGCGAGGAAGGTGGCGGGCCGGGCGGCCCGCTTGCGCCACTCGGTCTCGTCGAACGCACGCTCCCTCGCCACGGACGATCCGAACATCTCCGGTGAATCGGCCAGCGCCGCAAGCCGCACATCACGTAAGCGCTGCCAGTCCCCCGGGTCTACACGGGCGACGAGGATCAGGTCAGACTGGTCCTGGGTGGAAGCGGCAGGAGGATTCATGTCCTGCAGTGTGCCGGAGAACCTCTCGGGCGCAACCCATCCGACACGGATCGGGGAGGGTCAGTCGTGCCGGGCGATGACAGGCATCTCGACCGTGTCGACGCCGACGACGGCCTCCTCCTCCGGCTTCGCCGGGAGCACCGTGCGGATGTAGTCCTGGATGGCGTCCTCGATGGGCACGTCGTGCCCGGCCCGCTCGCTCATGTACCACCGGTGCTCAAGGACCTCGTGGAAGACCTCGGCGGGCTCGAGCCGGCTGGTGAGGTTGCGCGGGACGGCGCGGGTCACCGGTTCGTAGATCCTCGTGAGCCAGTCATGTGCGACGAGCTCCTCGTCGTCCCCTTGCCGGTCCGTGGCGGCGGTGTAGGAGTCGAGGTCGTTGAGCAGGCGACGGGCCTGGTTCTCCCCCACATCGAGCCCGGTCAGGCGCAGCAGCCGCCGGGAGTGGTGACCGGCGTCGACGACCTTCGGCTGGATCTGGATGTGGGTGCCGTCGAGGTCGGTCATCATGCTGAGCTCGTCGACGTCGAAGCCGAGGTCGTTGAGGCGGCGGATCCGCTCGTCGACGCGCCACCGGTCGCCGACGTCGAAGCGCTCCGTCGCCGTCAGCTCCTCCCAGAGGGAGTGGTACCGCTCCACGATCGAGGCGGCGATCTCGAAGGGATCGCCCTTGTCGAGAAGCCCACCCGCCTGCAGGTCCATCAGCTCGCCGGTGATGTTGACCTGGGCGAGGTCGAGGTCGTGGGCTCGCTGCCCATCCGAGAGGGACGGATGCAGCTCGCCGGTCTCTGCGTCGACGAGGTATGCCGCGAAGGCGCCGGCGTCGCGGCGGAAGAGGGTGTTCGACAGCGAGACATCGCCCCACCAGAACCCCTCGAGGTGGAGCCGGACGAGGAGCAGGGCGAGGGCGTCCATCAGCCGGACGGCCGTGTCGGGCCGCAGGCTGTGGCTGAAGAGCGCCCGGTACGGCAGCGAGAACTCGAGGTGGAGGGTGAGCAGGCACGCGTCCAGTGGGGTGCCGTCGGCTGCCGTCCGGCCGTGGACCACGCCGAGCGGCTGCACCGCCGGCACGTCGAGGCGGCGGAGGTTGCGCAGCATCGCGTACTCCCGGTCCGCGATCTCGGCCTTGATCTCCTTGATCGCGATCACCCGCCGGCCCAGCCGGACGAACCGCACGACGTGCCTCGAGATGCCGCGGGGCAAGGCCGCGAGGACATCCTCGGGCCACTCCTCGAGTGGTCGCCGCCACGGCAGGTCGAACAGCTCCGGCGTGGGACGCGCGGTCGTGATCTGCAGAGTCACGGGTCCATCGTGGCACGGGGTGACGGGTGGGACGAGGCGCTCACTCGACCGGACGCCCGGGCCGAGGTCAGCGGCGACCAGCCCGACCGGCCGGCGCGGCCGCCGTGGTCGGCGGACCGGACAGGATCTGACCGAACATCACGGTGATCCAGAGCAGGAACGTCGTCACGTGGACCACGGTGCACCAGAGGCAGATCGCGTGAATCTTCGCGACCTCGGCCCAGACGAGGTAGGCCACCATCACGATGCCGACGGTCAGCCAACCGAGGCGGGCCCAGTCGAGCCACGCCTCGCCCCGGCGCCACACCGAGGGCCAGCAGAGGCCGGCCAGCACGACGAAGAACGCGAGCCCGAGCACCGCGACGGGGATGCCGAACAGCTTGGACCACTGGCTCGAGGTGACCTTGACGCAGTCGATGACCCCGTTGGCCGTGCACGCGAGGGTGGCGTTGTCGGTGAAGTGCTCGTAGGTCAGGTAGATCGAGGTCAGCAGGCCGATGACGACGAGGACCAGTGAGGTCGGGATGAGCCAGCGCGGACGCTCACGCGGGGCGAGGGTCCCGGCCTGGCCGGTCCCGGCGCCCCGCGACGAGCGGGTCATGTCGCGTGTCATGGCTTGAGCATCGGGCTGGTCTGGACGACCGCGGAACTGCTGCAGACGTCGGAGGGCTGGTTGCCGGTCAGGGTGCAGATCTGGGCCGTGACCGCGTTGGCGTTCGCCATGATCGGCTGGCCGAGGTCACCCTTGCCGGTCAGCATCTGCTCGACGATCGTGGTCCACGCATTGTTGTCGGACAGGCTGACGAAGTTCTGGACCGGCACCCCGGAGCCGACCGTCTGGTGCGTACCGTAGAAGGTCCACGGGATCGAACCCTGGCTCTGGGCATCGACATACGGCGGTGCGTCGTACTTCTTGAACAGCGGCTCGATGTCCGCGGGGATCTGCTCCAGCGGCTTCCCGTTGCGGTCCTGGGTCTCGACCGCACGGAACGAGATGTAGTCGCTCGTGTACTTCGCGTCCTTGAAGGACACCGTCGGGATGTTGCCGTCGTTGTCGGCCGAGCGCGTCGTCGTCAGGCCGGAGAAACTGCCGAACCGCTCGAGCGCCGCGACCAGCGACCACCGCTCGGTGGCGCAGTAGGGGCAGTACTCGGCACCGACGTAGAGGACCTCCGGCTTGCCGCCGTTCTTGAGGACCTGTCCGCCCTCGAGCTTCTGCGGGATCGAGTTGGAGGCGGCGCTGGGCTTCCCGGCGGCGTCGAACGCCGAGGCGGGGATGGAGCCGAGCTTGGTGACTGCGGCGTCCGCGGCGGAGTTGGCGGAGGCCGGCGCCTTGTCCGGCTGGCTCGCGATGGCGAGGCCGATGACGGCGGCGATGATGACGACCACCACCGCGACAGCCGCCGTGATGAGCTGCTTCTGCTGGCGTTCCTTGCGGGCGGCCGCGGCGCGCATCTCGGCCGCCCTACGCGTGGCCTCGGCCCGAGCTGTGTTCTTGCCCACGGATGTCCTTCTTCTCGGCGACATGTGCGGCGCCCTGCGCCGGCCTCAGGGTACCCGTCCGTCCTGTGTCGGCCGGGCATCTCCCACTTGTTGACGATTTGAGGACTGCGGTGGTTCCCGGCTCCGGTCTCTTCCCTCGAAGGGACCGCAGCCGGAAGCCGGGGATCAGCGGGCCCGGCGCTGCCGAGCGATCTCGTAGAGCGTGACCCCCGTCGCCATCCCCGCGTTGAGCGACTCGACCGAGGAGCTCATGGGAATCGAGACGATCTGGTCGCACGTCTCGCGGACCAACCGGGAGAGGCCCTTGCCCTCGGACCCCGTCACGACGACGAGGGGTGAGTCGCTGAGCGCCAGCTCGGGCAGCTCGACGTCGCCCTCCATGTCGAGCCCGATGACGAAGAAGCCGGCCTTCTTGAAGTCCTCGAGGGTGCGGGTGAGGTTGGCCGCCTTGGCCACCGGGATACGCGCGGCCGCCCCTGCCGACGTCTTCCACGCCGACGCGGTCATGCCGACCGAGCGCCGCTCCGGCACGACGACCCCGTGGCCGCCGAATGCGGCGACCGACCGGATGATCGCCCCGAGGTTGCGCGGGTCGGTGATGCCGTCGAGGGCGACGACGAGCGGCACCCCCGGCGCCTCCGGGTCGATGAGGTCGTGCGGGTCGGCATAGTCGTAGGGCGGCACCTGCAGGGCGATCCCCTGGTGCACCGCGCCATCGGTGAGCCGGTCGAGCTCTGAGCGGGGTGTCTCGAGGATCGGCAGACCCCGCCCGGCCGCGAGCTTCAGCGACTCCCTGACCCGGTCGTCGGAGTCGATCCGCGTCGCGACGTACATGGACGAGACGGGGACGTCGGCGCGCAGTGCCTCGACGACGGAGTTGCGCCCCGCCACCATCTCGGTCGCGGTCTTGCTGCGCCGGGCGGGCCGCGCACCGCCGGTGCCCCGAGGAGCGCCAGGGCGACCGCCCGGCGAGGCGGCCCGCTTCGCCGCCGCCTTGGCGCGCTTGTGCGCCGCGTGGTACTCGCGGTCGACGGCCTTGGGCGTCGGCCCCTTGCCCTTGAGGGCACGCTTGTTCTGCCCGCCCGACCCGACGGTCGCGCCCTTGCCGCCCTTGCGGATAGCGCCCCGCCGTTGTGAGTTCCCTGCCATGTCAGCCCTCTCCCGCTCCGGCCGCCCCGGCCGCCGGGACCGCGTCCACCGACGCGACCGACCGGCTCAGGGACCACCGGGCCCCGGACGGCGTGTCCTCGATCGCGATCCCGACGGCGGACAGCTCGTCCCGGATCGCATCGGCCCGTGCGAAGTCCCGCTCCTGCCGCGCCGACTGACGCGCCTCGAGCGCTTGGCCCACAAGGGCCTCCAGCGCTTCTTCGGCCACGTGGCTCGTCGTGCGGTCGGCGGACCGGCTCCAGTGCTCGGCCAACGGGTTGACCCCGAGCACCTCCGCCATCGCGACCACGGCCGACGCTGCCGCCAGAGCCCCGTCGTCGTCCGCCTCGTCCAGCGCCGTGTTGCCCGCCCGGACCGTCTCGTGGATGACCGCGAGCGCCCCGGGGACGCCGAGGTCGTCGTCGAGCGCGGCGCGGAACTCCTCGGGCAGGTCGTGAGCGGCATACGAGCCGCCGGCCGGCACCTCACGGCGGTGCGAGACGCGCTCGAGGAAGCCCTCGATCCGCTCGACGGCGGCGGCGGCCTCCTCGAGCGAGCCCGGGTGGTACTCGATCGTGGAGCGGTAGTGCGCCGCGGTGAGGTAGTAGCGCAGCACGAGCGGTCGCGTGGTCTTGAGCAGCTCGCGCACCTCGAGGGAGTTGCCGAGCGACTTGCCCATCTTCTGGCCCTTGACCGTCACCCACGCGTTGTGCAGCCAGTACCGCGCGAAGCCCAGCCCAGCCGCGCGCGACTGGGCCTGCTCGTTCTCGTGGTGCGGGAAGCGCAGGTCGATGCCGCCGCCGTGGATGTCGAACTCGTCGCCGAGGTAGCGCCGGGCCATCGCCGAGCACTCGAGGTGCCAGCCCGGCCGGCCCGCGCCGAAGGGCGTCGGCCACGAGGCGCTCTCGGGCTCCTCGGCCTTGCGGCCCTTCCACAGCGCGAAGTCGCGCGGGTCGCGCTTCCCGCGCGGGTCGGCGTCGTCGGCGCTCGCCATGTCGTCGAGCGACTGGTGCGAGAGCGACCCGTAGTCGGGCCACGACCGCACGTCGAAGTACACGTCGCCGGAGCCGTCAGGCGCCGCGTAGGCGTGCCCCTTCTCGACGAGGGTCTCCATCAGGGTGACCATGTCGGTGATGTGCCCCGTCGCGCGCGGCTCGTAGGTGGCGGGTAGCACCCCGAGCGCCTCGAGCGCCTGCGTCGTGAGCCGCTCGTTGCGGTAGGTCAGGGCCCACCACTCCTCGCCGGCCTCGGCCGCCTTGCGCAGGACCTTGTCGTCGATGTCGGTGACGTTGCGCACGAGGGTCACCTGGTAGCCGTGCCCGATCTCGAGCCAGCGCCGCAGCACGTCGAACGCGACGGCGAACCGGATGTGCCCGATGTGCGGCGCGCCCTGGGTCGTGAGCCCACAGATGTACATGCCGACCTTGCCCTCTTCGCGCGGCGTGAACACGCGCAGCTCGCGGTCGGCGGTGTCGAACAGTTGGAGACTCACC
>NZ_JBQCCV010000239.1:0-2823 GCF_051961875.1 Intrasporangium sp. | reverse complement strand
ATCATGGGCGCGGACGTCCGGCTGGACCCGCACGGCTTCGACATCGGCATCCGCCCGTCCTGGGAGGAGGCCATCGCCGAGGTGGAGCAGGCCGGGGGCCGCCCGTACCCGATCCCGGCCGGCGCCTCGGAGCACAAGTACGGCGGCCTCGGCTTCGCCAACTGGGCCTACGAGGTGGCCGAGCAGGAGCGGCAGCTCGGCGTCTTCTTCGACACGATCATCGTCTGCACGGTCACCGGCTCGACCCACGCCGGGATGATCGCCGGCTTCGCCGCGCTCGAGGACGCGGGCGGCCGGCCCCGGCGGGTCATCGGGATCGACGCCTCGGCGACGATCGACAAGACCCGCGAGCAGGTCGGACGCATCGCGCGCAACACGGCCAAGCTCATCGGCGTCGAGCGGGACCTGCGGGACGACGAGATCACCGTCCTCGAGGGCTGGGCGGGCGACTACTACGGCATCCCGGTCCAGTCGACCATCGACGCGATCCGCACCTCCGGCAGCCTCGAGGGGATGATCATCGACCCCGTCTACGAGGGCAAGTCGATGGCCGGTCTCATCGACCTCGTCAGCCAGGACGAGATCGGCAAGGACTCGACGGTCCTCTACGCCCACCTCGGCGGGCAGCCGGCCCTCAACGCCTACAGCGGCATCTTCGACTGAGAGGGGTTGGGTGATTCGCACAGGAGTGGGCGATTTGCAGCCGGTCGCTTGATATATCACCCAGCTCTGCGCAGGTCACCGACCTCTGTTCGGATCACTCAGCTCTGACCCCGAAGACCCAACCTGGATCGGACCGGGCCTGGGGTCAGTCGGCCTCGGCCTCCTGCTCGGGAAGGGTGCTGAGGATCTGGTCGTGCAGCGCCTGGGGGTCGGCGTCGGGATGGCGGCCCAGCGCCATACCGAGGATGAAGGCGCCGACCGGGCCCAGCGGCCGCGTCTTCCTGTGGGAGATCTCCCGGGTCAGGTCGAGGATCCGCGGGATGTCGACGTCTGCAGCGGGGACGTCGAGGGCCGCGCAGACCTCGCGCACCCAGGGGCCGCCACGTTCGGTGACCTCACTCGGATCCGTCATGCCGTCCTCCTTGCCCCATGGCGCCGTCCCCCAACCATGGGGAGAGCCGTGTTGGCGGACTCAGAGGTGGGACGGGTTCACGACGCCGACTGGCGCGCGATGACCGAGTCGACCCGATCTGCCGTGAGCACCTGCTGCACGACCATCGTGGCGGCGCCGATGACGCCGGCCTGCTCCCCGGTCGTCGCGGCGACGATCTGCAGGCTGCCGGTGGCGAGGGGAAGGGAGCGCCGGTAGACGACCTCGCGCACGCCGGCGATGAGGCTCTCGCCGGCCTGGGCGAGCGAGCCGCCGATGACGATGACCTCGGGGTTGAGCAGGCTCACGCATGTGGCGAGCACCTCGCCGATCATCCGGCCGGCCTCGCGCACCGCGTGGGCCGCGGGAATGTTGCCGCCTCGGACGAGGTCCACGATGTCGCGGTTCGACGCCGTCGCGATGCCCAGGTCCTTGAGCGAGCTGGAGATCGCCGGGCCGCTCGCGACCGCTTCGAGGCAGCCGGTGTTGCCGCACGAGCAGAGCACCTGCGGGGCATGCAGGGCGGCAACGTGTCCGAGGTCGCCGGCCGCGCCGACGGCACCGCGGTGGAGCCGGCCGCTGCTGATGATGCCGGCGCCGATGCCGGTGGCGACCTTGACGAAGAGGAGGTGCTCGACGTCGGGGTGCGCCGTGGCGTGCTCGCCGAGGGCCATGATGTTGACGTCGTTGTCGACGAGGACGGGCACATCGAAGGTGTGGCGCACGTGTTCGGGCACGTCGTAGCCGTCCCAGCCGGGCATGATCGGCGGGCGCATCGGGCGTCCGCTTGAGTGATCCACGGGCCCGGGTAGGCCGATGCCGACGCCGATGAGTTCGCGGGGCTCGCGCCCGGCCTCCCCGAGCAGCTGCTGCGAGGCCGAGACGACCCAGTCGAGGACCGGGCCCGGGCCGGTGGTGATGTCGAGTGGCTGCCCGATCTCGGCGATCGGGCGCCCACTGAGGTCGGTCAGGGCGAGCCGCCCGTGGGTGGCACCGATGTCGGCACCGATGACGACCCGCGCGGAGGGGTTGAACGCGAACCGGGCCGGTGGGCGTCCGCCGGTGCTCGCGGCCTCGCCGCTCGGGGCGAGCAGACCCGTCGCCAGGAGCGCGTCCACGCGGGCGCCGACCGTGGAGCGGGCCAGGCCGGTGAGCTTCGCCAGCTCGGCGCGGGTGCGCGGCCGCTCGTCGCGGAGCAGCTGCAACAGGTCCCCGGCGCCACTCGCGGCGTAGGCGGAAGACGAGTCGGCACGGCGCACGGTTGAAGTGAAGCACATGCACCTTATGCACGCCATCCACGCGACTTTCTCGGGTCACTATGAAACTTTTGCTTGACGAGCAGTCAAAAGTCCGCCACGGTGTCACCCATGGACTCTCGAGGGCGAGACGAAACGCGGCTGCTGCGGATGACGAACGTCGTCAAGCGCTTCCCCGGCGTCACGGCCCTCGGCGGTGTCGACCTGGAGGTCCGCCCCGGAGAGGTCCACTGCCTGCTCGGCCAGAACGGCGCCGGCAAGAGCACGCTCATCAAGGTGCTCGCCGGCGTCCACCAGGCCGACGAGGGCACCATCGAGTGGCAGGGGGACGAGGTCTCACTGTCGCACCCGCAGGCCGCCATGGACCTCGGCATCGCGACCATCTACCAGGAGCTCGACCTCGTCGAGGGCCTGACCGTCGCCGAGAACATCTTCCTCGGCCACGAGCCGGCCCGGTTCGGGTTCTCCCAGCGC
>NZ_JBQCCV010000238.1:0-29054 GCF_051961875.1 Intrasporangium sp. | reverse complement strand
CCCGACCCACGAACGCGCCTCGGCCGGGAGGCGCGGGTACCAGGTGTGCGCCTCCTTGGGGGGGGGGGCGGCCGTGGCCCGGACGGTGGTGCTCCGGTCGACGGGGCGCGCCGTCGCCGGTGTCGGTGACGTCCGCCGTTGCTCGCTCACACGGTCAGCCTACGGCGACTTTGTATGTCGCTCACAAAGCCGTCAGTGCGCCGTCACGACCGAGGCGTGACCGGCGTACCGGCGCCGACCATCGAAAACCGGGAGCGCTGCAGCGAGCGTCGGGGAGAAGCTGGCGAGGTATGCCGCTGCCGCGTCGTGATCCTCGAACGTGGCCCTCGTCTCGATGTCGCGCTGGGTCACATCATCGAAGTGCCGACGCAGCGTCGGCGATGCGTTCTCCGACGAGAACTGAGTGACGACCGGTTCGCCACCCGCGTCCCGGAGCAGTTCGGCAAGGTGTCGCTCGCCGTTCGTCGCCACGCAGAAGGTGCCGCCCACACGCAGGACGCGGCGCACCTCGCGCAGTGCTGCGTCGAGGTCCGGCACGTGGTACAGCATCCACGCGGCCACGACCACGTCGAAGGACTCGTCGGGGAAGGGGAGCGCATCTGCCGACGCCTGCTGGGCCGGCACGCCGAGCGCCGCCGTCGCCGCCACCATCGCCGGCGAGAGGTCGGTCGCGACGTACTGGGTGCCTGGCGCGGCATCGAGCACCGATCGTGCGAACAGGCCTGCCCCGCAGCCGATCTCTAGGATCCGCCGGCCCCGGCCTGCGGCGAGCACGGCATCCCGGAGCACGTCCGCGGGGGAGTGCCCCTCGGGACCGGGACCCCAGACGCCCCGTCGCGTCGCGAGGTTCGACGTCGAGCTGTACTGTCGCGCAACCTGCGCCGAGTCGGTCATCCCGTCCACGACGCCCACCCTAGTGATCCCGATCCACAGGGCCGCGTGTGCCCTCGATCGTGATCAGTCGGTGCCGAACTCCATTGCGGCGCGGTCGAGGGCGTCGTCCTCCTTGTCGACATCGGCAGCGGCCGGGTTGGCCGCGATCGCGACGGCACCACCGGGGGCGAGCTCACCGACGAGCTCGACGGCACGTGACCCGAGCAGGCCCTGGGCGGCATACCCCTCGAGCTTGGAACGCGAGTCGGCGATGTCAAGGTTGCGCATGGTCAGCTGGCCGATGCGGTCGACGGGGCCGAAGGCCGCGTCCTCGGTCCGCTCCATCGACAGCTTCTCCGGGTGGTACGAGAAAGCCGGGCCCTCGGTGTTGACGATCGACCAGTCGTCACCGCGGCGCAGTCGCAGCGTCACCTCTCCCGTGACTGCGGAGGCGACCCAGCGCTGGAGGGACTCGCGGATCATGAGCGACTGCGGGTCGAGCCAACGCCCTTCGTAGAGAAGCCGGCCCAGTCGTCGTCCCTCGTTGTGGTAGCCGGCGATCGTGTCCTCGTTGTGGATGGCGTTGAGGAGCCGCTCGTAGGTGATGTGGAGCAGCGCGAGGGCGGGGGCTTCGTAGACGCCCCGCGACTTGGCCTCGATGATCCGGTTCTCGATCTGGTCCGACATGCCGAGGCCGTGCCGGCCGCCGATGGTGTTCGCCTCCTGGACGAGGGCGACGGGGTCGTCGTAGCGGACACCGTTGATGGCGACGGGACGACCCTGCTCGAACCGGACCGTCACGTCCTCCGCCGCGATGTCGACCGCGGGGTCCCAGAACCGGACACCCATGATCGGTTCGACGACCTCGATCGACTCGTTCAGGAACTCAAGCGTCTTGGCCTCATGGGTCGCGCCCCAGATGTTCGCGTCCGTCGAGTAGGCCTTCTCCGTCGACGCGCGGTACGGCAGGTCACGCGCCGTGAGCCACTCCGACATCTCCTTGCGGCCGCCCAGCTCGCTCACGAACTCCGCGTCGAGCCAGGGCTTGTAGATCCGCAGCCGGGGGTTGGCGAGCAGCCCATAGCGGTAGAAGCGCTCGATGTCGTTGCCCTTGAAGGTCGAACCGTCGCCCCAGATCGAGACGCCGTCGTCCTGCATGGCGCGCACGAGCAGGGTGCCGGTCACCGCCCGCCCGAGCGGCGTCGTGTTGAAGTACGTCTTGCCGCCGCTGCGGATGTGGAACGCGCCGCACGCGATGGCCGACAGGCCCTCCTCGACGAGCGCCGTCCGGCAGTCGACCAGCCGGGAGATCTCGGCGCCGTACTGCCCCGCGCGGCCAGGGACCGAGTCGATGTCGTCCTCGTCGTACTGCCCGAGGTCGGCCGTGTATGTGCAGGGGACCGCCCCCTTCTCACGCATCCAGGCGACAGCCACGGAGGTGTCGAGGCCGCCGGAGAAGGCGATCCCGACTCGTTCACCGACAGGGAGGGAGGTCAGTACTTTGGACACCATGCAAGTATATGCAGGGTCGCGCATAGTTATCCAATTGCGAGCCGCACGGTGACCGCCTGCCCCGCTCAGCGGCATACGAGCTGCTCCGTATGACGCTGAGCCCGCTCCCAGAGGGGAGCGGGCTCAGCGTCGGAGTCTGTCGAGGTCGGTCAGGACTCGCCGCCGGCGTTGCCGGAGGTGCCGGCCGTGACGTCGTCGAGCCGGTACTTGTCGGCCGCCTTGACCGGGATGTCCGCGTCGATCTTGCCCTCCTTGGCGAGCATCTGGAGGGTGCGCACCGCGACGGACGGGCCGTCGATGTGGAAGAACCGGCGCGCCGCGGGTCGCGTGTCGGAGAAGCCGAAGCCGTCGGCGCCGAGCGAGGCGTAGCTGCGCGGCACCCACTCACGGATCTGGTCCTGCACCGCCCGCATGTAGTCGGAGACGGCGACGACCGGGCCCTCGGTGTCCTTGAGGCAGCGGGTCACCCACGGCTCGCGGGCCGGCTCCTCGGGACGGAGGAACTGCTGCTCGTCGCAGTCGAGTCCGTCGCGCCGCAGCTCGTTCCAGGAGGTCACCGACCACACGTCGGCCGCCACGCCCCAGTCGTCGGCGAGCAGCTGCTGCGCCTCGAGGGCCCACGGCACACCGACGCCGGAGGCGAGGATCTGGGCCCGGGCCGGCGTGTGCTGCCAGCCCTCGGTCGGCGCGTCGGCGATCTTGTGCATGCCCTTGAGGATGCCCTCGACGTCGACGTTCTCCGGCTCGGCCGGCTGCACGATCGGCTCGTTGTAGACGGTCAGGTAGTAGATGAGGTTGGCCCCATCGCCCTCCTGGCCCTCCCCGTACATCCGGCGCAGGCCGTCCTCGACGATGTGCGCGATCTCGTAGCCGTAGGCCGGGTCGTAGTGGACGACCGCCGGGTTCGTCGACGCGAGCAGCGGCGAGTGGCCGTCGGCGTGCTGCAGGCCCTCACCGGTCAGGGTCGTCCGGCCGGCTGTCGCGCCGATGAGGAAGCCGCGGGTCATCTGGTCGGCCGCGGCCCAGATGCTGTCACCCGTGCGCTGGAAGCCGAACATCGAGTAGAAGACGTAGACCGGGATCATCGGCAGGCCGTGCGTCGCGTAGGACGAGCCAACCGCCGTGAACGACGCCAGCGAGCCCGCCTCGTTGATGCCCTGGTGCAGGATGTGGCCCTGCTCCGACTCGCGATAGGCGAGCATCAGCTCGGCATCGACCGGCGTGTAGTTCTGCCCGTTCGGGTTGTAGATCTTGAGCGTCGGGAAGAACGCGTCGATGCCGAAGGTGCGGGCCTCGTCCGGGATGATCGGCACGATCCGCTCGCCGAACTGCTTGTCGCGGATGAGGTCCTTGAGCAGCCGGACGAAGGCCATCGTCGTGGCGACCTCCTGCTTGCCGGAGCCCTTCTTGATCTGCTTGTAGGCATCGGACCCGGGCAGGGACGGCGCGCTGAACTCGACCCGCCGCCGCGGCAGCGTGCCCCCGAGGTTGGCCCGCCGGTCGATGGCGTACTTGACGACCGGGTTGTCCGGGCCAGGGTTGTAATAGGGCGGACGGTAGGGGTCGGCCTCGAGCTGCTCGTCGCTGATCGGAATGCGCAGCGAGTCGCGGAAGTCCTTGAGGTCCTGCAGGGTCATCTTCTTCATCTGGTGCGTCGCGTTGCGCCCAGCGAAGTGCGTCCCGAGGCTGTAGCCCTTGATCGTCATGGCGAGCACGACGGTCGGCTGGCCGGTGTGGTTCATGGCGGCCTGGTAGGCGGCGTAGACCTTGCGGTAGTCGTGACCACCACGCTTGAGGTCCCACCAGATCTTCTCGTCGCTCCAGTCGTCGACCATCTTGAGGGTCCGCGGGTCCCGGGCGAAGAAGTGCTCGCGCACGTACTTGCCGTCGTTGGCCCGGAAGGTCTGGTAGTCGCCGTCGCTCGTCTGGTTCATGATGTGGACGAGCGCGCCGTCGCGGTCCGCGGCGAGGAGCGGGTCCCAGCCGCGGCCCCAGATGACCTTGATGACGTTCCAGCCGGCGCCGCGGAAGAACGCCTCGAGCTCCTGGATGATCTTGCCGTTGCCGCGTACCGGCCCGTCGAGTCGCTGCAGGTTGCAGTTGATGACGAAGGTGAGGTTGTCGAGCTCCTCGTTGGCGGCGAGCTGCAGCATGCCGCGCGACTCGGGCTCGTCCATCTCGCCGTCGCCGAGGAAGGCCCACACGTGCTGGTCGCTCGTGTCCTTGAGGCCGCGGTTGTGGAGGTACTTGTTGAACTGGGCCTGGTAGATGGCGTTCATGGGGCCGATGCCCATCGACACCGTCGGGAACTCCCAGTAGTTCGGGAGCAGGCGCGGGTGCGGGTACGAGGGCAGGGCGCGCAGCTTGCCGTCGACGTAGTGGCTCTTCTCCTGGCGGAACCCGTCGAGGTCGGCCTCCGACAGGTGCCCCTCGAGGAACGAGCGGGCGTACATGCCGGGGGAGGCGTGGCCCTGGAAGAACACCTGGTCGCCACCGCCGGGGTGGTCCTTGCCGCGGAAGAAGTGGTTGAAGCCCACCTCGTAGAGCGTCGCGGCCGAGGCGTAGGTCGAGATGTGGCCGCCGACCCCGATGTCGGGGCGCTGGGCGCGGTGCACGAGCACCGCAGCGTTCCAGCGGACGTAGCGGCGGAACTCCCGCTCGACCTCCTCGTCACCGGGGAACCACGGCTCGCGCTCCGGCGGGATCGTGTTGATGTAGTCGGTGGCGGTGAGGGAGGGGACGCCGATCTGCTGCTGACGGGCCCGTTCGATGAGCTTCAGCATGACGTAGCGGGCACGGGTGCGGCCCTGGCTCTCGAGGACGGCGTCCAGCGAGTCGATCCACTCCTGGGTCTCCTCGGGGTCTATGTCCGGGAGCTGGCTGGGGATGCCGTTGAGGATTGGTCCGGCTTCGGATGCCACGTCATTGTCCTTTCGTCGCGCCGAACGCGTGAGAACCGGTCGGCCTCCGCGCGCCTTTCTCCATCCTCCACCAGATCGTGGGTCACATCACAACCGGGTCAAGGGATGGCCGGTCCCGCAAGGTCGGGCCGATGTCACCGGTCCACACCACCCGCGCAACCGGCCCATGCACGGTAGCGTCGTCACAACGGGGTGACCGACCCCGAGCACGTACGTGGGACGAAAGGGTTGGTGACGCGCACCATGACCGCGGGAGCGGCATCACTCGGCAAGCTCGGCTTCGCCAAGGGACAGGTCATCCAGGAGTTCGGCTACGACGACGACGTCGACGACGAGGTCAGGCTCGCCATCGAGGAGGTCGTCGGCAGCGAGCTCGAGGACGAGGACTTCAACGAGGGGGCTGACGGCATCCTCATCTGGTATCGCGACGGCGACGAAGACTTGGGTGACCTGCTCGTCGACGGCCTGACCAACCTCTTCGACCAGGGCTTCGTTGTCCTGATGACGCCGAAGGCAGGGCGCGACGGTCACGTCGAGGCGAGCGAGGTCGAGGAGGCGGCGTCGACCGCCGGCCTGCAGACCGGGGGCGCCGTCAACGTCTCGGGCAGCTGGACGGCCAACCGGCTGATGCCCCCGAAGGGCTCGCGTCGCTGACTGGCACACTGGCGCCATGAGCGCCGACCGCCGTGAGGACACGAGCGAGGAACGAGCGAGGCCCGGAGCGGTGGGGAGAGGCGCGAGCATGAGCATGAGCGACCCGGGCACCATCCCCGCCGTCGGCGACCTGGCGCCGGACTTCACCCTGCCCGATCACCATGGCGCGGCGGTGGCGCTCGCCGATCTGAGGGGCCGGACCAACGTGGCGCTCGTCTTCTATCCGTTCGCCTTCTCCGGGATCTGCACCGGGGAGCTGCGTGAGATCCGTGACGGGCTGGAGGACTTCCAGGACGACGGCATCCAGGTGCTCGCCATCTCGTGCGACTCGATGTACAGCCTCCGTGTCTGGGCCGATGCCGAGGGCTACTTCTTCCCGTTGCTCGCCGACTTCTGGCCGCACGGCGAGGTGGCGCGTCGTTATGGGGTCCTCGATGAGCAGAGCGGTGCGCCCCGGAGGGCGACCTTCCTGCTCGACCGCGACGGCCGGGTGGTCTGGCGGGCCGTCGGCGAGCCGGGGGAGCGGCGGGACTTCGGTCCCTACCGCCGCGCGCTCGCGGAGCTGCGCGCGACCGCCGGCTGAGCGACATACCCCGTTCGTCGCTGCCGGTGGACGCGCCGGGGCTCCGCACCTGACACAATGTTCCCCGCCGTCCGGTCCCTGCGTGGGTTCCGTGTGGTCAGGGGCCTGTAGCTCAGTTGGTAGAGCACCGCGTTTACACCGCGGGTGTCGTCGGTTCGAGCCCGGCCGGGCCCACGTGGAAGATCTCGCCCTGCGTGACGTCGTCGCCCGCCTCGAGGCGCTCTATCCGCCCGACAGCGCCGCCGCCTGGGACCGGGTCGGCCTCGTCACCGGCGACCTCGACCAGCCGGTCCGACGGATCCTCTTCGCCCTCGACCCCACCCTCGCCGTCATCGAGGAGGCCGCCGCGTGGGAGGCGGACCTGCTCGTGACCCATCACCCCCTCCTGCTCCGCGGCGTGCACTCCGTCGCGACGTCAAGCGCGAAGGGCGCGAGCATCACCCGGCTGGTTGTCGCCGACATCGCCCTCTACGTCGCGCACACGAACGCCGACGTCGCCGACCCCGGTGTGAGCGGAGTCCTCGCGACCGCGCTGGGACTCACCTCCCAGCGTGCGCTGTCCGACATCGAGGGGTATGCCGCCGGCCGGGTCGGCGAGCTGCCCGCCCCCCTGTCGTTGGCGGAGTTCGCCACCCGGCTGAGCGAGGTCCTGCCCGACACCGCCGGTGGCATCCGGGTCGCGGGCGACCCAGCCGCCCAGGTGTCGAGGGTGGCCGTGCTCGGCGGCGCGGGCGACGACCAGTTCGACGCGGTGCGGGCGAGTGGCGCCGACGTCTATGTCACCGCAGACCTGCGTCACCATCCCGCGCTCGAGGCCTGCGAGGAGGCTCGCGACGGCACGCCATACCTTGTCGACGCGGGCCACTGGGCCACGGAGTCGCTCTGGCTGGAGGACGTGCGGCAGCGTCTGCTTGACGCGCTTGGGGAGGATGCATCCCAACCCGTTAGGGTCGAGACCAAGGTGACGACCATCCGTACCGAGCCATGGACCTTCGTGGTCGGTGCCAACAGGGCTCGTCCCGCCAGACCCGCATCCGGAGGTGCGTCCTGAAAGCCGACCCGTCCCGCCAGTGGCGCCTGCTCGACCTGCAGGCGATCGACACCCGGCTCGACCAGATCGCCCACGCGAAGGCGCACCTCCCGCAGGCGGCCGCGATCGCAGCCGCGGAGTCCGAGCTATCCGGCTTCGACGTCGACCTCGTCAACGCGCGGACCGCCGCTGACGACGTCCAGCGTGAGCTGGTCAAGGCCGAGCAGGATGTCCAGCTCGTCCGTGACCGGGCGGCTCGTGACCAGGGCCGCCTCGACTCCGGTCAGGGCTCCCCGAAGGAGCTGACCTCGCTCCAGCACGAGCTCGTCTCGCTCGCCCGCCGCCAGTCGGAGCTCGAGGACCTCCAGCTCGAGGTCATGGAGCGGTCCGAGTCGCTGCTCGACAGGGTCTCCGCGCTCGAGCAGGCCCGGTCGGAGGCGGCCAAGCGCCTCGAGTCGCTGCGCTCCGAGCAGGCCGTCGCCCAGCGCGACCTCGATGCCGAGGCCGGTCAGGTCGCTGCCAAGCGTCCCGACATCGTCGCCGGGATCGGCGAGGACCTGCTCGGGCTCTACGAGAAGATCCGAGCGTCGAGCGGTGGTGTGGGCGCCGCCGAGCTGAAGCAGCGCCGGTGCGGTGGCTGTCGCCTGGAGCTCGGCAACGTCGATCTCGACCGGATCCGGAAGGCTCCGGAGGACGAGGTCCTGCGGTGCGAGGAGTGCCGGCGGATCCTCGTCCGCACCGCCGAGTCGGGCCTGTGACCGGAGCCGGACGACGTCGCCTCGTGGTCGAGGCCGACGGCGGCTCGCGCGGCAACCCGGGCGTGGCCGGCTACGGCGCGCTCGTGCGCGAGGCGGAGAGCAAAGCGGTGCTCGTCGAGCTCGCCGAGCCACTCGGGCAGGCGAGCAACAACGTGGCGGAGTACTCGGGCCTCATCGCGGGACTGGCCGCGGCGTTCGACATCGACCCCGGGGCGGATGTCACCGTCCAGATGGACTCGAAGCTCGTCATCGAGCAGATGGCCGGGCGCTGGAAGATCAAGCACGCCGACATGCGTCGCCTCGCGCTCGAGGCCCGGGACATCTGTGCTCAGATCAGCGCCGCCGGTGGGACTGTCGACTTCCAGTGGGTGCCCCGCGAGCGGAACAAGGCGGCCGACGCCCTCAGCACCGAGGGAATGGACGGGCACCACGTGCACCGGGACCTCCGCGAGGAGCCGGACCTGGCGACGCCGGTCGAGGGCTCCTCGGGCATCTCGGCTTCCGACGGTGCTGGGACGCCCACCGGTGCGGAGCATGCTGCCCTTCCGGCTGTTGACACCCGGGAGGCTCCGGTCACCGGCGACGGGCTGCGGCTCCTGCTGGTCCAGTTCCCGACCGAGCAGGCCCAGGCGGCATCGGTTGCGGGTGCGGCGCTCGAGCTGCTCGGACGCGAGTCCCGTGTGACGGCGGCCGCGGAACCACTGGCCACCCAGGTCGCCTGCCGGATCGCCGAGTCCCTGGGCGTCGAGGTGGCGGAATCGGACGACTGGGCCGGCACCAGCGGAGCCGCGGGGGCCGACGAAAGGGTGCTCGCGGCATACCACTCGCTGTGCGAGCAAGGCGGCACGGTCGTCGCCGTCACCACCCGCCGAGCCGTGCTGACCGTCCTGGCCGAGGTGCTCGGTCTGGCTCCGGACCGGTTCTGGACGATCGCGACCGCGCCCGGCAGCCTGAGTGCCGTGGAGGTGTGGCCCGACGGGACCGCGTCCGTGGCATTCACGAACCGGACGGCGCACCTGCGCTGAAACCCTGCTGTGTCATATTCGGGCCATGAACTACGCGGGTGACCGGAGTCCACGTCAGACGTGGGAGGCCCTCGAGGCGGATCCTGACGCGGTGCTCGTCGACGTCCGGACCCATGCGGAGTGGACGTATGTCGGGGTGCCCGACCTGAGCCCGCTCGGCCGTGAGGTCGTGCGGATCGAGTGGTCGAGCTATCCGGAGGGCCGCGTCAACGAGCGGTTCATCGAGGATCTCGAGGCGGCCGGCGCCGGACAGGACCAGGCCGTGTACTTCCTCTGTCGCTCGGGCGTGCGCTCCGTCGCGGCGGCCGAGGTGGCGACCGCGGCCGGATGGCGGCGCGCCTACAACGTCCTCGACGGGTTCGAGGGACCCCACGACGATGACCGTCACCGCACGGTTTCGGGCTGGAAGGTCTCAGGTCTGCCGTGGGTGCAGGGATGACGTCGCCGTCCCCGGACTGGCGTCCCGACACGCTCGCCGTGCGAGCGGGCCTGTCTCGCAGTGGGTTCCACGAGACGTCCGAGGCTCTCTACTTGACGTCCGGGTTCGTCTACGAGAGTGCTGAGGCGGCCGAGGCGGCCTTCAGCGGGGGCGAAGAGCGCTTCGTCTACTCGCGCTACGGCAACCCGACGGTGCGGATGTTCGAGGAGCGCATCGCCGCCATCGAGGGAGCCGAGGCGGCCTTCGCGACAGCCTCCGGCATGGCGGCCGTCTGGGTTGCGCTCGCCGCCCTCCTGGGCAAGGGCGACCGCGTCGTCTCGTCGCGTTCGTTGTTCGGGTCCTGCTTTGTCATCCTCGACGAGATCCTGCCGCGCTTCGGTGTCGAGACGGTCTTCGTCGACGGGCCGGACCTCGAGCAGTGGCGAGAGGCGCTGTCGGTGCCCACAACCGCGGTCTTCTTCGAGACGCCGAGCAACCCGATGCAGGAGCTCGTCGACATCCGGGCCGTCACCGAGCTCGCCCACGCCGCCGGCGCACAGGTCGTGGTCGACAACGTCTTCGGCACGCCGGTCTTCTCCCGGCCGCTCGAACACGGGGGGGACATCGTCGTCTACTCGGCCACCAAGCACATCGACGGGCAGGGACGGACGCTCGGGGGAGCGGTCCTGGGGACGCGCGAGTTCATCGACGGCCCGGTCCAGAACCTGATGCGGCACACCGGCCCCGCCATGTCGCCCTTCAACGCCTGGGTCCTCGTCAAAGGCCTCGAGACGATGTCCCTGCGGGTCGAGCGCATGGCGCAGAGCGCCCTCGAGGTCGCTCGGTTCCTCGAGAGTCACCCGCGGGTCCGCCGAGTCGTGCACCCCTTCCTCGAGTCGCACCCGCAGCACGAGCTCGCGAAGCGACAGATGCTCGGCGGCGGGACGGTCGTCACCTTCGAGATCGAGGGCGGCAAGGCGGAGGCCTTCGCGTTCATGAACGCCTTGAGGATCGTCGACATCTCGAACAACCTGGGCGACTCCAAATCCCTCGTCACCCACCCGGCCACCACCACCCACCGGCGCCTCAGCGCCGAGGCGCGTCAAGCGGTGGGGATCACCGATGGCGTCCTACGGATCTCGACCGGCCTGGAGGACGTGCGCGACCTGATCGACGATCTCTCGCAGGCACTCTCCTGACTCTGGAAACCTCCGCGGCTGGGCATGGGGCGGAGCGCTCACTCGATGCGGGCAATGCCCTCGCGATGGACCGCAGACGCGACCGGTCTGCTCCTGCCTGAACGGCGCTCAGCTGGCGAGGTGCCGCCTAGGCGCGACCACCGCCAGTGCCCTCGGGCGGGCGGGGGCGAAGGGGTGTCACGTCGTGCCGCACGGCCCGGATGACGGGCTGCAGTGCGAGGACGGCGTCGACCGAACCCAGCTGCTGCAGCTCGTCGGCGATGGTGCGGGTCGGCGGGACGAGGGCCAGCTCCTCCGCCTCCGCCCGGGCGACGAGCTCGGCGACGGGGAGCCACTCGGAGTCAGTCGCCTCCGTCGTGGTGTGAGCCAGCGCGTCCCGCTCCACGGGGAGGACGAAGAACGCGACATCGAAGCGCTTGCCGTAGCCGATGGGCGTCACCCAGCTGTCCCACGGCACGAGCCGGCGCGGCGCGACGACGACACCCGTCTCCTCGGCCAGCTCCCGAACTCCTGTCGCGAGGAGGGTGCGGACGCGCTGTTCCGCGTCGCCCTGCAGGCCCCCGTATTCCGTGTGCCTCCACCGCCGGGCGTGTGCCGTCACCACATCCGCGGGCAGGGCGAGACCGCGCCCGGTGCGGACGTCCCGGGGGTCGACCCGGCCGCCCGGGAACACGACGGCCCCCGGCGCGAAGTCCATGGTGGAGGCGCGGTGCTGGACGAATGCCTCGAGCCCGCCGGGGCCGTCGCGGAGGGGAATGACGCTCACGGCCGGGAGGGGTGCCGGCTCGTCGACGAGGGGCCGGATCATCGCGACGCGCCTGCCGTGGCGCTCCAGGCCGAGGCGCTCCTCGGTGCGACGCAACGGCTCGAGCAGCCGGGCCGTGTCCCGCTCGGCGGCCCCGGCCGCAGGTCTGAGGTCGAGCTCGCGGAACCCGTGGCGGGCATACCAGGGCCGGTTCCAGGGCACGTCGGCGAAGGTCATCAGGGTGATCTCGTCGTGCCCGCGCTCGAGCGCCACGCCGAGCGCGGCGAGCAGGAGCATGGTGCCGAGGCCGTGTCGCGCCGCCTCCGGGAGGACCGAGAGCTGTTCGAGGTGCAGGTGGGGCCGATCTTCCGTGCCCAGCTCGATCACATGGGCGAAGCCGACGGCGGGCTGGCCCACGACGAGGATGAACCCGGGCTCCTCCGCGCGCTCCGCTCCGGACGGCGGCGGTGGCCAGTCCGACACGTCGAAGACCTTGCCGAAGGCCCGGTCGGCGGCGACCTCGATCTCCTGGAGCCTGGCCAGGTCATCCGGGCAGGGAGGCCGGACGCTCGTGACGGAGAGTCGTCCGCCAGTGGTGGCGGCGGGCACGGACATGCGGACATCTTGCCAAGCCGGTCGGCAGGGCAGTCAGGTGGCAGCGTGTCGGACCCGGTCGATAGCGTCGGTCGGCGTGACCGATCTCATCGCGCCGTCCACCCAGCTGGCCACCGAGTGGTGGGGCCTGGTCGACGAGTTCGGTGACGAGCCGGTCCACGGCTCCGGCCTGCACGACCGCTCGGAGCCCGCTCGCGAGCCGGCGCAGTTCGCCGCGTGGGTCCGCACCCGTCTGGGGGCCGGTCGAGCCGACACAGCGCTCGGGCCCGGCATGGTCCACGCGGACTACTGGTGGATCCGGCACGAGGGCCGGCTAGCGGGCACCATCACCCTGCGGCACGCGCTGACGCCGGCGCTGCTCCTCGTCGGCGGCCACATCGGGTATGCGGTGCGCCCCAGCCTCAGGCGGCAGGGAATCGCGTCCGCGGCGCTCCGGCTCGTCCTTGCAGAGGCGGCCGCCCGCGGGCTCGACCCCGTGCTCATCACGTGCGATGACGACAACCTCGCCTCCGCACGCACGATCGAGGGAGCCGGTGGCGTCCTCGAGGACGTGCGGGACGGGTCACGCCGCTACTGGGTCAGCACCGCGGCAGCGGCGAAACCCCTTGGGACGGAGCCGGTCGAGACCGCCCGTGCCACGTTGGCCACGTTCACGCGGAGCGAGGTGGGCGGCATACTCACCGGTCGGCGCCGGCCGGACTGGGACGAGGCCTTTCCCCGTGAGGACGACCTGGATGCCGTGCGCGCTGCGACTGACGAAGATCCCTACGCGACACGTGGGATCCGCGACCGCGCGAGCGGGCTCGTCGTCGGCACGATCGGGTCCTACGGCCCGCCGGACCGTGAGGGGCGCGTCGAGGTCGGCTACGGCCTCGTCGAGTCAGCGCGCGGGACAGGGCTGATGACCGACGTCCTCGGTGGCTACGTCCGCGCACTGCTCGCATCGGGTGTCAGAGAGGTGGTCGCCCACACCGAGGTCGGCAACGTTTCGTCCGAGCGTGTGCTGGGGCGGCTGGGCTTCGAGCGGCTCCGTCGGGAACCGGGACCCGACGGCGGTGACCAGTGGCTGTGGCGCCTCGACGGCGGGCGGCACGAGACCGGGCTCCGGGGCGGTGAGCAGTCGTGAGAGGCTGCTCCTTCGTGTTCCCCGTGCCCCCGAGCCTCGCCCGCCGCCCGCTCAGGAGCAGGCAGCCGTGACAACCCTGGCGACCCTCCCGACCCGGTCGAGCCTGCGCCAGGGACTCGCCGTCATCCGCCGCGGTGTGCGCGACGAGCCGCGATGGTTCTCCGTCGCCGTCCTCGGCAGCGCGGTCTACGGCGTCATGACGTCGCTGACGGCCTGGGCGATCGGGCACGTGACCGACCAGGCGATCACGCCCGCCATCGCCGCCCGGCACGTGACCGCTGGGCAGCTCTGGTACATCGGCGGGACGATCGCGCTCGTCGTGCTGGCCACGGTCGTCGGTGTCGTCGGGCGTCGGATCGCGGGTGGCGTCGCCATGTACAACCTCGGCGCCCGGTACCGCCGGCTCGTGACGCGCCAGTACCTCCGGCTGCCGCTCAGCTGGCACCACCGACACCCGTCGGGGCAGCTGTTGTCGAACGCCAACGCTGACGTCGAGGCGACATGGAACGTCTTCGCGCCGCTGCCCATGGCGATCGGCGTCCTCGTCATGCTCGTCTTCGGCGTCATCCAGATGGTCGTCGTCGACCCCGTCCTCGCGCTCATCGGCCTCACCGTCTTCCCGATGCTCTTCGCCGCCAACGTCGCCTTCCAGCGGGCGATGTCGCCGCGAGTCACTCGGGCGCAGCAGCTGCGGGCCGAGGTGTCCGAGGTCGCCCACGAGAGCTTCGAGGCGGCCCTCGTCGTCAAGTCGCTCGGCCGGGAGGACTTCGAGTCGGAGCGGTTCCGCAGCGTCACGAACGAGCTGCGCGACGCCAACATCGAGGTGGGCCGCACCCGGGGTCGCTTCGACCCGGCCATCGAGGCCATTCCGACGCTCGGGACGCTGGCCGTCCTCGTCGTCGGGACGATGCGGGTACGCGGAGGTGCGATCTCGGCGGCCGAGGTGGTCCAGATCGCCTATCTCTTCTCCATCACCGCCTTCCCGGTGAGGGCGCTCGGCTGGGTCCTCGCCGAGCTGCCGCGGGCCGTGGTGGGGTGGAACCGCGTCTCGGCGGTGCTCGAGGCGCAGGGGGCGATGGAGTATGGCGAGCGTGCCCTGCCGACGGGCGGGTCGAGCCGGCTCACGGCCAGGGACGTCTCGTATGCGCATGAGGTGGTCACCGAGTCCGGCGAGGTCGCGCGCAACGAGACGATCCGCAACGTGACGCTCGACGTACCCGCCGGCTCGACCGTCGCCCTCGTCGGCCCCACCGGGAGCGGCAAGTCGACCCTGACCGAGCTGATGATGCGGCTCGTCGATCCCGAAACGGGCGTCGTCCGCGTCGACGGGATCGACCTGCGCGACGTCGGCAGGGGAGGCGTCTCGGACGTCGCGGCCCTCGTGGCCCAGCAGACCTTCATGTTCGACGACACCGTCCGGGGCAACATCACCCTCGGCGCGGACCACCCCGACGACCGGGTCTGGGCCGCCCTCCGGATCGCCCAGGGAGCCGACTTCGTCTCGCGGTTGCCGCAGGGCCTCGACACCCGGGTGGGGGAGCGAGGCGGCACCCTCTCCGGTGGTCAGCGGCAACGGATCGCCTTGGCCCGAGCCGTGATCCGCGACCCACAGCTGCTGATCCTCGATGACGCGACCTCGGCCGTCGACCCCAGCGTCGAGCAGGCCATCCTCGCCGGGCTCCGCGAGGCGAGCAGCGGCACGACCGTCCTCGTCGTCGCCTACCGGATGGCGACGATCCTGCTCGCCGACGAGGTCGCCTACGTCGAGGAGGGCAGGGTCGTCGACCACGGGCGGCACGGCGAGCTCATGTCGCGCTGCGCCGGCTACGAGCGCCTCGTCACGGCCTATGCCCGAGAGGCCGCCGAGCGCGAGGCGATCGCGGCGGACGAGGAGAGCGCCGCCGACGAGGGGGTGCGGCTATGAGCATGCGACAGGCACCCCTCGTGGACCACGCCGGCATCGCGTCCGGGCGGGAGATGACGACGTGGCAGACGCTGCGCCGTGGCGTCGTCCTCTCGCCCGAGCTCCGCAGGGGGATCGGCGTGACCGTCCTATTCGCGGTCCTGTCGACCCTCGGGCGGATCCTCGTGCCCTTCGTGGTCCAGCGCACCACCGACGACGGCATCCTCGCGGCGGGGGGTCCGGACGTCGACGTCGTCATCCGGTGGGTCGGGGTCGCGCTGGCCGGCGTCGTCGTCACGGCGTTCTCGGCCTACTTCGTCAACGTCCGGCTCTTTCGGGCTTCCGAGAGCGGACTCGCGACCTTACGCGTCAAGGCGTTCCGGCACATCCACGACCTCGCGATGCTGACCCAGAACACCGAGCGGCGCGGCAGCCTCGTCTCCCGGGTGACGTCGGACGTCGACACGATCTCGATGTTCGTCCAGTTCGGCGGGCTCATGCTCATGATCAACCTCGCGCAGATCACCCTCGCGACGGTGCTCATGGTCGTCTACAGCCCGCTCCTCGGCCTCATCGTCTGGGTCTGTTTCATCCCCCTGTTCTTCATCATCCAGAGGTTCCAGGGCATCGTCGGTCGCGCCTACACCCGGGTGCGCGAGCGCGTCGGTGACATGCTCGGCGCCATCGCCGAGGCCGTCGTCGGGGCGCAGGCGATCCGGGCCTACGCCGTCGAGGACCGCACGGCCGAGCGGATCGACCGGACCGTCGAGGGGCACCGCAAGGCGGCGATCGGAGCCCAGACCCGGTCGGTGCTCGCCTTCACGTCCGGCCAGCTCGTGTCGGGCCTGGTGACCGCGGTCGTCCTCGTCGTCGGCACCGTCCTCGCGGTCGACGGGCGGCTCACGCTCGGAGAGCTGCTCGCCTTCCTCTTCCTCGTCAACCTCTTCACCCAGCCGGTGCAGCAGGCGACCGAGATCCTCAACGAGATGCAGAACGCGGTGGCCGGCTGGCGCCGCGTCATCGGGATCATCGACACGCCGGCCGACGTCGCCGATCCCGACGGCGGCGCCACGCTGCCCCGCGGCCCGATCCGCGTCATCTTCGAACACGTCGGCTTCGCCTACCCCGGCGGCGACCCGGTCCTGCACGACGTCGACCTCGCCATCGAGCCGAGGACCCGCGTCGCGATCGTGGGCGAGACGGGGTCGGGCAAGTCGACCCTCGCGAAGCTGTTGACCCGCCTGATGGACCCCACAACGGGGCGGGTCCTCATCGACGGCACCGACCTGCGCCGCGTCAGCTTCGCCTCCCTGCGCCAGCGCGTCGTCCTCGTCCCCCAGGAGGGGTTCCTCTTCGATGCAACCCTGCTCGAGAACGTCCGGTTCGGCCGGCCAGAGTCGACCGAGGAGGAGGTCCGGCTGACCCTGACCGAGCTCGGCCTCGATGGGTGGCTCGCCACCCTGCCCCAGGGACTGCACACCGAGGTGGGCCAGCGCGGGGAGTCGATGTCGGCGGGGGAGCGCCAGCTCGTCGCGCTCGCCCGGGCCTACCTCGCCGACCCGGACCTGCTCGTCCTGGACGAGGCGACATCCGCCGTCGACCCCAGCACCGAGGTGAGGCTGCAGCGGGCCCTCGACTCCCTCACCCGCGGCCGGACGAGCATCGCGATCGCCCACCGGCTCTCGACGGCCGAGGCGGCCGACGAGGTGATCGTCGTCGACGCGGGGCGGGTCGTGGAGCGGGGCCACCACAGCGAGCTCGTCCAGCGGGGAGGTGTCTACACCAGGCTGCACGCGTCCTGGGTCGCCCAGCAGCAGGCCCTCTGAGCGGGCCGATCCGGGCGGGTCAGCCCTGCTGGGCGGCCCACTCGGCGACCCGTCGCGCGCTCTCCTCCTCGGAGAGGTCTTCGACCCGGGTCATCACCGACCACCGGACCCCGAACGGGTCGCGGATGCTCGCGAAGCGGTCTCCGGAGACGAACTCCGTCACCGGCTCCCGCACGGTGGCCCCGGCCGCAACCGCCCGCTCGACGGCATCGTCGACGTCCGCGCAGTACAGCGCGATCGAGTAGCAGTCGTCCTCGCCGGCCGGAGCCGCCACGAGGTGGTAGCCCGGGTTCGGCTCACCGAGCTGGAGGTGGCCGTTGCCGAAGTCGAGCTCGGCGTGGGCGATCACGCCTCCCATCTCGGTCACGTCGACCACCCGTGCCCCGAAGACGTCGCGGTAGAAAGCGATCGCCGCCCCGGCATCGGGGATCGCGAGGAAGGGGGTGAGGCTGGTGAACCCGTGTGGTACCCCGTTGGTGGTGAACTGCCCGTCGGCCGCGGTGGCGTGATCGGTCGTCGTGCTGTGCGTCGTGCTCTCGGTCATGTTCCCGACGCTAGGTGGAGGGGAGCTTGCCGGCTTGAAGATTTGCGACACCGCGCTGTCCGGGGCGCCACCTACCCTGTCCGCATGACCGACTCGGGTCGCGGGGTCCTCTATCCGGAGCGGCTGCCCGTGTTCCACCGCCTGCCCGCTCCGGACTCCGTCGCCGACCTCGTCCGCTGGTTCTGGATCCCCGAGTGGGATCTGCCACCGGGCCGCACGTCCCGGCAGGAGGTCGTCGCCTACCCGGCGAGCAACCTCGTCGTCGAGCGGGACCTCGTCGGGCTGTCGGGGCCGACGACCCGCCGAACCCACCGCGACCTCACGGGGGACCGGCTGGGCGGTGGGAGCCCTGCTCCGCCCCGCGGCCGTCCCGCCGCTCGTCGACGACCCGGCCCGCATCCGCGACAGCTACCGCCGGCTCGCCCTACCCGACCTGCACGCGGCGGTCAGCGCCGCCATGCGGGGGTCGGACACCGAGATCGAAACCGAGTCCGGCACCGAGATCCGTCGCACCCGGGCTGTCGCCGCCTTCTCCGATTGGCTGCACGCCCGCGTGCCGACCCTCACCGACGAGGCGCGGCTGGCCAACGCCCTCGCCGACCTCGTCGAGGGCGACAGCTCCGTGCTGCGCGTCGAGGACCTCGCGACCGGCCTGGGTGTCTCGACGCGCACCGTGCAGCGCCTCGCGAGGCGCTACGTCGGGCTGCCACCGGGCGCAATGATCCGACGGCGCCGCCTCCAGGAGGCCGCCGAACGCATCCGCGCCGAGCCGGCCGTCGACCTCGCCGCGATCGCTGCGGACCTCGGCTACGCCGACCAGGCCCACCTGACCAACGACTTCCGCTCCGTGCTCGGTCACACTCCGAGCCGCTACCGCCACGACACTCCGTGACCGGCACAATGGCGGCGTGACCCAGTCTCCCTCCCTCGACCCGACCATCGCCCAGCTGCTCAAGCGCGACGCGGACGGCCTCGTCGCCGCCGTCGTCCAACAGCACGACACGCGCGAGGTCCTCATGGTCGGCTGGATGGACGAGGAGGCCCTCCGGCGCACCCTCAGCGAGGGCCGCGTCACCTTCTGGTCCCGCAGCCGTGGAGAGTACTGGCGCAAGGGCGACACGAGCGGCCACGTCCAGTGGGTCAAGGGGGTGCGCCTCGACTGCGACGGTGACGCCCTCCTCGTCCTCGTGGACCAGGTCGGCGCGGCCTGCCACACGGGCGACCGCACCTGCTTCGACGCCCGGGTCCTCCCTGCCGTGGTGGGGGAACGACCGTGACCGCGGCGCCCGAGCCCAGGAGCGGTATGACGCTGACCGACGCCCAGCCAGAGGCCCACCTCGAGTGGGGCGTGACCTGGCCCTCCCTGGAGACCTTCACCGAGCTCGCGCTCGCCGGTGACCGTCGGGTCATCCCGGTCGTGCGGCGCGTCCTTGCGGATGCGGAGACCCCCGTCGGCGTGTACCGCAAGCTCGCCAAGGACGAGCCGGGCACCTTCCTGCTCGAGTCGGCCGAGCACGGCGGAGTCTGGTCGCGATACTCGATCGTCGGCGCCCGGTCCGAGGCGACCCTCACCGAGCGCGGGGGAGAGGCGCACTGGATCGGCGACGTGCCGGTCGGACTTCCCACGTCGGGAGACCCGACCGAGGCGCTCCGTGGCACGGTGGCGGCCCTCGCCACGCCGCGCATCGCGGGCCTGCCGCCCCTGACCGGGGGCATGGTCGGCGCGATCACCTACGACGCGGTCCGGCACTGGGAGGCGGTCCCCGACACAGGTGAGGACCGGCTCGGCCTGCCGGAGCTCGCCATGATGCTCGCGACCGACCTCGCCGTCTTCGACCACAGCGACGGCTCGCTGCTGCTCATCGCCAACGCGCTCAACCGCGACGCGACCGACGAGAGGGTCGAGCAGGCCTGGGCCGACGCGGTCGAGCGCCTCGACCGGATGACTCGCGAGCTGGCCGCGCCCGCGGACAGCAGCGTCTCGACGATCCAGCCCGTGCCGCAGGAGCCGGTGAGCAGCCACACCCGGGAGGAGTTCGAGGGTCTGGTCGAGCGGGCCAAGGAGGCCATCCGAGCCGGCGAGGCCTTCCAGGTCGTCGTGTCCCAGCGGTTCTCCGTGCCGTGCGCGGCGGACGCGCTCGACGTATACCGCGCCCTGCGCGTGTCCAACCCGAGCCCGTACATGTACCTCCTGCGGCTGCCGCACCCGGACGGGTCGTCCTACGACGTCGTCGGGTCGAGCCCGGAGGCACTCATCAAGGTCGTCGGCCGTGAGGCGATCACTCATCCCATCGCCGGGTCGCGCCCCCGGGGCGCGAGCCCGGAGCACGACGCGCACCTCGCCGAGGAGCTGCTGGCGGACGCCAAGGAGCGCGCAGAGCACCTCATGCTCGTCGACCTGGCCCGCAACGACCTGCAGCGGATCTGCCGGGCGGGCACGGTCGACACGGTCGACTTCATGTCCATCCGTCGCTACAGCCACATCATGCATATCGAGTCGACCGTCGTCGGGCGGCTGCGCGACGAGTGCTCCGCGTACGACGCCCTCGTGGCGACGTTCCCGGCCGGGACCCTGTCCGGTGCCCCGAAGCCGCGCGCCATGGCCCTCATCGACGAGTTCGAGGGGCTGCGGCGCGGCCTCTACGGTGGCGTCGTCGGCTATCTCGACTTCGCCGGTGACCTCGACATGGCGATCGCCATCCGCACCGCCCTCATCAAGGACGGCCACGCCCACGTCCAGGCCGGTGCCGGCATCGTCGCCGACTCTGTGCCGGCCCTGGAGTACGACGAGACGGTCAACAAGGCCGCCGCCGCCCTGCGGGCCGTCGCGGCCGCCGAGGGCCTGCAGACGGTGGTCCCCTGATGGCGGGGAAGCGGCAGGCTGCCCTCGTGGTCGCCGTGCCGGCCGCAGCCCTCGCCGCGCTGTCCACCCAGACCTGGGCAACGGGCCGTGCCAACGACGTGCTGAGCCACGGCACCACCTCGGTGACCGGGACAGAGGCGATGCCGGCCGTCATCGGCCTCGGGATCGTCGCGGTCGCCGCCCTCGTGGCCCTCATGACGGGTGGGCCGGTCATCCGCGCCGTCTCCGCCGTGCTCCTCGTCCTCGCCTCCCTCGGCGCCCTGGTGCTCGCGCTCCTCGTCGTCCTCCGGCCGACGCAGGTCGTCGGCGACGCCGTCGCGCGAGAGCTGGCGCGCACCACCGCCCCCGAGGCGGTGGGCAGCTCGACCGCACTGGCGTGGGTCGCGGTCGCCGTCGCGGTCCTGCTCGTCGCAGGAGCCGCCCTCGCGGCTTCGTGGAGCCGTGGATGGGGTGGGCTCAGCGCTCGGTACGAACGGGGTGCGCGACCGGCCGCCGGGCCTCGCGGCGAGGTCCGCAGCACCTGGGACGACCTCACCGACGGGCAGGACCCGACCATGAGCGACCGCCCGCCAGAGGAGTGACCGCGCCTCGTCAAGACGCCGTGTCGCCCTCGGGATGGGCCTTGCGCGGGGCACCCACGGGTACCTGACACAATGGGCCGCGCGTAGACGTCATCCCACCGGAGAGAGAGAGTCATGGAAGAAGAGCACGAGGACCACGGCCACAGCGTGGCCGCGTGGACGCTGGTCGCCATCGTCCTCGTCGGCTGCGTCATCGCGTCGGTCGCCGTCGTCATCGCGAGCGTCATCCTCGGCATCATCGCTGTCGTCGTCATCGTCGCCGGTGTCATCGCGGGCAAGGTCCTGTCGATGGCCGGCTACGGCAGCAAGGGCCACCTCACTCATGAGGAGACGCTGATCGCCGACGCTCCCCAGGAGTCCGGCGCCAAGACGCTCGGCCAGAGCTGAGCCCCGTGGCCAACGTTCTCGACGAGATCATCGAGGGCGTCCGTGAGGACCTCGAGAGCCGGCGGGCGGCACTGCCCGCCGGCCGCCTCGAGGCGGACCTCGCGAGCATCGCACCGGCCCTCGACCCGCTGCCCGCCTTCCGGGCGGCACCGGGCGTCGCCGTCATCTCGGAGGTGAAGCGGCGCAGCCCCAGCAAGGGGCACCTCGCCGAGATCCCGGAACCCGCCGCGCTCGCCGCGGCCTACGAGGCCGGAGGGGCGAGCGCGGTCAGCGTCCTGACCGAGCGGCGCCGCTTCGCCGGCTCCCTCGCGGACCTCGACGCGGTCCGACAGGCGGTCCGCATCCCGGTCCTGCGCAAGGACTTCATCGTCGACCCCTACCAGGTCACCGAGGCCCGGGCCCACGGCGCGGACCTCGTGCTGCTCATCGTGGCGGGCCTCGACGACCTGCTCCTGCGCGACCTGCACGCCCAGGCGCTCGAGCTCGGCATGACCCCGCTCGTCGAGGTGCACGCTCCGGACGAGCTCGACCGGGCCATGGATCTCGACCCCGTCCTCGTCGGCGTCAACGCCCGCAACCTCAAGACCCTCGAGGTCGACGCACGCACCGTGCACGAGATGCTCCCGCGCATCCCCGCCGACGTCGTCGCGGTCGCCGAATCGGGGGTCACCGGGCCCGACGACGTCGCGGCCTATGTCCGGTCCGGCGCCCGCGCGGTCCTCGTCGGCGAGGCCCTCGTCACCGGCGGGCGGCCGACCGAGGCCATCCGCGAGCTCATCGCCGCGGGCACCACAGCACGACCCGAGCAGGAGTGACCATGACCCACGCCCCGGCCGGGCGGTTCGGCGGCTTCGGCGGGCGCTTCGTCCCCGAGGCACTGATACCGGCCCTCGAGCAGCTTGACGAGGAGCGCCGCAAGGCCCTCGTCGACCCGGAGTTCGTCGGCGAGCTCGAGCGCCTCCACCGGACCTACACCGGCCGGCCCAGCATCATCACCGAGGTGCCCCGCTTCGCCCAGCACTGCGGCGGCGCCCGGGTCATCCTCAAGCGCGAGGACCTCAACCACACCGGGTCGCACAAGATCAACAACGTGCTCGGGCAGGCCCTGCTGACCAAGCGGATGGGCAAGACCCGGGTCATCGCCGAGACCGGCGCGGGCCAGCACGGCGTCGCGACCGCCACGGCCGCGGCCCTGCTCGGGCTCGAGTGCGTCGTCTACATGGGCAAGAAGGACACCGAGCGGCAGGCGCTCAATGTCGCGCGCATGCGGCTGCTCGGGGCCGAGGTCGTCGCCGTGGAGCACGGCAGCCAGACGCTCAAGGACGCGGTCAACGAGGCGTTCCGTGACTGGGTCGCCAATGTGGAGCGCACGCACTACGTCCTCGGCACCGTGACCGGGCCGCACCCGTTCCCGGAGATGGTGCGCGACTTCCACCGGGTCATCGGCGTCGAGGCGCGCCAGCAGGTCCTCGACCTCGTCGGCAGGCTGCCCGACGTCGTCTGCGCCTGCGTCGGCGGCGGTTCGAACGCCATGGGCATCTTCCACCGCTTCATCGACGACGCCGGCGTCCGGCTCGTCGGCCTCGAGGCCGGCGGATCGGGGATCGCCTCCGGCAAGCACGCCGCCCGGTTCTCCACCGGTGAGCCCGGCGTCCTGCACGGCGCCTACACCTACGTCCTGCAGGACGAGGACGGCCAGACGATCGAGTCGCACAGCGTGTCGGCCGGCCTCGACTACCCGAGTGTCGGCCCAGAGCACGCGCACCTGCGCGAGACCGGCCGCGCCGAGTACCGGCCCATCACCGACGACGAGGCGATGGAGGCGTTCGCCCTGCTGTCCCGCACTGAGGGGATCCTGCCCGCCATCGAGAGCGCGCACGCCCTCGCCGGGGCCATCCAGCTGGGTCGTGAGCTGGGGCCCGAGGCGATCATCCTGGTCAGCCTGTCGGGCCGCGGCGACAAGGACGTCCACACCGCTGCGAAGTGGTTCGGCCTGCTCGACGAGTCGGGCTCGCCCGAGCCTGCCCTGACCGACGAGGACCAGACCGGCACGGGGGTGGAGCAATGAGCGTCGCAGCCGTGCTGCAGCGGTGCCGTGACGAGGGCCGCGCCGCCCTCGTCGGCTACCAGCCCGTCGGGTTCCCGACAGTCGAAGGGTACCACGAGGCGATGCGCGCCCTCGTCGAGTCGGGCGTCGACATCATCGAGATCGGCATCCCGTACAGCGACCCGGTCATGGACGGGCCGGTCATCCAGGACGCTGCGGTCCGCGCCCTCGCCGGTGGTGTCCGCGTCCGCGACGCCTTCCTCGCCGCACGTGCGGTGGCCGACCAGGGCGCGGCAGCCCTCGTCATGACCTACAGGAACCCGGTCCTACGGCATGGCGTCGAGCGGTTCGCCGCCGAGCTGGCCGAAGCCGGCGGGGCCGGGCTCATCACGCCGGACCTCATCCCCGACGAGGCCGGCGAGTGGATCGAGGCAGCGGACCGGCACGACCTCGACAAGGTCTTCCTCGTCGCCCCGAGCTCGACCCCTGACCGGCTCGCGGCCGTCACCGCTGCCTGCCGGGGCTTCGTCTATGCCACCGCCGTCATGGGAGTCACCGGCGCCCGGGCCGAGATCGGCGAGGCCGCCGAGGACCTCGTCGCCCGCACCCGAGCGGTCACCGACCTGCCCATCTGTGTCGGGCTCGGTGTCTCGACGGGGGAGCAGGCAGCCGAGGTGGGTCGCTTCGCCGACGGGGTCATCGTCGGCTCGGCCCTGGTCCGATGCCTGACCGAAGCGCCCTCCGAGAGCGAGGGGCTCGCCAGGCTGCGCAAGCTCGCGACGGAGCTCGCCGACGGCGTACGGAGAGGTCGCGCGTGACCATGGTCAGCGGCATACCGTCGCTGGCGGCACTCGCCACCGACATCCCGTCACCGACGCAGGGAGTCTGGTACCTCGGGCCGATCCCCATCCGGGCCTACGCGCTCTGCATCCTCGCCGGCATCATCGTCGCCGTCTGGTGGGCCGACCGGCGGCTCGTCGCCCGGGGCGCCCGCAAGGGCGTCGCGCTCGACATCAGCGCGTGGGCGGTCCCGTTCGGGATCGTCGGCGGACGGATCTACCACCTCATCACCACCCCGCAGCCGTACTTCGGCCCCGGCGGTCACCCGATGGACGCCTTCGCCATTTGGAACGGCGGTCTGGGCATCTGGGGCGCAATCGCGCTCGGCGCGGTCGGCGTCTGGATCGGCTGCCGCCGTCACGGGATGACGTTCAAGGCCTTCGCGGACGCCGCCGCGCCGGGCATCCTCGTCGCCCAGGCGATGGGCCGCTTCGGCAACTACTTCAACAACGAGATCTACGGCGGGCCGACCGACCTGCCGTGGCGGCTCAAGGTCTACGAGTGGGACCAGGCGCTCGGGCATGCCGTGACGGACGCGTCCGGGCATCCGATCGTCAAGGGCTACTTCCACCCGACCTTCCTCTACGAGTCGATCTGGTGCGTCCTGCTGGCGGTCGCCCTGATCCAGCTCGAGCGGCGCCGCCGGCTCGCGCCGGGGCAGACCTTCGCCGCCTACGTCATGGGCTATCCCATCGGGCGCATCGTCATCGAGAACATGCGGACCGACACCGCGAACCACATCCTTGGGCAACGGGTCAACACCTGGGTCTCGATGCTGGTCTTCCTCATCGGGCTGCTGCTCTGGATCCAGTTCGGCCGGACCGCCCACGCGGCGGCCGAGGCAGGCGACAACGGGGACGACACCGGCGTGTCGCCACCGGCCATCACCGAGCCGGGGCGCGAGGGCGAGGGCCCCGATACGGATGCCGCGGCCCCCGAGCGGGCTCGCACGGACGAGGGCGGCGCGGCCGCTGACTCGTCGGCTCCTGCCGACCGGGAGGGCCACGCCTGAGCCGACCCCGTCGGTCTCAGGATGCAAAACGTCCCGGATCGCAGGCTGGGACACCGCCACCGCGGGAGTAGCCTTGCCGCACCTCACCGTGGCCGACGCCGTCCACACCGCCACCATCGACAGGGGACGATTCGGAAGGACGGTGACCATGTCGCCGCATGCTCGCTTCAGCGCCCTCCCGCAGGACTTCGGCCTGTACCGGCGCGAGCACGAACACGATGCGTGCGGGGTCGCCTTCGTCGCCACGATGCGGGGCAGCGCCGGCCACGACATCGTCGACCTCGCCCTCACCGCGCTGCGCAACCTCGACCACCGCGGAGCCACCGGGGCCGACCCCCTCGTCGGCGACGGTGCGGGGATCCTCCTGCAGGTTCCCGACGGCTTCCTGCGCGAGGTCGTGCCGTTCGACCTCCCCGCCCCGGGCGCGTATGCCGCTGGGCTCGCGTTCCTGCCCACGGACCCGGACGCGCGGGCTGAGGTCAAGGCCCGCGTCGAGCAGATCGCGGCAGCCGAGAACCTCGAGGTGCTCGGCTGGCGGGACGTGCCGGTCGTGCCGGAGCTCGTCGGTGAGGCGGCCCGTGCGTGCATGCCGCACTTCGAGCAGCTCTTCGTCTCGTCCCGGATCGGGTTGGCCGTCAGCCTGGGCCTCGACCGGCTCGCCTTCTGCCTGCGGAAGCGGGCCGAACGTGAGGCAGAGGTCTACTTCGCCTCACTGTCGAGCCGCACGCTCGTCTACAAGGGGATGCTGACGACGGGCCAGCTCGAGCCGTTCTTCCCCGACCTCAGCGACCCGCGCCTGACGACCCAGCTCGCGCTCGTCCACTCGCGCTTCTCGACCAACACGTTCCCGTCCTGGCCCCTCGCCCACCCGTACCGGCTCATCGCCCACAACGGCGAGATCAACACGGTCAAGGGCAACCGCAACTGGATGCGGGCCCGCGAGAGCCTGCTCACCTCGGACATCATCCCCGGCGACCTCGAGCGGCTGTTCCCGATCTGCACACCTGGTGGCTCCGACTCGGCGAGCTTCGACGAGGTTCTCGAGCTGCTCCACCTCGGAGGCCGCTCGCTGCCACACGCGGTCCTCATGATGATCCCGGAGGCGTGGGAGAACCACTCGTCGATGGACCCCGCCCGCCGTGCCTTCTACGAGTTCCACTCGACCTTCATGGAGCCGTGGGACGGGCCGGCCAACGTCGCCTTCACCGACGGCACCCTGATCGGTGCCGTGCTCGACCGGAACGGGCTGCGACCCGGCAGGTACACCGTGACCGAGGACGGCCTCGTCGTGCTCGCCTCCGAGTCCGGTGTGCTCGAGCTCGACCCGGCCACCGTCGTCAAGCGCGGCCGGCTCCAGCCCGGCCGGATGTTCCTCGTCGACACCGAGCACGGCCGCATCGTGACCGACGACGAGATCAAGTCGCAGCTCGCCGGGTCGCAGCCCTACGGCGACTGGCTCCACGCCGGGCTGATCCGGCTCGAGGACCTGCCCGAGCGGGAGCACATCGTGCACACCGCCTCCTCGGTCGCCCGGCGGCAGCAGACCTTCGGCTACACCACCGAGGAGCTGCGGATCATCCTCACGCCGATGGCGCGCACCGGAGCCGAGGCACTCGGTTCGATGGGGACCGACACCCCGATCGCGGTCCTGTCCTCGCGGCCCCGCCTGCTCTTCGACTACTTCACCCAGCTGTTCGCGCAGGTGACCAACCCACCGCTCGACGCGATCCGCGAGGAGCTCGTCACCTCGCTCTCGACGACGATCGGCCCCGAGGGCAACGCCCTGTCGGCCTCGCCCGTCCATGCCCGGCAGATCGTGCTCGACTTCCCGGTCATCGACAACGACGAGCTCGCCAAGATCGTGCACATCAACGCCGACGGCGACCTGCCCGGCTACGCGACGCACGTCGTCCGGGGGCTCTACGACGTCACCGGCGGTGCCGCCGCGATGCGTGACCGGCTCGAGGAGATCTTCGCCGAGGTGTCCGAGGCGATCCGGCGGGGTGCCCGCTTCGTCGTGCTGTCTGACCGCGACTCCGGACGCGACCTCGCCCCGATCCCGTCGCTCCTGCTCACGGCCGCCGTCCACCACCACCTCATCCGCGAGAAGACCCGCACCCAGGTGGGGCTGCTCGTCGAGGCCGGAGACGTGCGGGAGGTCCACCACGTCGCCCTGCTCGTCGGCTACGGGGCGGCCGCCGTGAACCCCTACCTCGCGATGGAGACGGTCGAGGACCTTGTCCGCGGCGGCCACATCGACGACGTCACACCGGAGCAGGCGGTCCACAACCTCATCAAGGCGCTCGGCAAGGGCGTCCTCAAGGTCATGTCGAAGATGGGCATCTCGACGGTGGCCTCCTACCGCGGCGCCCAGGTCTTCGAGGCCATCGGGCTGTCCCAGGCCCTCGTCGACCGCTACTTCACCGGCACGGTCTCGCAGCTCGGGGGAGTGGGGCTCGAGGTCATCGCCGAGGAGGCCGCCGCCCGGCACGCCCGTGCCTACCCGCCGGAGGGGGTCCGGCAGGCCCACCGCGACCTCGACGTCGGCGGCGAGTACCAGTGGCGCCGCGAGGGCGAGCCGCACCTGTTCGACCCCGAGACGGTCTTCCGGCTCCAGCACTCGACGCGCAGCCGCCGCTACGACATCTTCAAGCAGTACACGGAGCGCGTCGACGACCAGTCGGCCCGGCTGATGACCCTTCGGGGGCTCATGGGTTTCAAGTCACCCGGCCTCACCGGACGGCTCCCCGTCCCGCTGGAGGAGGTCGAGCCGGTCAGCGAGATCGTCAAGCGCTTCAGCACCGGGGCGATGAGCTACGGCTCGATCTCCCAGGAGGCCCACGAGACCCTCGCCGTCGCGATGAACCGCCTCGGTGCCCGGTCCAACACCGGGGAGGGCGGCGAGGACCCCGACCGGCTCCTCGACCCGGAGCGCCGCTCGGCCATCAAGCAGGTCGCGTCGGGCCGGTTCGGGGTGACGAGCCTCTACCTGACCCACGCCGACGACATCCAGATCAAGATGGCCCAGGGCGCCAAGCCCGGCGAGGGCGGCCAGCTGCCCGGCCACAAGGTCTACCCGTGGGTCGCCCGGACCCGCCACTCGACGCCCGGCGTCGGGCTCATCTCGCCGCCACCCCACCACGACATCTACTCGATCGAGGACCTGGCCCAGCTCATCCACGACCTCAAGAACGCCAACCCCGCGGCCCGCGTGCACGTCAAGCTCGTCTCCGAGATCGGGGTCGGCACCGTCGCGGCGGGTGTCTCGAAGGCGCACGCAGACGTGGTGCTCATCTCCGGCCACGACGGCGGCACCGGCGCCTCGCCGCTGACCTCGCTCAAGCACGCCGGCGCGCCCTGGGAGCTCGGCCTCGCCGAGGCGCAACAGACCCTGGTCGTCAACGGGCTACGCGACCGGATCGCCGTCCAGGTGGACGGTCAGCTCAAGACAGGGCGCGACGTCGTCGTCGCGGCCCTCCTCGGGGCAGAGGAGTTCGGCTTCGCCACGGCACCCCTCGTGGTCTCCGGCTGCATCATGATGCGCGTCTGCCACCTCGACACCTGCCCGGTGGGGGTGGCCACCCAGAACCCG
>NZ_JBQCCV010000237.1:0-19420 GCF_051961875.1 Intrasporangium sp. | reverse complement strand
CCGTACCGGTCGCCCTGACCCGCACGCCCGCCGAGGATGGCGGGCAGTTCGCCGACGTAGAGGCGGCCCTTCACCGTCTGCGGTCCGGCGGGGACCCAGACCGTTTCCCCTCCGGCCCGGGTTTCCTGATCCCGCGGCTCGGAGTGGTGCGGGCTGACGAGCTTTACGCACAGGGAACGATGGGATGGCAAGCAGTGGCGGCCGTCCTCGAGAGCTATCTGGCCGGGCAGGACCCGTTTGAGGAGCGGGGGCTTCACGGGTTGACCAGGTAGCTGAGTAGCGCCGCCTGCGCTCCACTTACAGGGGTCCTGCCCGGACCGACGAACTGCGCGAACCAGACGAGGCCCGCACTCTCACCGCCATGGGCATCGGCTGTCTCCGCAGCGAGACCGGTCACCTGCAACAGGACAGCGGATGGCACAATCCGTTCACCGTCACCGTCGACCTCCAGATCCGCTGGCGCACCAGTCCCAAGTGCCACCTCGTCCACGGCCCCGCCGCCCGAATCGCGACGACCCTTGGTCGAGACCGGCACAGAGTCGCCGGGAAACAGTACGGGCACCTGCGACCTGTGCACCCATAGGGGACGTCCTCGACGTCGTCATCCGTCGGGCGGCGACCGTGACCCTGTCGCAACCCCCATGGCTCGCACTCGCCTATCACGCCTTCTGGCGATCCAGCCACGTCGACTGCGTCGTTTGCAAGCAGCGGACGCTGCTCGCGCACGGGTACTACCTGCCCGTCCCCAAGCAGACCCTTGGGCCAGGAGGACGCACGTTCCACCTGGTGCGGGTCGACGAGTCGGGACGGACCCGCCATGGTCCGACGCCCTGGTAAGCGGCCTTTTTGCGTTCCACGGGCGAGCGCGCGCGTTCCAGATCACCTCGGAGCGCAGCCCGAGTTGGGGTCTTCCGAATGCCGTGAGGAGCGCGCTTCTGCAGGTCAGATAGTTTCAGCCATACGCCACGAGGGCGGAGTATGGCTGGAACTCCTGCTGGAAACCCCGCTGCAACCCGTGATGTAACCCGAGCGCCGCCAGGCGGCCAACGGTGACAGGGTAGTGGAGTGGGAGCCCGGGCACGTAACGGGTTCACCGTTCGGCCTGGGGGGCGCCGGCAGGAGCCGAGCGAACCGGAGGATCGCCTGATCGGCGCTTCCAAGCTGTGCTTCAAAGGTCGACGAAACGTCGTACTCAGCCCGGGAGCCGCTTCCGGGGGCTCCGGTGACGCCATACGAACACCCCTCCACCGGCTCTCGTCCGGCTGAAGGGGTGTCCGCTCCTCAAACCGCAAGAGGCCAAGGTCGGCGCCGGTCAGACAGCGGTCTGCAGCGCCTTGACCTCGTTGCGGGCGGCGACGATGGCGGCGTGCTGGCGGCTGACTACCTCGCGGAAACCGGTGCTGAGATCGGCCTCGAGGGCCTTCTCGTACTCGGAGACGGCATGGTCCTCGCCGGTGACAGCCGCCCCCAGAACACTGCTGGCGTCGTCACCGGTCAGGGCGTCCTTGAGGGCGATCCACCCGCGGTGCAGGGCCGCGGTGGCGCTGCCGCCCTTGTCGACGTCGTCACCGTAATCGTGACCTAGCGCGACGATCTCCTGGCAGAAGTTCGCTCGCTGCCCCGAGAGCCGCTGCAGGGTCGCTGCCCACTCGGCGTGCTCATCGCCCCGCAGCTTTTCGGCGGCGGAGGCGAAGCCGCGCTCGCCGTCCTTCAGCGTCTCCACGAGTTCCTTGGCAACCTTGGCATCGTCCGACATGTGTGCTCCCTGAATCGGTGGATTGGACCGTCGGGTCGTACCCACCGGGGCGCGGTGCATGCGTCCAGCCGACCCCATCGCGACATAGCGTTCCAGAGGTAGCAGTGGGACGTTCCAAGTCGGCTGGGGGCGTCATCCGAGTTCCGGTCCGCTGAATGCCCCAGGATCGGCGTTTCCGCAGGTCAGATAGTTTCAGCCATACGCCACGAGGGGGGAGTATGGCCGAAAGTCCCTGCTGGGGGCCGTGGTGCAACCCCTGAAGCAACTCGGGCTCCGCTCGACGAAGACGGTCACAGGGCAGCGGAGGGTGGTGGCCCATCGATCCAATGTGCCTCGAGCGGCCGAGGAAGGGCGAAGCAGGGGGCCTGCCGTCCAGCAGAGCCACTGCGTGCTCGGCGGCCTCGGCGAGCTGGCCGGGGCAGTCCTCGCCGCCGCATCCCGGTGATCGTCCTCAGCCTGCCCCATGTGACACAAGTGCAGGCCACTGGGTAGTAACCCGTTCCGAGATCGGCCGGTGAGGACCAGAGGCCCGGGGGGGCGAGAATGCGGGAGCAAGGATCGGGTTACCTGGCACGGCCAGCGCCCAGTGGACTCGCCGACGTCATCGACATCGTGCTGGACAAGGGGATCGTCATCGATGCCTACGTCCGGGTGTCCCTCGTCGGCATCGAGCTCTTGACCATCGATGCCCGCATCGTGGTTGCCAGCGTGGACACGTACCTGCGCTTCGCCGAAGCCACCAATCGGCTCGACCTGTACGGCAAGGGCGGCGCGACACTCCCTGACGTGCTCAACGAGGGCGCCAGGAATACGGTCCGAAGTGTCGCGAGCACCGTGGTCCAGCACAAGGTCGAGGGCGCCATGGACACGGTGGAGGAGAAGGTCGGAAACATTTCGAGCGGCGTGAAGGAGAAGCTCACAAGCGCAGTGGACAAGGCGGGCGACCTGGTCGAGCAGGTCCTTCCCGGCGGCGATGAGGAAGGTCGAGACCCAGGGCCGACGGAAGACGAGTGAAAGGTGCACTTGCTGCGTGGTGCGCGGCAGCAGCCCTGCGGTGACGGGCAGCCCTCAGCCCGCGCCGACACCTCGACGCGCGTATGGGTCCCCGGTCAGCGTGGCCATCTGATCTAGGTTGGATCGGCGACTTGGCCAAGGCGACATGGACGGATCGCCGGTCTCCCGGTGAAACCGCAACTCCCGTCGGTGGATGAAAGGGCAGCACGAGATCCGATGGTGGACGTCATGCTGGCTGGCGGTATCTCGATGGCGGTGGCGCTGCTCGGCACGAAACCGTTCATCGCATTCCTCGTCCGGCGCCGCTACGGCCAGTTCATTCGTGACGACCTCATCCATCACCACGTCAAGCGGGGAAAGCCCACCATGGGTGGCGCGGTGATCATTGGCGCGGCGCTTGTCGGCTACTTCGGTTCACACGCGATGCTCCAGATCCTGAGCGTCACGGGGGTGCTCAAGGTGACCCACAGCGGCATCTCGCTCAGTGCCCTGCTCGTGCTCTTTCTGCTCACCGGACTCGGCCTGGTCGGGTTCCTCGACGACTACACCAAGATCCGGAAGGAGCGCAGCCTCGGCCTCACGGCAAAGCAGAAACTCATCGGCCAGACGCTGGTCACCGTCACTTTCGCCTTGGCCGCCCTGCTGGTGACCGACGAGCAGGGACTGTCGCCCGCCTCGACTGCGATCTCCTTCATCAGAGATACCCACGTCGATCTCGCCTTCGCCGGCCCGGCGGTGGCGGTGATCCTGTTCATCGCATGGGCCAACGTGCTCATCGCGGGGGCCTCGAACGGCGTGAACATCACCGACGGCCTGGACGGCCTGGCCACCGGGGCCTCGGTCATGGTGTTCGGCGCCTACACGGTGATCAGCATGTGGCAGTACAACCAAGGTTGTGACGTGATGCCCGGGCTGAGCTGCTACAACGTGCGCGACGCGCTCGACCTGGCCGTCGTCTCGTGCGCGATCGGCGGTGCCTGCTTCGGGTTCCTGTGGTGGAACGCCTCGCCGGCCCAGATCATCATGGGCGACACCGGCTCGCTCTCCCTCGGTGCGGCCTTGGCGGGGCTGGCCATCCTCACCCACACGCAGCTGCTGCTGGTGGTTCTGGGTGGCCTCTTCGTCATCGTCACCGCCTCGGTCATCATCCAGGTCATCAGCTTCAAGCTGACCGGCAAGCGGGTCTTTCGCATAGCCCCGCTGCACCACCACTTCGAGATGGTCGGGTGGTCCGAGGTCACCATCGTCGCCCGCTTCTGGATCATCGCCGGCATCTGCATCGGCGCAGGCCTGGCACTCTTCTTCGGCGAATGGGTCGCGAACGTCTAGGCCCGTCCGCGCGCTCGCCCGCTCACCGAGCGCGGAACGGGACGGAGATCGACGCCTCGTCGAACTCGGATAGCCGGGCGGTGAGGCGCAGCTGCCAGTCGCCGACGTACGGCACAGACAGGGCGTCCGCGGAGTAGTGGCCTGGCTCGACCCCCGCGATGGGGACCTCGAAGCGCACCTCAGGGTCGGCTGGGTCGATGAGGGTGGCCTCGAGCTGCGGGACGTCGACGAGATCGCCCGAGACGCTGCGGAGGTAGATGTCGGCGGCGTTCGTCCCCCTGCGCGCGGGGCTGATGGCGATCTCGAGGCGGCCTCCCGACAGGGCGGGGTCCACCGCGAAGTCATCGCCGATATGGACGGTCGCCCGGAACGGCGGCGAATAGCTCGTCCGGGCGGGAGCGGTGTCGACGAGCACTGACGTCACGCCGAGGATGAGCAGGCCCACGACGACCTCGACCGCAACCGAGGTGCGCAGCCGGCGCCGCTCCTGCAACGGCGCCGCATCAACGGTCGCCGGGCTAGACGCACCGTCCGCGTCGGCGCCGACAGACCGCGTATGGCGCGACACGAACCTCCGCGCGCGGTCGGCGAGCACGACGACAAGCAGGACGAGTGCGAGCTTGGCGATGAGGAGCAGGCCGAACCTCGTGCCGACGAGGGCGCCCGGCTCGCCGACCTGGCGCCAGCCGAGGTAGGTCCCGGTGACGGCCAGCACGACGAAGCACCACAGTGCGAGCCGCGAGAAGCGTTGCAGTGCAGGCGCGAGGTCAACCTTGTCCGCCGCACCGGTCCGGTCTGCCGCGGCCCGGCCGATGACCCGGGCCAGCAGCACGACCAGGCCGCCGAGCCACAGCGCCATGGCGAGCAGGTGCAGGGTCGTCGCGGGAACCGCGATCGCGACCTGGTCGCCGCTCTGGGCGTGGTCGGCGAGCGTCCACGTGAGGGGCAGCCCGGCCGCGAGCACCGCATACGCGGTTGCCCACGCGCGGGCCACTCGGTATGGCGCTGGGCTCGCGTCCGGCGCCTGCTGGAGATCGCGCGATGCACCGAGGTGAGCCTGGCGCACCAGACGCGCGAAGCACAGCGCGAGCACGGCGACGAGCGCGAGCCGCACGAGGACAGCGATGCCGAGCCGGGTCCCCGCGGTCTGCGCGAGCAGGTCGGGGGAGAGCGCGTGCGAGAGCGGCCGGGCCTCGGCATACGGCGCCTGGACGAGGAAGATGACGACGCTGGCCACGGCGAGGGCACCGAGACCCGCCCAGACGAGGCGGCACGCGCGACGGTCGTGCATCCCATTCGGCCACAGCACGATGACGAGGAGCCACCCACCGGTCGCGAGGGCGAGCCCGAGGAAGGCGACCCCGCGGCCGACGGCATCGAGCACGGGCAGGACAGGGCCCGCATCCGGGGGCTCGACGGTGGCCGCACTCGTCGCCGAGGGCGCGCCGACGCTGAACCGGAAGGCCCCGGCGACAACGTGGGAGTCGGCCGAGGTGACCCGCCACGAGACGACATACGTCCCGTCGGGCAGGTCCGCGGGTGGCGTGACCGCCGCGGTGTCCACGGCGCCGGCGAGATGCACGGGGGGAGCGGTCGAGATCGGGTCGCCGTTCGCGTCGAGCAGCTGGATCGACCGTGGGCCCAGCATGACCGCCTCGCTGAAGCGGAGCCAGATCCGGTCCGGGACGGTCCTCACCACGCTGTCGTCCTGGGGGTGTGCCTCGAGCAGGTCGGCATGCGCCTGCGCGTGGGGCAGGTTCAGCCCACCGACGATCTGGAGCACCGCGAAGGCGAGCGCTGCGAGCACGGGACCGGCGGCCCGGACGAGCCGTCGGTCCCGCGACATCCGCCCGGACGCCACCTATGGGGTCCGGGAGGGAGCCGGTTCGCCGGCCGTCGGGGCCGGCGCCACCTGTGGCGCCATACTGCGCCGCCGGGGCCCCACGGCCACCCAACCCGCTGTGGCCAGGGAGACGAGCAGGGCGGCACCGGACAGCCACGTCGCGATGCCTGAGCCGGACGCAGACCCCGCGGCGTCGCTCCCTCCGGCGTTCGAGGCGGCTGCGTTGCCGGTCGCCTTGGGGGTGAGCTTCAGGACAGGGGCAGGCCGGTCCAGTGAGGCACCCTCCGCCGGCTCCTGGATCCACCGCACGACGTCGCCGTCGCTGTAGTACTGGAGGACCTTGAAGACCATCTGGTCGGTCTCCGGGAACGGGCCTGCGCTCACAGTGAACTCGTCGAACTCACCCGGCTTCACGCCAGCCTCGGGTCGGTCCGCGGTCCACTCGACCTGCTGCACTGCCTCCGTGATGCTCTGACCGTGCGCGGTCACCGGAGTCGCAAGCGCCGCCTTGGTGACGGAGTAGGACCACCCGGGGTGCGGCTTGACCGATACGGAGGCCAAGGGGGTGTCGAGCGGGAACTGGACGACGACCTTGACCGTGCTCGCGTCGTCCTTCTCGGTCGGCGCCCGGAAGGAGAGTGCGCCGTAGCCACCCTGCTGGGCCGTACCCGGCTGCACCGTCACATGTGCCTGGGCGGCCGCGCCGCCAAGAGTGACCATGCCCAGGACTAGGGCAGCCACTGTGCCGAGGCGAAGCATCAGCCGCGGAACGGGCCGAAGGCGCAGACGAAGCGGTGTCGTGCTCACCCGATCTCCTCGGTCAAGGCGCCGATTGCCCGGCCCCGTTGAACGGCAGAGCGTAGCAGGGGGCCGAACCTTCAACGCTCCCAACCATTGACGGTGTACCTACGCCCCCGATAGCGTCCGCGAAATCAGTGCCGATGCAATGTTGGATCGGCGCGACGTCGCCGAACCAAAGGTAGGTATTCGTGCACGCCAAGATCCTGGCCCGTGGGGTGATCGCAGCAGCCGCTGTGGTCGCCCTTCAGTTTTCTTCCCTCGGTCTCGCCAGCGCCGACCCGTTTCCCAACCCCGTCACCCAAGGGTCGGTGAACGCCGCCAAGGCCGAGGCGACCAAGGCCCAGAACGCGGCGGACACCGCGGCCAAGGACGCCGCCAAGGGCGCCGAGCGGCTGTCCCGGGCACAGACCATCGCCGACCAGGACGCCGCAGAGGCCGAGCGGCTCGCCGCCATCGCCGACTCGACCGGGGCGAAGTCGGACCGCAACCGGGCGAATGCGGCAGCAGACAAGGCGGCCGCCTCTGCGGCGGACGCCGCGCAGGCGCAGCTCGCCTACTCGGCCCTGGCCGATCGGTCGGCCCAGGCGGAGGCAGCAGCGGCCGCGGCAGCAGACACTGCCGACAAGGAGGCCGCCTCCTTCTCCCGGATCACCCCCGGAACCTCGACCGAAGGTGCCGCCACCCTGCCCGACACCGGGTTCCGCCCCGACAACGCCACCCACTCGGACAACGTCGAGCTGGTCGACAGCGTCCGGGGCGTCCTGTCGCCGAACGGCAAGTGCCCGGCATACAAGGCGACCGGGTGCCCGGCGTTCTCGGCGCTCAACTTCGTCCACTACGAGAACCTCGGCTACGACGTCATGGTGGCGAACGGCACTGGTGGCCTGGCGATCTGGTCGCTCAAGGACCCGGCCCACCCGAGCTACATCTCCGCTGTCACCGTGCCAGAGCTCAAGCAGCCGGGCGAGACGATGACCCAGTTCTGGGAGGGTGAGAACCTCACCGTCGACAGCAGGCGAAAGCTCGTCTACATGACCCGGGACTCGGGGACCAAGGGCCTGTTCACGATCGACATCAAGGACCCGTGGCACCCGAAGGTCCTCGGCTTCCACAAGGTGCCGCTCGGGCACACCGCAACCTGCCTCAACGACTGCCGGTTCATCTGGTCCGTCGGCAGCGGCGTACGCGGCATCGCAAGCCCGGTGGCGGTGACCGACGTCCGGGACGTCAACCACCCGTTCACCTACGACAAGCCGTTCGCCTCCGACGTGCGCCGCACCGGGGCGACGTCCGGCTCGACCCACTCGGTCGACGTCGGCTTCGACGGGGTCGTCTGGGTCTCCGGCAGCGGCGGTGTGCGCGGCTACTGGACCGATGGCAAGCACCTCGACCCGACGACGGGCGAGAAGCGGATGGCCACGCCATACGACCCGATCCCCTACGCGGGCGGTTCGATCTCCGGCGCCGAGGGCCTGTTCCTCCACAACGCCTACCGCTTCCCGAACCAGCTCGGCGACCAGCCGAAGGGCGACGTGCTGCTCATCACCAACGAGAACAACCAGACCAGCTGCAGCAAGGCCGGGCAGTTCTACGTCACCTCACTCACGGGCACCTACGACGCGGACAACGTCGGCGCTGGAGGCATCCCGAAGCTGACGAAGCTCGCGTCGTACAGCCCTGGTGGCAAGCCGGGTCACTACGTCGACCCGACCGGCAAGGCCGGTGACTGCTCCGCCCACTGGTTCACGGTCAACGGCAACATCGTCGCGATCGCGTTCTACGAGCAAGGCGTCCGCTTCCTCGACATCTCGGACCCGACCGACCCGCAGCAGGTCGGCTGGTTCCGGGTGCCGGACCGGGCGGCGGGCGGCGACAAGCCGGCCGTCGAGGGCAGCGACGCGTCGGCGGCCTACTGGCACGGTGACTACGTCTACGTCTCCGACTACGGCCGGGGCATCGACGTCATCAAGTACAACGGGGAGGTCCCCGGCAAGAGCGAGAAGAAGGTCTGCTGGAACTCCTGCGAGAAGTAGCTGACGCAGCGGACGGAGCGCCCCTGCCGGCCTCGGCAGGGGCGCTCCCTCCTGACTCACGCTGCACCGGACTTGCCGCGCAGCACCCCGAAAGGCTCCGTCCATGTCTCACCTCCCGGCCCGTCGCCGATCCCGGCCGATCCTCGGAGCCGGCATCCTCGTCGCAGCCCTCTCCCTGACCGCGTGCTCGGACGCCCCGAGCACGCCGGACGCCCCCCGTGCGCCCATCACCTTCGGCGTGCTCGCGCCGCTCACTGGGACCGAGGCGGCCCGCGGGCAGGACCTCGCGGACGGCGCCCGGATGGCCGAACGCGACCTCAACGCCCGCGGCGGCGTCATCGGGCGGCACGTCTCTGTCACGGTCGAGGATGACGCGTGCACGGACGCGGGGGCCCGCGACGCCGTAGGAAAGCTGGTCGCCGTAAAGGTTGCCGGGATCGTGGGAACCGTTTGCGACGACGCCGCGAAGGGGGCGATCAAGGCCGTCGCGCCGGCCGGGCTGCCCCTGCTTGTCAGCAGTGCCCACGGTGAGGACGTCGTCTCCGAAGACGCTGGTGCCGCCTACCTCATGGACTCCACTCCCTACCAAGCCGCGCTCGCCACGGTGCACTGGCTCTCCTATCTCGATGCGCAACGGCTCGCCGTCATCTCCAGTCGCGCGGCCGAGGCGGAATCCCTCGCCGACCGAGTGAGCCAGCTCGCGAGCCCCGTGCCGAAGCTCGTGACCCGGCAGCACTGGGACACAGCTGCAGCAGGGCTGGCGACCGTTGTCGACGTGGCCCTCAAGCCCCGGCCGGACGCTGTCTACTGGTCCGGCGACGCCAAGCCGGGCGCGGACCTGCTCGCGGCCCTGCGCCGCAAGGGCTACTCGGGCACCGTCATCCTGTCCGCGCAGGCGGAGCAGGCGGGCTTCACGGCGGCGGCCGGCCCCGCCGGTGAGAACGTCTACACGGTGGTCCCCGGGAGCGCCCAGAACCTGCCCGCCGCGGCGGCCTGGGCGGCCCGGTTCGAGAAGCTCTACAACCGGGCCCCGTCGCGGGACGCCATGCTGGCGTATGACGCAGTGCGGGCCCTCGGACGCTCGGTGACCCAGACGGGCACCGTCGACGCGGCCCGCAACAGCGCCGAGCTGTCGCGGCTCGACGAGCGGTTCACCACGTTCCTCGGCCCGCTCCGGTTCGCCCCGGACCACACGCTGAAGTACGGCACCGACGTCGTCCTCGCACTGGGCAACGGGGGATGGACGCTGAAGAACACGCTGCGCTCCCACTACGCCTCCTCCGACCAGGGCGCGGAGCAGTGAGGCGCGCGGTTCCCGCCCGGTGGCGAGCCGTCGCAATGGCCCCTGCCGTCGCGCTCGCCCTGCCCCTCGCCGCCTGCTCGAGCACGCCGCCCCCGGCGGCGGCCACCAAGACGGCCTACACGGCGGATGATGTGAAGGGCGCGTACTTCAAGGCGAAAGACCTCGGTCCCGAGGTCGAGGAGTACTGGTACGACAAGGACTTCCACTCGCACAACAACTTCGTGCCGGAGACCGCGATCGAGACCTGCCCGCTCGTCAACCGGTCGAACGCCCCTGGCGATGTCACCAACGTGATCGAGCCGCTCGCCGCCGAGCCCGTACAGCGGTTCGTCGTCGCACCGGTGTCGGACAGCGACTTCATGGCCCCGACGATCCTCCAGGGCGCGTTGAGGTTCGGCAGCGACACGATCGCCGACAAGGCCATGGGCGAGGTGATGGCAGCCCTGGCGAAGTGCCCGGCACAGTACGAGGTGCCCGGCGGGCCGCCGCCGATCCTCGGGACCTACCGGATGAGCAGCCGCCCGCTCGAGCTCCCCGGCTGGAAGGGGTTCATCCAGCAGCTCGGCCACACCGATCCCGGGCGGCAGGACACGGTCTACTACGAGGACTTCGCCAACGTCGTCCTGCACCGGGCCAACCTGATCGTCTACGTCCAGGTGACGCAGCGGAAAGTGATCGGTGACCCGTCGGAGGCGGTGAATCAGGTCCGCAAGGTGGCCGAGATCGTGACCACGCGACTGGGCTGACCGCCGCGTCCAACCGGCGAAATGTCCGATGTGCGGAGTTTGCCCAAACCGCCACGCCACGCCCAGACCGGCGATTAGCCTGCTTCACGCCCGTCCTGAAGCACCGTCAGCTGGAGTCCCCGTGCGCCGCAGTCGCCCGATCGTCCCCGCCATCCTCGCCGCCGCCGCGGCCGGGGCGACCGCCCTCACCACGGCACCGGCAGCCGAGGCGGCACCCGCGACGCCCGGGACGATCTCCTCGGTCACGGCCAAGCCCGGCCCCAATGCCGGCCAGGTGACCTTCACCTGGGCCGCCTCCGGCGCGAACACGACCGGTTTCGTCATCGAGACCGGCCTGACGACCTTCAAGGTCGGGGACCCGGTGCTGCCCGACCACGGCCGCAACGCGAAGTACTTCACGATCCCGGCGAACCGCCGCTCGGTCACCCTGACCGCCGCGCAGGTCGCGTCGGCCGGGGCGCCCGCTGCCTCCGCGAACCACCTCCACTACCGGTTCAAGGCGGTCAACCAGACGAAGGCGGGCACCGCCGTCCGGAACTGGCCGTACCTGCAGAACGTGCCCGTCCAGCCGGCCACCCCGTCGGCGCGGGGGACCAGCCTGCGGGTCGCGACCTACAACGTGCACACGGCGACGGCGAGCAGCGGCGTGCGCGCCTGGACCGCCCGGGTGCCGGGCATCGCCAAGACGATCCTGTCCCGCAACCCCGGCATCGTGTCCCTGCAGGAGCTCGGGATCGGACGCGCGGACGGCAGCACCACGCCCGCCGCCATCGACTCGCTCACCCAGATCCAGAGCCTCCTGAACACCCTCAAGGCGCAGGGCGGGGGCCGCTACCAGCTGGTCCGCAGCAGCCGCTTCATCGCGCCGGGAAGCCCCGAGGCGATCCAGGGGGCGCGCATCCTCTACGACACGAGTCGCTTCCGGGTCGTCAGCTCCTGCCCGGACCGCTCCGACAGCAAGCCGCTCACCAACAACAGCTACTCGAGCTCCTGCACCATCGTCCTGCCGATGCTGAGCGGAGACAGCGCGTGGAGCCGCCGCCGAGCCTCCTACGCGCTCATGGCCGACCGCGCCACCGGTAAGCAGTTCTACGTCGTGTCGGTCCACCTCGACCAGCGACAGAGCACCAACCAGGCGACGGAACGCACCTACGAGAAGCTGCGCGCCACGCAGCTCAGGGCCGTCATGAGCCGCATCGCGCAGCTCAACACCGGCGGGCTGCCCGTCGTGCTCGCCGGCGACCTCAACACGTACCAGAACAACCAGGGCGGGTATGACGCACACGACGCCCTCGTGTCCGCCGGCTACTACGACACGGCCGCCGCCGTCACCCGCGTCAACGACCGGTACACCACGATGAACCACTTCGCCTGCACCCTCAGCGTGCCGGGGAGCGGGTGGGGGAGCCGGCTCGACGTCGTCGCGGTCAAGGGCGTCTCAGGAGCTCCGCGTTGGGAGAACCTCCTGGCCAAGACCGACTGCGCCCGTCCGTCCGACCACAACATGGTCGTCGCGGACATCCGCCTGCCCTGACCGCCACCGCGCCGGCCTCGACCACCGGCCGAGCGCGCGTCGGGGCCTGACCCGTTGCTACCGTCCCGGCGTGATTCTCGAACACGCCCTCCTGCCCGTCCGTCCCGGCACCGAGCCGGAGTGCTGACGCCGACCGGCTCCGGACAAGTCGATACCGTCGTACCCATGGACCGGCAGCACGCGCAGCAGCAGCACGCAGACCAGCAGCTCGAGCAGCCCCTCGACGGCCAGTCCCCGGACCAGCGGACGATGCGCGACCGCATGCTCGCCGGTGACCTCTACATCGCCGATGACCCCCAGCTCGCCGAGGAGTCGGCCCGCGCCCAGCGCCTCAGCCACGAGTACAACACCATGGACCCGACCGACCACGTCGGCCGCCGGCGCGTCCTCACCGAGCTGCTCGGATCCTTCGGCGAGGACAGCGAGATCCGCCCGCCGTTCCGCTGCGACTACGGCTACCAGACCACCTTCGGCGCGCGCTCCTTCGCGAACTGGGGCCTCGTCAGCCTCGACGTCGCCCGCGTCGCGATCGGCGATGACGTCCAGATCGGGCCGAATGTCCAGCTGCTCACGGCCACGCACCCCCTCGACCCCGGTCCGCGCCGTGACAAGTGGGAGGCAGCCGAGCCGATCATGATCGGCGACAACGTCTGGCTCGGTGGCGGCGTCATCGTCTGCCCGGGCGTGACCATCGGCGAAAACACGGTCGTCGGCGCCGGGTCGGTCGTGACCCGCGACCTGCCGGCCGACGTCATCGCCGTCGGCTCGCCGGCGCGCGTCATCCGCGAGCTCTGAGCCAAACTCTGACGCCAGCACCCATATCGAGCCAGGCACCGAACCCGCCGAGCCCTCGTAACCGCCCCCGCCGGTATACATGACGGCATACGGTAAACGCATGTCGTGGGACGGCCTCATCGAGATCTTCAACCCTGGCCACAAGCACCTGGCCGAGGAGCGCGACCGCAAGCGCATCGAGGCGCAGATCCCCGGGTCCGAGGGCGACCCGCTGCGCGACTTCGAGCGCGGCATCATCCGCATCACGCTCCAGCCGCCTCCGAGCGAGCCGCTCCACCGTCCAGCCGAGCCCGGCGAGGATCAGACCCAGGACTGACGCACCGGTGCGGTCCGGCCCCTTACGCTCTGGCTCGTGCCGACCGAACCGACCCGCGACACGGGCCTGCTGACGCGCCTCTACACCTGGCCGCAGCGGCATGCCCTCCTCATCGACGGCGTCCTCGGCCTCGGGCTCTGGCTCGCCTTCCTCGTCATGTCTGGTCCGGTGCGCCCGGATTACCTCTTCATCGGCACGGCCCAGACCCTCCCGCTCGTCCTCCGTCGCCGCGCCCCGACGCTGGTCTTCACGGTCGTCTCGCTCGCGTGTGCGCTGCAGCTCTCGCTCGCCCGGCCGATGATCTCCGACGTCGGTTTCCTCTTCGCGACCTACGCCCTCGCGGCGTACGGCCGCCACCCCGGTCTCCGGTGGGCCGGGCTCGGGGTCGGGGTCATCGGAGCCTTTCTCGCGCTCTTCGGCCTCGGCATCACGCCCGGGAACCGCTACGCACTGCTGATGTCCTTCGGGCTCCTCGTGGGCCTGCCCGTCATGGCGTGGTTCGCCGGCGACGTGAAGCGCTCCCGCCTCCGCGTCGTCGCCCACCTCACGGAGCAGAACGCGGCCCTCCGCCGCGACCGGGACCAGCGCGCCCAGCTCGCCGCCCAGGCCGAGCGGGGACGCATCGCGCGCGAGATGCACGACATCGTCGCGCACAGCCTCTCGGTCGTGGTGGTCCAGGCCGACGGGGCCGCGTATGCCGCGGAGCACGCTCCCGCGTGGACGCGCGGTCATGCGTCGGCGGTGTTGCAGACGATCAGTGCGACCGCTCGTGAGGCGCTCGACGAGACCCGCCGCCTCGTCGGGGTGCTGCGTGAATCCGGTGACGGCGCAGCGGAATACGCGCCGACCGCCTCGCTTGCAGACGTCGGTGACCTCGTGGCGCGGGTTCGCGCCGCCGGCCACGATGTGGCGCTAGAGGTCAGGGGAGCGGCCGGGTCGGTCCCGAGGGAGGTCGAGCTCGCGGCATACCGCATCGTGCAGGAGGCGCTGACGAACGTCCTCAAACACGCAGGCCCGGCGGCCCATGTCCAGGTCGTCATCACCCACGATGACCCCCTCATCGTCGAGGTCGAGGACGACGGGCGCGGCGCCGCCGCCGTGGACGACGGCGGCGGCAACGGCCTCGTCGGGATGCGCGAGCGAGCCCTGGCGACGGGTGGCGTGCTCGAGGCCGGCCCGCGACCCGGCGGCGGCTATCGTGTGCGAGCCGAGCTTCCCCTGACGACAAGGAGATCCGCGTGACGGACACGCCCGCAGAGAGCCGGATCCGGATCGTCCTCGTCGACGACCAGCAGCTCGTCCGGGCCGGCTTCCGGATGGTTCTGGACGCGCAGGACGACATGGTCGTCGTCGGTGAGGCAGGCGACGGCCAGGTGGCCCTCGACCTGCTGGCCCGCATGGCGGCGGACGTCGTCCTGATGGACATCCGGATGCCGCGCCTCGACGGGGTCGCCGCGACCCGCGAGCTGCTCACGCGTCCGGACCCGCCCCGCGTCGTGGTGCTCACCACCTTCGACCTCGACGAGTACGCGTTCGCGGCGCTCAAGGCCGGGGCGGCCGGGTTCCTCCTCAAGGACGCCGGACCGACCGACCTGCTTGCTGCGATCCGCGCCGTGCATCGCGGCGACTCCGTCATCGCGCCGAGCACGACGCGGCGCCTCCTCGATCACTTCTCGGCCCACCTGCCAGAGGACCCGCGCGACGTCGAGGCTGCGAACCACCAAGCGGCGCAACGGCTCTCACCGCTGACCCCCCCGCGAGATCGAGGTCCTCACCGCCATCGGTCAGGGCCTGACGAACACCGAGATCGCAGCGGCCCTCCACCTGGCCGAGGCCACCGTCAAGACCCATATCGGCCGGATCCTCGCCAAGCTCGCACTGCGCGACCGCGTCCAGATGGTCATGCTGGCCTACGAGACCGGGCTCGTGCAGGTACGACCACGGTCGTAGTCCGACGCCGACAGGTTCGGTCCCAGCGCCGATGTGGGGCCGGTGGTGGCGCCGAGAGGGTGGCACCATGACGACCCACCCGACGACAGGCACCCTCGCGCCGACACCCGGCTCGCGCCCCAGGCCCGCCGCCCGCGCCCGCAACCTCACGAAGCTCTACGGCTCCGCCGGCACCGCCGTCCGCGCCCTCGACGACGTGTCCGTCGACCTCGCCGCCGGCCGGCTCACCGCCATCATGGGCCCGTCCGGCTCCGGCAAGTCAACCCTCATGCATTGCCTGGCCGGCCTCGACACCCCGACCTCCGGGCACGTCTTCCTCGGCGACACCGATCTGACCCTCCTCGGCGACCGCGCCCTGACCCTGCTTAGGCGCCAGCGGGTCGGCTTCGTCTTCCAGTCGCTCAACCTCCTGCCGATGCTGACCGCGAGGCAGAACATGCTGCTTCCCCTCAAGCTCGCCGGCCGGCGTCCCGACCGCGACTGGATGGGCCGGGTCGTCGACGTCCTCGGACTTGCGGACCGGCTCGACCACCGGCCGAGCGAGCTCTCCGGCGGCCAGCAGCAGCGCGTCGCCGTCGCCCGGGCGCTGCTGACCCGCCCGGACGTCATCTTCGCCGACGAACCGACCGGCGCCCTCGACTCTCAGACCGGGGCGCAGATGCTGTCCTTCCTCCGCACGTCGGTGCGCGAGCTCGGCCAGACCGTCGTCATGGTGACCCACGACCCGCGCGCCGCGACCTACGCCGACCGCGTCGTCCTGCTCGCCGACGGCCGGGTGGCGGGCGAGCTCGCCCACCCGGACGCGGACACCGTCCTCGACGCCATGCGCACCCTGGGGGCCTGACGTGCTGACCCTGACCATCGCGTCGCTGCGGCAGCAGGCGCGCCGCTACGTCGCGCCGATCCTCGCGGTCGTCATCGGCGTCGCCTTCGTCGCCGCGAGCATGACGCTGACGACCTCCCTGAAGTCCTCGACCAAGGCCGCCCTCACCGGCGACCTGTCGCACTACGCCGCCGTCGTGCTGCCCGGGGACAGCGGGCCGATCCCCGAGTCCGCCGTCCAGAGGCTGCGTCACACCGCGGGCGTCGCCGACGTCCTCGTGCAGCACACCGGCTGGATCGAGCTGGACCTCTCCAGCGGGCCACGGCACGTGCGGGTCTCGACGCCGCCCTCCCCGACGAGCGCGGCCAAGGTCGTCCAGGGACGGCTGCCGGCTGCCGCTGGAGAGATCACGCTCTCCACGTCGGCGGCGGCCGGGACCGATCTCGGCGTCGGTGACCACGTCAGCCTCGGGGCGCCCGGCGCAGAGAAGCCGCGCACCGTCACCGTCGTCGGCGTCGTCGATGCCGCCGCCGACCCGCGCTACGGGTCCACGCCGGTCGCCTTAGCGGGCGCCGTGGAGGTCACGGCCTGGACGGGGGAGCCGGGCTACGACGAGGTGGACGTCGCCGGGGCGGCCGGCGCATCCGCCGATCTCGTGCGCGGCGAGGTCGCCGCCGCCCTCGGGGACTCCTTCGTGGTGCGCACCGGGGACGAGCAGGCCGAGAGGCTGCTGGTCCAGGCCACCGGGCACGTCGACGTGCTCGGCACGATGCTGCTTGCCTTCGCCACGGTCGCGCTCTTCGTGTCCGCCCTCGTCATCGGCAACACCTTCGCCATCCTCATCGCGCGTCGGCGCCGGGACACCGCCCTGCTCCGCTGCGTCGGCGCCACCGGTCGCCAGGTGCGCCGGCTCGCCCTCGTCGAGTCGTTCGTCGTCGGGCTCCTCGGGGCCCTCGCCGGCCTCGCCGTCGGGATCGGCCTCGCTGCCATCCTCGCCCGGATCGCGAACGCGAGCGCCGCGCTCGGGCTGCCCCACCTGACCCTCACCCTCGACGCGGCACCGCTGGTCGTGCCCGCGGTGGCCGGTGTCGTCGTCACCGTCCTCGCCGCCTCGCTCCCGGTGTGGCGGGCGGGTCGGGTCGCGCCGCTCGAGGCGCTCCGGCCGGCCCTGCCCGCGGTGGGCCGCTCGAAGGCCTCGGTCGTCCGGCTCGTCGTCGCGGTCGTGCTGGCCCTCGGCGGGACGGCGCTGCTCGTCGGCGGCCCCGCCCTGGCAGGCCCGTCCGCCATGACGCAGGGACTGCTCGTCGCGATCTTCGGTGGGGCCGTCTCGTTCCTCGGCATCCTGCTCCTCGCGAGCCGCTACGTCCCCGCCGTCGCGCGGTTGCTCGGTCGGCTTCCCGGCCGGATCGCGGGCCCGCCCGGAGAGCTCGCCGTCGACAACGCCGTCCGCAACCCCTCCCGGGCCGCCGCGACGTCGGCGGCCCTGCTGGTCGGGGTCTCGCTCATCGCGATGATGCTCGTCGGCGGCCAGTCCGCCAGCGAGAGCGTCGCCCACGAGATCGACAGCCACTATCCGGTCGACGTCATGGTCAGCGGGTCGGCCGGCAGGCTCCCGGCCGACCCGGTCAGCCGCCTCGAACGCTTGCCCGAGGTGGCCGCCGCCGCGCGGCTCCCGCAGGCGACGGTCGAGATGAGCGGCCCCGCGGGCTCGTCGATAGCGGAGGGTATGCCGCTGACCGGCCTCCCGACGAACGTGGCCCAGGTGCTCCGCGAGCCGGCGCTCCTCGCGGCGGCCACTCCTGGGACCCTCCTGGTCGACCGGGACGTCGCTCAGGACGCCCAGCTGACCACGGGGGAGCGGGTCACCGTGAAGGTGGGTGAGCGGCATACGACTCTCGTGGTGCACGTCGGAGGCCGGCTGCCCCATCCCTACCTCGCGGTGGAGGCGGACCTGCGGCGCCTGGCGCCGGCCGGGAGCACCGCGGAGGTGTGGCTGCGGCTGCGCGAGGGCGTCGACGTGCCCAAGGCGATGGAGACGGTCAACGCTGCCGCGTCCGACGTGCCGGGCCTGGTGGTGGGCGGCTCGGCGCCGGAGCGGGCGCAGCTCGGCCAGGCGCTCGACGTCGTGCTGCTCGTCGTCACGGCCCTGCTCGGGATCTCCGTGCTCATTGCCGTGGTCGGCGTCGGCAACACCCTGTCGCTCTCGGTCCTCGAGCGGACCCGCGAGTCGGCGCTGCTGCGCGCGATCGGACTGACCCGCGGCCAGCTGCGGCTCACCGTCGCGATCGAGGCGCTCATCCTCGCCGCGGTCGGCGCGGTCGTCGGCTGTGTGCTCGGAATCGGCTACGGGTGGGCCGGCGTTCGCGCCATCCTCGGCGCGGAGAACACCGCCATCCTGTCGGTGCCATGGGAGCGCCTCGGCCTCGTCGTCGCGCTCGCGCTCGTCGCCGGACTGCTCGCCTCGGTCCTGCCCGCTCGACGGGCCGCCCGCGTCGCGCCGGCCGTCGCGCTCGCCAGCGAGTGACGGCGCACGCCCGGCGGGCTATGGTCACAGCACGACGAGGGGAGTGAGCATGGACTGGGCCATCCCACCCGCACCGGTGCTCGATCAGCCGGTCACCGCGCCGGACGCGCACGAGGTCATCGTGCCCGCCGAGGAACGGGACGAGCACCACACCTGGGTCAACCTCGAGAGGGGCGTCGTGCACGTCGCCGTGCCGCCCGAGCGGTTCGGGCCCGCCTGGGACGCCGACCCCGGGCGCCAGGTGGCCGAGTAGCACTCACCCCGCCCGCGCGGTCCCGCGCGGGCGGGGGTGAGCGGCATACCGGGATGTCCTCCACGGCGCCTGACGAACCCCTTGTTAGCCTGCAGCAATGACTGACGCCCCGTCGGCCGGCCGGGCCACCGCCACGCGGGCCTCGGTCGACCCGCGCGCGGAGCGCGTCGCCGCCGCCGTCAAGATCTGGCAGCGCACGCTTGTCGACCTCGGCGGGCGCAACACGCTGCTGTTCTACCGGGACCTCGCCGTCGGCACCCTCGACCTCACCCACGCCCACCCGAGCGGCCTGGCCATGCTCCTCGCCGGCCGCCCGACCCGGCTCTCGACGCTCGTGCGCGAGGCCGGCACGCTCGCGGACGCCCGCCGCCGGGCGCGCGCCATCCGCGCCAAGACCCTC
>NZ_JBQCCV010000236.1:0-4204 GCF_051961875.1 Intrasporangium sp. | reverse complement strand
TCTGCCAGTTGAGCTACAGGGGATCGCTGCCGGGCAACCATAGCAAAGGAATCGGCCGAGCATTAAATCGGCTCACGAGCCACTCCCGCCCATCTCCTCACGCCTCTGGACGACCCCGGAACGGAGCCCTCAGACACCGGGAACGGAGCGTCAGCGCCCCACCTCGGAACGCAGGACGCGCAGCCGCTTCTCGGCCTCGGCCCGCACCTCCGGGTCGCCGAGGTCGGTCCCGCGGCCGCCGATGATCTGCTCGAGCAGACGGCCCGTGGCGAGGTCCTGCCGGATCACGACGCGAACCCGGCGGCGGGTGTCGGTGTGGAACTCGTCGGCGAGGACGACGCTCGCCTGGACCCGCTCCCGCAGCGCCTGCTTGAAGAGCGCCGACTCCCGGATCGTCCACTGGACCGGCCGGCTCCCGTCGACCCAGGTGACCGTCAGCAGGTCGGAGTCGGGGTGCCACGTGGCGGTGTCGACCTCGTGAAAGGGCCGCCGCCAGACGAGGTGCCAGTCGACGTCGACGAGAGCCAGGTCGTGTGTCGTGACGACGACATGGTTCCCGCTCTGGGCGTCCTCGGCCCAGGCGAGGAGCTGCTCTCCGTGCCCAAGCGGTACGGCTTGGCGCAGGACTCCGGCCCGGCCCTCGCCCCGCCGCCTGAAGAGTGGCATCAGCTCATCCCCTCCTTGATGGCGGCGAGCTCGCGCTGGAGCCCCTGCAGCTCGACACCGAGCTGACGGGACCGGTCATGGTCCGGCGTCTCGGCGTGCTCGAGCCGCCGCAGCTCGCTCATCGCGTCCGCGATCCGGCGGGTCAGGCCGATGGTGCGCACGCGGGCGAAGAGCTCCTCCACGTAGCGCGACGTCGGCAGCCCGGTGAGCGCGTCCATCCGCGTCGGGACCGAGGCCACCGCGAGCTCGCTGATCAGTCCCGCGACGGCGGTGGGCGCCGCCTCCGTGACCCCGGACGTCCACGCCCGGCCGGACGGGGAGCCACCAGCAGCATGCACGGTGCGGATGCCGTCGAAGATGGCGCGGTGCGCCGGAGCAGAGAAGGCCTCCGGGGTCAGCAGGTCGATCGCTCCGGGGCGCAGGACGGTCGGGAACTGGAGCAGCACCTGCAGCAGCTGCCGCTCCGCGGCGACCACGGGGTCGCGGGGGTCGGGCATCGGCAGGTGCCCCTCACTCGGCCCCGGCTCCGCGACGTCCTCCGCCGCGGAGGTATGCCGCTCAGTCCGGTCGTCCTGGAGAGTGACCTTGCCGGCCCGGCTCACCTCTCGGGCGACCTGCTCGACCTCGACGCCGAGCATGCCGGCGACCTCCCGGGTGTACTCGGGACGCAGGGACTGGTCGCGGATCGTGGCCACGATGGGGGCGACGGCGCGCAGGGCCTGCACCCGGCCCTCCGCCGTCGCGAGGTCGAACCGGTTGATCGTCGTGCGCGCGGCGAACTCGAACATCGGCACCGCGTCCTCGATGAGCGCGACGACGGCTGGATCGCCCTCGAACTGGCGCAGCTCGCAGGGGTCCTTGCCGGACTTCTCGACGGCGACGAAGGACTGCGAGGCCCACTTCTGGTCGTCCCGGAAGGCCCGCATCGCGGCCTTCTGCCCGGCCGAGTCGCCGTCGAAGGTGAAGACGACCCGGGCCGGGGCGACGCCGGGCTCGTCGCGCATGAGGCGTCGCAGGATCTGGATGTGGTCGGCGCCGAAGGCCGTGCCACACGTCGCGACGGCCGTCTCGACCCCCGCGAGGTGGCAGGCCATGACGTCGGTGTAGCCCTCGACGACGACGGCCCGCCGCTCGTTCGAGATCTTCTTGCGGGCGAGGTCGAGCCCGTAGAGGACCGACGACTTCTTGTAGATCGGCGTCTCGGCGGTGTTGAGGTACTTCGCCTCGATGCGGTCGTCGTCGAAGATCCGCCGGGCACCGAAACCGATCGTGTCACCGGTGATGTCCCGGATCGGCCACATGAGCCGGCCCCGGAAGCGGTCGTAGAGTCCACGGCTCCCCCGCCCGGCGAGGCCTCCGATGACGAGCTCGTCGTCCGTGAAGCCCTTGGCGCGGAGGTGCCGGACGAGCTCTTCCCCGCCGCGTGGGGCGAAGCCGATCCCGAACTGCTTGACGTGGGTGCTGTTGAAGTCGCGGGCCCGGAGGAAGTCGCGGCCCGGGCGGGCGGCCTGCTGGTGCAGGAGCAGGTCGGTGTAGAACTCCTCGGCGACCCGGTGCGCCTCGACGAGCCGCGAGCGCTTCCCGTGGGACTCCTGGGGCCGGCCGCCCCCGCCCTCGTACCGCAGCTCCATCCCGAGGCGCTCGGCGAGGCGCTCGACGGTCTCGGTGAAGGAGAGGTTCTCGACCTTCTGGACGAAGGAGATGACGTCGCCGCCCTCGCCGCAACCGAAGCAGTGGTAGAAGCCCGCGGTCGGGTTGATGCCGAACGAGGGGCTCTTCTCGTCGTGGAACGGGCAGAGGCCGACGAGGCGCGAGCCGGACCGGCGCAGGGTCACGTGCTCGCGGACGACGTCCTCCAGCGAGGACCGCTCCTTGACGGTCGCGATGTCGTCGCTGTTGATCAGGCCGGCCATGCCCCTCCTCTCACTGATCGTGAGTGTAGGTCGTCAGGGTGCATCGACACCCCGCCGACGCACAGGTCGGACACCTCAGCAGACCCAACGCCGATGGAGGGCCAGGGCCCGCACGTCGGTCAGGGCGGCGACCTGGTCGACGAGCACCCGGAGCCGCTCGTCGTCGCCGCCGGCTGCCAGGAAGTCCTCGCGGAGGTCCCCGTCGAGGCGTGCCTCCGGCTCCGCGGCATACGCCTCGAAGAGTGCCCGCACGACCTCGCGCTGCTCGGCCATCGCGGCAAGACGCGCGTCGGTCGTCATGACGAAGTGGTTGGCGACCGCCTTGAGGACCGCGCACTCGGCGCGCGTGGCGTCGGGGATGACGAGGTCGGCGGCGAACCGCGTGAGCGCGCCCGGCCCGTGGCGCTCCCGCGTCGCGTCCTCGACGACACGGACGAAATGCCCGATGAGGCGGCTCGTCATGTCCTTGAGCAGGGCGAGGGCGGCCCGTGAGCCGTCGTAGGCACCAGGGATGGCTCCGGACGCCAACAGTCGCTCGAGGGCGGTGCCGAGCGCGTCCCGGTCGAGATCGGGCGCGTAGGTGCGGCCCGCCACGTCGAGGACCGGCGCCATCTCGATCGCGGACCGCAGGATGCGCGGATCGAACCAACCCGACGCGATGGCGTCCTCGACGTCGTGGACCGAGTAGGCGACATCGTCGGACCAGTCCATGACCTGGGACTCGAGACATCTCACGTCCGCGGGGGCACCGGTCCGAAACCAGTCGAAAACGGTCACGTCCGCGTCGTAGACACCGAACTTGCCTGTCTCATAGGGGCCCTCGCCTCGACGCCAGGGATACTTGGTCGCCGCATCGAGACTGGCCCGCGTCAGGTTGAGGCCGGCGGGCCGCCCGTCGGGGTGGTTGCGCTTCGCCTCGAGCCGGGTGAGGATCCGCAGCGTCTGTGCGTTGCCTTCGAAGCCGCCGATGCCCGCCGCGATCTCGTCGAGGGCCGCCTCCCCGTTGTGACCGAAGGGTGGGTGACCCAGGTCGTGCGCGAGACAGGCCGTGTCGACGACGTCGGCGTTGCAGCCGAGCGCGGCGCCGAACTCCCGACCGATCTGCGCCACTTCCAGCGAGTGGGTGAGCCGGTTGCGGACGAAGTCGTCATGGCCAGGCGCGAGGACCTGCGTCTTGGCGGCCAGCCGCCGCAGCGCGGCGGAGTGGACGACCCGGGCGCGGTCCCGGGCGAAGTCGTCGCGGTCGGCCCGCTTCTGCGCCGGGTCCTCAGCCACCCAGCGCTCGCGGTCGAGGTCCGAGTACGCCACGCCCTGACTCTAGGGGGCGTCCGGCCACGCGAGCGGGAGGTGTGGGGTGAGCGAGCGGAAACTCAGCGGCATACCGGCGAGGGGACGGCGCATACTGGCGAGGAGGGTGTCAGGGGCCTCCGGATCGAGGAGCAGTCATGCCGGACAAGTCACCGCGGTCGCACATGTCGCAGAAGGGCAAGTCGATCAAGCAGAAGCGTGCCGACAAGCACGCGAAGGAAGACCAGCGGGCCCACCACGACATCATCCCGCCCCGCGACAAACGCTAGGCGGTATGCCGCAGAACCGAGCACGCGACGGGACCACCCGCCGCGCCA
>NZ_JBQCCV010000235.1:0-11558 GCF_051961875.1 Intrasporangium sp. | reverse complement strand
GCGTCCACCAGCGCGCCGTTGCGCAGGACCGTGACTTCCATCCGGCGTCCGATGGCGTCGGCGAACAGCCGCTTCTGGAGGGACTGGGCGTTGCCGAGGGGCACGCCGTCGACCGCGAGCACGAGGTCACCGGCATGCAGGCCACCCTGCGCCGCGGGGCTGTCCTCCACCGCCTGCACCACTCGTAGCGCCCGACGCTGCCCGAACCGCTCGGCCTGTGCCGCGGTCAGCGGGGCCGGCGTGCTCACCAGGCCGAGGTAGGCGCGCCGGACGTGCCCGTCGTGGATCAGCGCGCCGAGGATCCGGTGGGTGGTCGCGTTGATGGGCACGGCCAGCCCCAGGCCGATGCCGGCGACCGCGGTGCTGATGCCCACCACCCGCCCGTGGCTGTCGGCCAGCGCGCCGCCCGAGTTCCCCGGGTTGAGCGCGGCGTCGGTCTGGATGACGTCCTCGATCAGCCGCGCCGCGTTGCGGGAGCGAGCCGGCATGCTGCGGCCCAGCGCACTGACGACCCCGGCCGTCACCGTGCCGGCCAGACCCAGGGGGGTGCCGACCGCCACGACAAGGGAGCCGACCAGCAGCGAGTCGGCATCGCCGTACTCCGGTGGGCTGGGCACATCGCGATCGGTACGCACCACCGCGACGTCGGAAAGCGGGTCGCGGCCGACCACGTCGAACCGGGCGAGCGTGCCGTCGGCGAACTCCGCCGTCCCCTGATCGGCGTCGCCGACCACGTGGGAGTTGGTGACCAGGTGGCCGTCGCGGGTGAGGACCACGGCCGAGCCGGCCGACTCACCACGACGTGACTGCATCCGCAACGCCGCCACCCGCGGCGTCAGCTGCGCCGCGACGGCCGTGACGACCGCCGAGTAGGCGTCCAGAGCGCCCGACTCGGCTCGAGGATCGCTGCTGCTCATTACGACACCAACCAACGGTCACGGGCTCGGATTCCGTGGGTTCGCCCACGGCGTAAAGCGCAGACCCCCGTCCCGTGTGCCGTTGAGCGGGCTCGGCGGGATACGTGCTCAGTCGTGCGCGTGGCTGTGGTCGTGCCCATGGCTGTGAGGGGCGAGAGCGCCCGGGTCGTATGGCGTGTGCCGGCCGGAAGCGTGCTCGGCGCGGATCCAGCGGATCCAGTCGCAGAGCTGCTCCACGGTCTCTTGCCGGTGGCGGGACAGTGCGAGGACCGGGCGACCGTCGCGGGCGGCCTTGGCGTCCTCGACCATTCGGTCGACGTCGACCTCGACATAGGGACCGAGGTCGACCTTGTTGACGACGAGGAGGTCGGCCCGGGTGATGCCGGGTCCCCCCTTGCGCGCCACGTCGCCGCCGCCGGCGACGTCGAGGACGAAGATCTGGGCGTCGACGAGCCCCGGGGAGAAGGTGGCCGTCAGGTTGTCGCCGCCGCTCTCAATGAGCAAGAGGTCGACGGGGGCGAAGTCGTGCTCGAGATCCTCGACCGCGAGCAGGTTCATCGTGATGTCGTCGCGGATGGCGGTGTGCGGGCAGGCGCCGGTCTCGACGCCGCGGATGCGTTCGGCGGGCAGGACACCCGCGGAGCGGAGGAACCTCGCGTCCTCGTCGGTGTAGATGTCGTTGGTGATGACGGCGATGCTCAGCTCGTCGGCGAGGTTGCGGCAGATCGTGGCGATGAGTGAGCTCTTGCCGGTGCCGACGGGGCCGGCGATCCCGAGGCGCAGCGCTCGCGGCACGTCGGGGTGCGTATGCGGTGTTGTGGACATGGCGTCCTCCACTTCCTGCTCGTCGAGGCTACGACGGGATAAATTGCGGTCCAAGGGTTTTGAGTCCGGCGGAGAGACGCCGGCGCACCTCGAGGTTGTCCTGGCCGAGAGCACTGATCAGCACACTGCCGGCGGCGAGGGGCATGACGAGTGACTGGTGGTCTAGCAGGATGGTGGTGTCCGGCAGCGGGTCCGGGGCGACGACGAGGATGTTGCCGAGGGCGCGGTGGTCGCCGAGGACGGCGGGGGAGCGCCCGGTGGCGGAGCCCAGCTCGAGGTCCTGCAGGTGGACGGGGAGCCCGTCGCGGCGGACGCTGAGGCGCTGCCGGAGCAGGCCCGGCGCCTCGTTGTGGCGGCCCAGCAGGATCTCCTCGCGCATGACGAGTCGTGCGTCGGTCGCGAGCTCGATCCGCACTTCGGTGAGGTGGTTGCAGGCGTGGGCCGCGATGACCGGCTGGGGCCACCAGAGCAGGGTGCCGCCGGCCTCGACGGTGACTCGCACGGTCGTGCGAGACGCAGCACCGTCGGCCCCAGGCAGGAGCAGCGTCGCGGAGATCTCGCCAAGGACCAGGGTGCTCCCTGCACCGACCTGGACGTCGAGTGTCAGCTCGTCACCGCCGACCGGACCGGCGGCGCCCGCGGAGAGGCAGACCCGTGCGGCGCCGGACCTGTTGGCGGCCCAGGGCTCCGGCTCTCGGCGCACCGTCGGTCGGAGGACGAGTGGCGCCTCGGACCGGAGCGTGCTGACCCGGGTGCAGGCGGCTCCGTTTCGGCGGGCGGACAGCTCCGTGGCGACGACGGCGTGGGCGGACATGCGCAATGAGGACGGCACCGGTGCCGTGCCGGTGGCTGGCGCTTCGGCCGCGAAGCCGCTGCCGTGGTCCGTCCCCGTGGTCATGAGGCGAACAGCCGCCCCTCGCGTCGCTGATGCTCCTCGGCGGCGAGGTCGAGCAGGGGCGCGCCCCATGCGGGCAGGTCCTCCGCGTCACCGCTGCTGCAGCGCGCGGCGCCGTCGGCGAGCTCGTCCAGCAATGGCCCTACGCGCACGAGGATCGCATGGGTCTGGAAGGGATCGAGGCTGAGCAGCCGGACCGCGGCCGCCGCCGGCCCGGCGACGGCCTCGTGCAGCACCGCGGCCGCGGCCTCCCGGGGACCCAGTCCCAGCACCGCGGCTCCGGCACCGAGGACGACCGGCTGATGGGGTCGAGGGCCGAGGAGGTCGAGGTTGCCGCTCGGGGCGACGGCCTGCAGGGTCCTGAGGAGCTGGCGGCCCAGCTGACGGGACGTGGCGCGCTGGGCGGGCGACGGCATACGGGCATCGAGCTCGACATCGAGCATCCCCAGCCGGCCGGCGTCGCGAGCTGCCGTGGCGGTGACCGCCGCCGCCGCGAACGCGGCCGCCACGAATCCGGTCGTGCGTACCCGGCCCTCGAGGAACGCCGCCAGGCTCGCGAGGTCGCGAACCGTCCCGAGCGTGACGCTGGGCTCCAGGCCGCCGGAGTGCGCATACCCGCCGGCGGGGAACCGCCCGTCCGCGAGCAGCAGCAGCAAGGCGCTGCCGCTCACGCCGATCTCGTGATCGCCATTGACCCAGCATGGCCCATCACAGCCGCTCACACGCCGAGAGCGCGCGACCGCCTCAGGTCGCCTATGGACAGCGAGCAGCGCAGCGTGTTCTCTGGATCTAGTGCCTCGGGCGCGGTGCCGGCTCGGGCCGTCGTCGCGAGGAGCCTGCCATGTTGCTGACGTTGCACGAGCGCGAACGGTTGATGATCTACACCGCCGCGAAGCTGGCCCAGGAGCGTCGGGAGCGTGGTCTGAAGCTGAACCTGCCTGAGGCGACGGCGCTGATCACCTCGTTCCTGCTCGAGGGAGCGCGTGACGGGCGCGCGGTCACCGACCTCATGCAGGCCGGCCGTGGCGTGCTGGGCAGGGACGACGTCATGGAGGGGGTGCCGGAGATGCTGGCCCAGCTGCAGGTCGAGGCGACCTTCCCGGATGGCACGAAGCTGATCACCGTCACGGCGCCGATCTCATGACGACCCGGGGCGAGCACGCGAGCGACGCCCCGGGCGAGGGCGAGGGCGGCGGAGCGGAGCGGCACCCGCACAGCGGTCCGGGCACGCCGAGCGTGCCGAGGCGTTCCGGCACCGGGGAGCGGCAGGCCCAGCGCCGCCTCTATGAGGGGGAGGACCCACACGCGGACATGCCGATGGTGCCGGGGGAGGTCCTCTACGGCAGCGACCCGGTTGTCATCAACGCCGGCCGCGACGTGATCACACTGCGGGTCGAGAACACCGGTGACCGGCCCGTCCAGGTCGGCTCGCACTACCACTTCGCGGAGGTGAACCCGGCGCTCGCCTTCGATCGCGAGGCCGCGTGGGGACGCCGTCTCAACGTCCTGTCCGGCGGCTCGATGCGGTTCGAACCGGGTGCCGCCGAGCAGGTCGAGCTGATCCCGATCGCGGGCCAGCGGATCGTCGCCGGGCTGCGCGGGGAGTGCGGAGGTCCCCTCGATGGCTGAGATCGATCGCGCGACCTATGCGGCCTCCTTCGGCCCGACGGTCGGCGACCGGATCCGGCTGGCGGACACGAACCTGTTCATCGAGGTGACCGAGGACCGGTGCGCCGGCGGTGATGAGGCGGTGTTCGGCGGCGGGAAGTCGATCCGTGAGTCCATGGGCCAGTCCCGGGCCACGCGTGCGGAGGGCACTCCGGATCTCGTCATCACCGGCGCGGTCGTGCTCGACCACTGGGGTGTGATCAAGGCCGACGTCGGCATCCGCGACGGCCGCATCACCGCGCTCGGCAAGGCGGGCAACCCCGAGACGATGGACGGGATCCACCCCGACCTCGTCATCGGGCCATCGACCGAGATCGCGGCCGGCAACGGCCTGATCCTGACCGCCGGCGCCATCGACACGCACGTCCATCTCGTCGACCCGGCCTCGATCGAGGAGGCCCTCGCCGCCGGCACGACCACGATCGTCGGCGGTGGCACGGGACCGACCGAAGGGTCGAAGGCGACCCTCGCCACACCGGGCGCCTGGTGGCTGCAGCGGATGCTCGAGTCGCTCGAACCGTGGCCCGTCAACGTGCTCCTCCTGGCCCGGGGCAACACCGTCTCGCACGACGCCCTGTGGGAGCAGCTGCGCGCCGGCGCGGGCGGGTTCAAGGTCCACGAGGACTGGGGAGCCACGCCCGCCGCCGTGGACGCGGCCCTGAGCGTGGCGGACGAGTCGGGGGTGCAGGTCGCGATCCACAGCGACACCCTCAACGAGGCCGGCTTCGTCGAGGACCTGCTCGCCGCGGTGAAGGGACGGACCTTCCACGCGTACCACACCGAGGGTGCCGGGGGCGGGCACGCGCCCGACATCATCCGGATCGCCGGCGAGCCCTACGTGCTGCCCGCCTCGACGAACCCGACCCGACCGTTCACGCACAACACCATCGCCGAGCACCTCGACATGGTCATGGTCGCCCACCACCTCAACCCGCAGGTGGCCAACGACCTCGCCTTCGCCGAGAGCCGGGTCCGGGCCGGCACGATCGCGGCCGAGGACGTGCTGCAGGACATGGGCGCCCTGTCGATCATGTCCTCCGACGCACAGGCGATGGGCCGCATCGGGGAGGTCGTCATCCGCACCTGGCAGACCGCCCACCGGATGAAGCAGCTGCGCGGCCCCCTGCCCGGGGACGGGCCCGCCGACAACCACCGCGCCCGCCGCTATGTCGCGAAGTACACGATCTGCCCGGCCGTTGCGCACGGTCTCGAGACCGAGATCGGCTCGATCGAGCCGGGCAAGATGGCCGACCTCGTGCTGTGGCAGCCGGCCCTGTTCGGGATCCGCCCCACGATGGTGCTCAAGGGCGGCATGGCCGCCGTCGCCGCGCTCGGCGACCCGAACGCGTCCGTGCCGACCCCGCAGCCGGTCCTGCCCCGGCTCGGCTTCAACGCCGGCTCCCGCTCGGCCGCCAGCACCAGCGTCGCCTTCGTCGCGCCGGCCGCCCTCGAGGACGGCCTGCCCGACCGGCTCGACATCAACCGGCCGCTCGTCGCTGTCGGCAACGTGCGCGGTCGGAGCAAGGCTGATCTGCCCGAGAACACGGCAACGCCGAAGATCGAGGTCGCCCCCGACACCTACACGGTGCGGATCGACGGCGAGGTCGTCGAGCACCCGCCGGCGACCGAACTGCCGATGGCCCAGCGCTACTTCCTCTTCTAGGCCGGACGCGATGCCACGGCAGGCGGTCGGGCGCTGACCCGGGACCGGTCAGAAGAACGCGTTCCAGCCGGTGCCGATCTTCAGGCGACCCGGGAGCCACCCTCCGCGCCCGTTGCCCCGATACAGGTAGAAGTCGCCGGACATGGTGATGGCCCCGACGTCGACGCGGCCGTCGCCGTTGAAGTCGCGCATCGGAACGATGGCTCCGAAGCCGGCCCAGCCCGATCCGACCTGCAGCCGCGGCCCGATCCAGCCGCCGCGCCCGTTGCCGCGGTACAGCCACATCCGCCCGGCCTTGTCGACGGCGAGCAGGTCGGCCTTGCGGTCACCGTTGAAGTCTCCCGGTGAGAAGACGGCGATGAACGACGCCCAGCCCGACCCGATCTGCTTCTTCTCCACGATCCGCCCCTTTGAGTTCATCGTGTAGCGGTACAGCGCGCCCGAAGGCGCGACAGCCACGATGTCGGCGCGTCCGTCTCCGCTGAAGTCGGACCCGCCGTCGATGAACCGCATCGAGAGCCAGCCGGTGCCGCTGTCTGTGTACCACGCGTTGTTGACGCGCACCAGCGAGTCGGCGCCGTCGACCCCGAAGTAGGTGGCCAACGTGCCCCCGCGCTCGACGCTCCCGGCCGGCGCGATGCGCAGGAACCCCGCACGCCCGTTGCTTGCCGCGCGGGGGCGGAGACCCCCACGCCCATTGCCCGGATACGTGTAGACGGGCCGGGTGTAACCCCCGGATCCCCCGGTTCCCTTGCGCAGCAGCGCAACCACGTCCGCGCGGCCGTCCCCGGTCGTGTCACCCGGTGAGAAGATGTTGGTCGATGGCAGTGGCACCCCCGTGGTGGTGCACGGCTTGCCATTGCCCCAACGGCGGGTCGCCACGACCCTGATCGTGTAGGCAGTGCCGTTGGCCAGCCCGTCGATCTTGAGCTGCTGCCAAGAAGTGCCGTCCCGGATGGGCCCCACGGGCTTCGAGTAGACCTTGCCGCCGGGGTTGACCGTGACCCGGAAGCCAGTGATTGCTGCCGCCTCACCAGGTGAGACGTTCATCTCGACCCGCGCCCCCCGGGGCAGCGCCCGGGTGTCGCCCCCGGGTGGGCCAGGGGCAGCCGTGAAGTCAAGGGCCGACAGGGGGAGCGAATGGCTCTCGTCCAGGGGCTGGTGGCCGGCCGCCGCCCTGTAGACGGTCCCGTCCCGAAAGTACGTCGCCCAGTTTCCCTTCCCGTCCACCACTTCGATGGAGTGGAACTGCTGGGCGCCCGGAACTCCTGGCCCCCCGAGGACCAAGGTGCCGCTGGCCTTCGCCTTCGGGACGTCGACGTAGGGACCGGTCGCGTAGTAGAGGGTCAGCCGCCGAAGGGGCAGGCTCATGTCGGACACCGTGTAGGTGACCGTCGTGGACTCGTCCGCGTACCTGGCCGCTCTGACTAGCGAAAGCGCAGTGAGCTCGGGCGGCTCACCGTCGTTGCTCGTGCCCGAGATGTGCGTCAAGTGCTGGCCGTACCAGTAGTTCGTCGTCCAGCTGCGTCCTGCGGCGTCCATGAGCGTGACCGCTGTCAGGAGGTAGTCGCCGGTGTATGCCGCGGCGGGGACGGTGTACGTCATGGTGCCCGTGACCGGCTGGCCGACCTCCGAGAGGTGGATGTACTCCGATGAGACGTAGCGGTTGCGAAGCGTCGCTTGGGCGGAGACCACGGGCGATTCGGCGACGAAAGTGTAGGTGAGCCGAAGGATGCCGCCGGCCGTCAGGTCCGACGGCGTGAGGGACACACCGGTCAGCCTGGGAGGCGCCGCGTCGGCGGCAACGGCGGCACCGGCGGGCGGCGTGGTCGCGACGAGCAGTGCGACGACTGCAGCGGCGACTGCCACCAAGGAACGAGCGGCGCGGTGCGAGATAGTGCTGCGTGACATCGGTTTTCCCCCTGTCGTCCACGCAGTGACTGCGCCAACGGTATCGACGGACCGGGCCCCCACAGGGTGAGGTGCGGGCTTCGTCCCGCTCCGCAACGCAGTGGCCACCGGAAGGGCCACCGGAAACGAGAACTCACCTATGACCGGGCAACCGAGGCCGCAGGGCCGGCGTAGCTCAGGCCCGAGCGGCTCAGCCTGACAGCGGGGGCCTCCTCAGCGGCATACGACGTGCTTGTATGCCGCTGAGCGGCCTTCCAGCGCAACGAGAGTCATGCGCTGCCTTGGTCAGGTGCGCAGGTGGGAGGCGCCGTTCAGGTCGAGAATGGCGCCGGATGCCCATTGGGCATCGGGGGAGGAGAGGTAGAGCACGGCGGCGGCGACCTCCTCGGGGGTCCCCACCCGGCCGAACGGGCTCTGAGCCCGCACCGCCTCGCCCTCCGGGCCGGAAAGCTTCTCCTCTTGGCGCTCGGTGCTCACGAAGCCCGGCGCGACGCTGGCCACCGAGATGCCGTGCGGTGCCAGCGCGACGGCCATGGACTGTCCGAAGGCATGGAGTCCGGCCTTGGCGGCCGCGTAGGCGGGACAGTCGGGTTCACCGCGGAAGGCCCCGCGGGAACCGATGTTCACGATCACCCCTGGCTCGCCAGCCGAGATCAACGAGTGAGCGACGAGGTAGGTGAGGTTGGCCGCTGCGATCAGGTCGACGTCGATCATCGTCTTCCAGACACGCTGCCACGTGGCGTAGTCCGTGTCGTCGACGCGGTGGTCGGTCGAGCTGCCGGGCCCGACTGCGGCATTGTTGACCAGGAGGTCCACCTGACCCAGTGCCTGCTGGGCCTGTTCCACCACGGAGGCGGCGGCGTCGGGGGAGGACAGGTCTCCACCGACGAGGGTGTGGCCCTCGCCGTGCAGGAGCGCCATCGTCTGCTCCGCGGCGGCCCGGTCTGAGCCGTAGTGCACCGCAACACGATCCCCGCGACGGCTCAAAGCCACGGCAATCGCACGACCGATCCCTCGCGAAGCCCCAGTCACCAACGCCCTTGCCACCGAACTACCTCCGCTTCATGGATGCCGGGCACACCGACCACGCATTGTTCCAAAGCCCGGACAGAGCGCTGTCAGGGAGCCCCGGTGCGAGCGCTCTGCGCTTACCTCCCAGGTGCGTCCATGTGGGTGGCCCCCACTTCCGCGGCTGTGGATGTGGGGGCCACTCGATCAAGGAGGCCGGGGCGGCTATCCGTGGATAGAGCCCGTGCGCACCCTCACTTGCCCGGCCAGACCGTCTTGTTGAGGTTGGCGATGGTGCCCGGTGCCAGGTGCTCCGTGTCCTTCGCCGTCAGCTGGCCGGGGCCGAAGCCGCTCATGGGGCCGGAGACCGGCAGGTTCAGCTTCGTGGACCGCAGGTCGAGGGTGTAGGTCCCCGTGCTCTGGTCGACGGCAAGGACCCCGTTGCTCGCTCCGCTGACGACGAGGCCGAGCTGGTGCCCGGCCGGGACGGCAACGTCGTTGGCAGCGAGCTCGACGGTCACCTTGTGCTGGCCGGCACCGTCGAGCCGCGCCCAGCCTCGGGCGAGCACCTGCAACTGGCTGCTCTGGATACGGCGGGTGACGTCCTTGTAGCACGCATCGTCCTGGGCCGTCGCCGCGCCCCAGCACGTCTCCGTGTTGAGGGTCAGGGCGCCGTCACCGGTCGCGCTGACCCGATCCATCGTCCCGTAGTCGACGAGCATGACGGACACCTGGCCGACCGGAGCCGCGTGGGTGATGTCCAGGTCGACCGTCGGCGTTCCGGAGATGCGGATGTCGTGCTTCGTCGTGCCCGTGAGGAACTGGAGACGGTTGGGGTCATCGCCGAGCTTGACCGCATTCGTCTCGCTGAGCCGCGAGTTGTTGACGTAGCTCGCGGTGCCGCGGTCGGAGGTGCCGAGCGCCATGGTGCCGTCGCTCCGGGGGTTCAGCGCCATGGTGCGGGCCGCCTGGATCGGCCACGTCTTGGACTGCTCCCACTGGTTGGGCGCGGTCTCGACGCTCACGGCCGGCTCACGGTTGATCCCGTTGTCGATGCCCATGAGCTCGTGGTCGAACCACCGGTTCAGGGTGGTCACCCACTCCTGCCGGTTGCTGTCGAACGGGTCGACATGGCCGAGGCGGGTGAGCCACATCTTGCGCTCGACGCCCTGCTTGCCGAGGTCGGCCCACCACTTCGAGGCGTTCATCGTCTTGACGTTGTTGTCCTGCAGGCCATGGACGATGAAGACGCTGGCCTTGACCTTGGACACGTCGTAGAAGCTGCCCGCGCGGTAGTCCCGCTCGGCCCAGAAGTCCGTATACGCGCCGGTCGCGTCTGCGTCGTTGGCGTCCATGTCGTTGAGCCGTGCCGAGCAGTCTGTGGCGATGGTGCGCCCCTGGGCAATGGTCCGGGAGAGGCTGCTGGCATAGTGCCGCGACTTCACGGCCCCCTGCCACCGGTTGTAGTCGTACCACGAGCTGATCGCGCTGATGGGCACGATGGTCTTGAGCCCGTCGACGCCGGTCGCGGCGACGCCGTTGGCGAGCGTGCCGTCATACGACTTGCCGATCATGCCGGTCTTGCCGTTGCTCCACGAGGCGTTGACGGCCTTGTTGTTGACGTCGTGGGCGGTGCCCTTGCCGTTCAACCACTCGATGACGGCCTTGACCGACTCGATGTCGGAGCGTCCGCCCTCGTCGGTGCAGCCGGTCGAACGGGCCGTGCCGGCCATGTCGACGGCGACGAAGGCGTAGCCGCGCGGGACGAAGTAGTTGTCGTAGTAGAGCGGGAACTTGGTCGGGTTGCCCGCGGCGTCATACTTCTTCAGCTCCGACTCGTTGCCGCGCCCGAGGCTGAGGTAGTAGGGGCTGGCGTCCATGACGATCGGCACCCGCGCGGTTCCGTCGAGCTCCCGGGGCCGGATGATGTCGGCGGCGACCCGCTCCGGCTTCCCGTCACCGTCGAGGTCGGGGGCGTCGACCCAGACCGTCTCGCGGATGGCGTCCCCGTAGTCGTAGACCGGCGAGGTCATCCCGTCGACCAGGGTGACCGGTGGGTTCTCGGTCGGTGCGGCCTGGGCCACCTGCACGGTGCCGAGCGCCATCGGCACCACCAGGGCGGCGGAGCCGGTGAGGGCCAGGATCCTGGCTTTCATATATATGAGTCCTTCCTGCCCTTGGGACGACGATGTCCCAATCAGGGGTTAGGGCTCTCAAAAGTTATCGATGGACCGTCGCGAAATGGGGGTTCGCGGGGGTGCAACATCATCTGATTTTCTCGAGTGGCGGATAGCGGAGGGAGCGAATAGGGTTGTGTCCCAGCCGTGTTCGTGCCGCGTAACGATCAGTCTCATTGTTGTCGCCCACACAAGCGCACCGGCTCTTCGCCTGAGTGGCCTGACGGATCAGCCAGGAGCCAGGTGCTCGCGGACCCGACTCTGGCCCGGCCGCCGCAACTGCCGGAACGTCACCGACCACCGCTCCTCCTTGACCGGGGGAACGCTGTGCTGCCAGACGGAGCGCGCCGCGCCGGTCAGCACGTAGGCGGCGCTGGCGGAAATGACCCGGGTCCTCGCGGGGCACGGCCGGGTGTTCTCCACGGGCACCGTCCTGGACAGCCTCCGGTTCCGGGTTCACCTCGGCCGGGTGTTGCGGCTGTCTGCGGGCGACG
>NZ_JBQCCV010000234.1:0-4229 GCF_051961875.1 Intrasporangium sp. | reverse complement strand
GAGGCCCTGACGGTCGGCGACGCCTGACCGGTCGTCTACTCTCGGGAAGAGGTGTTCGGGCAGCCGCTCGAGCACCTCCTTCTCGTATGCCGGCTCGTATGCCGCCCCTTCGCTCCCCGGCGAAGTGGCCGTGGCGACGCGAGCGGGAGGGTCACGTCAGGCCAGCAGGTCGACGACGTCGACGTCGCCACGGCGGCGGCGTCCGCCCCTGATGTCGTAGGAGTCGAGGAGCAGCTCGGCGAGCTCCGCCCGGTCGAGCCGGTCGAGGAGCGCCCACAGGGTCACCCGATAGCGGAAGGTCGCGACGTGCGGGAACGTGTCGCGCCGGTCGGCGACAGCGTCGGCGAGGTCCATCTCGCCGCTCCAGACCTGGACGAGCTGCCGATCCTCGTCGTCCCAGCGCAACCGTGCGAAGGGGTGCCGCCCGGCGTACCACGCCGGTGATCCCTCGTGCGCCGCGCCGAGCACCGCCCCGGGCAGGCGCCCGGCCATGCGGTCGACATCGTCCCACGTCGCCATTCCCCGACGGTAGCGCCGGGCGGTCAGTGGAAGGTGATCGAGTTGCTGCCGCCGCGCAGGGCCTCGTAGCCCTCCGGGTCCATGGCGAGCGCCGCGCGGCGGGCCTTGCTGCGGTAGCGGAGCACCTGGATGATCCCGAGCGCCCAGACGAGGTACTGCACCGCCATGGCCGGCCGGAACGAGTCGATGCTCCAGGTCGGCGGGCCGCCCGGCGAGACGTGGTCGAGCACGATCCCGATCAGGGCCACGGCGGCGAGGGTCGCGATGAAGCCACCAGTGTTGACGATGCCCGTCGCGCTGCCGATCCGGGTCGGCGGGTTGAAGGTTCGGGCCAGGTCGAAGCCGATCATCGAGCCGGGGCCACCGGCCGCGACGAGGACGACGAGGACGACGAGAAGACCCAGCGGCGCCCGCCCGGGCCAGAGCAGCACGACCGTCCACGCGGCGATGCTGACGGCGACGATCCACAGCACGAACGTCGAGCGCGAGAAGGGGAACCGCGCCGTCAGCGAGCCGAACACGACGCTGAAGACCATCGTCGCAGCGACCATGATCATGAGCAGCAGGCTGGCGGCGAAGGGTGAGAGCCCCTCCCCCGAGACGAGGAACGGGTAGCCCCAGAGCAGGGTGAAGAGGTTCGCCGAGAACTGCGACGTGAAGTGGCTCCACAGCCCGAGCCGAGTCCCCGGCACGTCCCAGGCCGACTTGAGCGTCCGGGCCAGGGCCCGGAGACGCAGCTCGTCCCGGGCCTGGTCGTCGTAGGGGCTGTCCCGCACGAGGACGACGACGAGCACTCCTGTCAGGGCACCCACCGCCGCGGACACGGCATACGACGGCGTCCACCCGAAGTAGTTGAGTGCAGCGGCGAGCGGCCCGGCGGCGAGGAGCGCGCCGAGCTGGCCGAGCAGACCGGTCATCTGGGTCACCATCGGCGAGCGCCGCGGCGAGAACCACAGGGCCACGATCCGCATGACGGAGATGAAGATCATCGCGTCGCCCATGCCGAGGAAGACGCGGCACACCAGCGCGGCACCGAGCGAGTCGACGAACGCGAACGCGAGCTGCGCGACGGTGAGGAGCGTCAGGCCGACGCCGAGGAGCCGCTTCGAGCCGTAACGGTCGAGCAGGGCACCGACCGGCAGCTGCATCGCGGCATACACGGCGAGCTGGACGATCGTGAACAGCGAGAGCTGCGAGCTGCTGATGTCGAAGCGCTCGGCCGCCTTCAGCCCGGCGACCCCGAGGGAGGTGCGGTGGAAGACGGCGAGCACGTAGACCGCGATGGCACTGGCCCAGACGAGCCAGGCCCGGCGGCCGTCGATCGCATAGCGCTGGACGCCACCGAGGCCCCGGCTCACCGCCGCCCCCGACGCACGAGCGCGGTGCTCACTGTGTCATCGGGATGGCCGGCTCCGGCGCCTTCGGGACGCAGTCGACGATCGCCTTGGCGACCGTCTTGCTCATGTCGGGGTGGAAGACGCTCGGGATGATGTAGTTCGGGTTGAGCTGCTCGTCGGTCACGACGGACGCGATCGCCTCGGCGGCCTGGATGAGCATCTCGGTCGTGACGTCCGTGGCGCGGGCGTCGAGCAGTCCGCGGAAGACACCCGGGAAGGCGAGGACATTGTTGATCTGGTTCGGGTAGTCGCTGCGACCGGACGCGACGACCGTCGCCCGCTGCGTGGCCTCGAAGATGTCGACCTCGGGGTCCGGGTTGGCGAGGGCGAACACGACCCGCTGGTCGGCCATCTCCTCGATCCACTCGGGCTTGAGGATCCGCGGCGCGCTGACCCCGATGAAGACGTCGGCGCCCTGGAGACCGTCGCGCAGGGTCCCCCGCAGGCCGCGCGGGTTGGTCCGCTCGGCCAGGCGCTGCCAGGCCGGAGTGAGCGACTCGTCGTCCTTGTTGAGCAGGCCCGGACGGTCGTAGACGGTGACGTCGACAGCGCCCGCCGCAAGCAGCAGCTGGACGATCGCGGAGCCGGCCGCACCGCCGCCGGAGACGAGGATGCGGGCCTCGGGCAGGGGCTTGTCGATGACGCGCAGCGCATTCGTCAGGGCCGCGAGGACGACGATCGCGGTGCCGTGCTGGTCGTCGTGGAAGACCGGGATGTCGAGCCGCTCGCGCAGCTTGGCCTCGATCTCGAAGCACTTCGGGGCGGCGATGTCCTCGAGGTTGATCCCGCCGAAGCCGGGCGCGATGAGCTCGACCGCGCGGACGATCTCGTCGGCATCAGTCGTGTCCAGGCAGATCGGCCACGCGTCGATGTCTGCGAAGCGCTTGAAGAGAGCCGCCTTGCCCTCCATGACGGGCAGCGCCGCCTGCGGGCCGATGTTGCCCAGACCGAGGACCGCCGTGCCGTCCGTGACGACCGCGACCGAGTTGCCCTTGATCGTCAGGCGCGGCACGTCCTCGGGGTGCTCGTAGAGCGCCATGCTGACGCGGCCCACGCCAGGCGTGTAGGCCATCGCCAGGTCCTGCCGGTTGCGGAGGTTGACCTTCGACTGGACGCTGATCTTGCCGCCGAGGTGGAGCAGGAAGGTCCGGTCGGAGACCTTGTGCACGCGCACCCCGTCGAGGGTCTCGATGGCCGTGACGATCTCGGCGGCGTGGTCGGCGTCGGACGCGGAGCAGGTCAGGTCGATGACGAGCCGGTCGGGGTGTGAGTCGACGATGTCGAGCGCGGTCGTGATGCCCCCGCTGTCCGCCACCTTGATCGCGAGCTGCCCGATGACGGCCGGGTCCGTCCCGGCGTGGATGCGGACGGTGATGGAGTAGGAGGCGGTAGTGGCCTTCGCACGCTGGATCGACTCAGTCACGTCGGACATGTTCCCACCGCCCGGGACGCCCCCGCGAATCCGTCCGTATGCCGCCCACCTCCGTCTCAAGGGACCGCACACGGGTGCGACGCGTGCGGCTGAACGCTCACTCGACGGACACGAGTGACCAGTTCGCCCCATGTGTCACCGAACGCGCTCGCGCCCGGGACAATGGCCGCGTGACCACACCCGGCGAGCAGGTCGACCAGACCACCCCCACCAGGCGCGACAGTGGCCTGACGCTCGCCGAGGTGGGCGCGCGCGTGGAGGCGGGCCAGACGAACGCGCTGCAGGAGCGCACCTCGCGCTCGTTCGGTGAGATCTTCCGCGCCAACGTCTTCACCCGGTTCAACGCGATCCTCGGCGCGCTCTTCGTCCTGGTCATGACGACGGGCAGTTTCGCCGACGGCCTGTTCGGCATCGTCCTCGTCATCAACTCGGCGATCGGCATCGTGCAGGAGTACCTCGCCAAGCGGAAGCTCGACCGGCTGGCCCTGCTCAACGCCCCGCGAACCCGGGTGGTGCGCGAGGGCCGGCTCAGCGACATACCGACCCATGAGGTCGTCCTCGGTGACCTCATCGAGCTGCGGACAGGCGACCAGGTTCCCGCGGACGGGCGGCTGCTGAGCGCGACCGGGCTCGAGCTCGACGAGTCGAACCTCACCGGCGAGGCGGACCCGGTCCACCATCCGGCAGGTGACGAGATCCGTTCGGGCACGACGGTCGTGGCCGGGATGGGCCGGTTCCACGCGAGCGCGGTCGGGGCCGACGCCTACGTCAACAAGATCGCCGCCGAGGCGCGACGCTTCACCCGCACGCACTCGGAGATCCAGGCGTCGATCAACCGGCTGCTGACCTACATCACGTGGGTCATCATCGTCGCGCTGCCG
>NZ_JBQCCV010000233.1:0-13808 GCF_051961875.1 Intrasporangium sp. | reverse complement strand
CCCCAGATCAGCCTGATCATGGGCCCCTGCGCGGGCGGCGCGGTCTACTCCCCCGCCATCACCGACTTCACCGTGATGGTCGACCAGACCTCGCACATGTTCATCACCGGTCCCGACGTCATCAAGACCGTGACGGGCGAGGACGTCGGCTTCGAGGAGCTCGGCGGCGCCAAGACGCACAACACCAAGTCGGGCGTCGCCCACTACATGGGCTCCGACGAGGAGGACGCGATCGAGTACGTCAAGGCTCTCCTGTCCTACCTGCCGAGCAACAACATGGAGACCCCGCCGGCGTGGAACGAGGGCGAGGCGGACCTCACGGTCACCGACGAGGACCGCTGGCTCGACACCTGCATCCCCGACTCGCCGAACGTGCCCTACGACATGCACGAGGTCATCCGGCACGTCGTCGACGACGGTGAGTTCCTCGAGGTGCAGCCGCTGTTCGCCCCCAACATCGTCACCGGCTTCGCCCGTATCGACGGCATGTCCGTTGGCATCGTCGCGAACCAGCCGCTCCAGTTCGCCGGCACCCTCGACATCGACGCCTCGGAGAAGGCGGCCCGGTTCGTGCGCACCTGCGACTGCTTCAACGTCCCGGTCATCACCTTCGTCGACGTCCCGGGCTTCCTGCCCGGCACGACGCAGGAGTGGGACGGCATCATCCGGCGTGGGGCCAAGCTCATCTACGCCTACGCGGAGGCGACGGTCCCGAAGATCACGATCATCACCCGGAAGGCCTACGGCGGGGCCTACGACGTCATGGGCAGCAAGCACCTCGGCGCCGACATCAACCTCTCGTGGCCCACCGGTCAGATCGCGGTCATGGGCGCCCAGGGCGCGGTCAACATCCTCTACCGCAAGGAACTGGCCGCCGTCGCCCAGGACGGCGGCGACGTGGACGCCCGCCGGCAGGAGCTCATCTCGCACTACGAGGAGACCCTCGCCAACCCCTACATCGCGGCCGAACGCGGCTACATCGACACGGTCATCTCCCCGTCGAACACGCGGATGAACGTCACGCGCGCCCTCCGGGCCCTCCGGAACAAGCGCGAGAGCCTGCCGCCGAAGAAGCATGGGAACATCCCGCTATGAGCGCCGACGCCCCCACTGCCCCGGTCATCCGCATCGAGTCGGGCAACCCGAACGCCGAGGACCTCGCAGCGCTGGTCGTGGTCCTGTCCGCCGTCGGCGGCGGGGTCGACGAGCGCCCGACACGCCGATCCGCGTGGTCCGACCCCGGTTGGCACCTCGGCGGCCCGGGGGCCGCAACGGGTGGGTGGCGGGCGAGCAGCCTGCCTCGCTGAGTCCCGTTCGGGTCGCGACGACCCGTCCACGGTATGCCGCGGAGGCGGCGTCTCACGGGCCAGTCACCTATGGTGGTGCCCCGTGTCTGTTGATCACATCGCCCCCAGCCGCCTCGCCGGCCGCTACGTCCTGCGCCAGCTCATCGCCGCGGGCGGCATGGGCGTGGTGCACCTCGCCACCGACGAGCGCCTGGGACGAGAGGTCGCCGTCAAGGTCCTCGCCCACGCCCTGACCGACTCGCCGGAGTCCGTCGAGCGGTTCCGCCGGGAGGCGTTGGCCGCCGCGGGCCTGAGCCACCCGAACATCGCCCGGGTGTACGACTACGGGGTCGAGGGCGACCGGCACTTCATCGTCATGGAGTACATCGATGGGCAGAGCCTCGGACGACTGCTCCGCGAGCATGGCCCACTGTCCCCGGGCGAGGCGGTCCGCATCGCCTCCGAGGTCTGTGACGCACTCGCGGCCGCCCACCGCGCAGGCATCGTGCACCGGGACGTCAAGCCGGGCAACGTCATGGTCGCCCGCGACGGCACCGTCAAGGTGACCGACTTCGGGATCTCCAAGGCGCTCGGGTCCTCCCCGCTGACCGACACCGGCACCATCCTGGGCACGGCGGCCTACCTGCCGCCAGAGGTTGCGCGGGGTGGGTCGGCGGGCCCGGCATCCGACGTCTACTCGCTCGGCATCGTGCTCTACGAGATGCTGACCGGCCAGGTCCCGTTCTCCGGCGAGACCCCGGTCGTCGTCGCGATGCGCCACCTGTCCGAGGACGTGCCGGCACCGAGCACCCTCGTGCCCGATCTGCCGCACTTCCTCGACGACGCCGTGGCCCGGGCGACCCGGATCTCGCCCGAGGAGCGCTACCCGAGCGCCGAGGCGATGGCCGAGGCGCTCCGCCTCCGCAAGACGCAGCCGATCCCGGTGGCGACCGACGACCTGGCCACCCAGGCCATGACCACCCCGATGGCGGCAGGGGGCCCGGCGACCCAGGCCCTCCCCTCCACCGCCCTCCTCCACGATCGGGAGCACGCTTCCAACGATCGAGATCACACTCCCGACCATCGAGCGAAGGCTGGTCCCAAGCGGCGCCGATGGGTGATCGCCGCGGTCGCCACCGCCCTCCTCGTCGCGCTCGGCGCAGTCGGCACCTCCCTGCTCGGCGGCAACGACCAGAGCCCGTCGACGGCGGGGCGGCCCTCCAACACCCCGTCGACCTCCACTTCCTCCGCGCCGTCCCCGACGAGCACGGCAACGACAAACGGGAACGCGCGGGCCGGCGTGGTCCCCGATGGCCTCGTCGGCTCCGACCTCGACAGCGCCGTGGCAGCTGTGAAGAAGGCCGGGCTGAGCTACCAGTGGCGGATGGTCGCCTCGGACGCCCCGCGCAACCAGGTCATCGACGCCACTCCGTCCGCCGGCACGACTGTCAAGGCCGGCGACCCGGTGATGCTCATTGTCAGCCGCGGCCCGGACAGCAGTGCCAGCAACGCCGACACCAACAACGGCGACGGCAACAACGGGAACGGCAACAACGGCAAGGGCAACGGCAAGGGCAAGGACAAGCGGCACTGACCCACGGGCTGCGTGGCCGGAGGCCGACCGCGTCGGGGCCGGCCTCCGGCGGTGGCATGGGATACGTTCGGTCGGTGACCGACCGCAGCGCTGCCAGGAGTGGCCGATCCGCTAACCGATGGCGGTTGACGGACCGGCCCCACCGTCCCTCCCCTGGCCGCAGGGCCCAACGCTCGGCGTGCCTCGTTGGGGCCCTCCTGACCGCCGCTGCACTGTCAGGCTGCTCGGGGGCCATGCCACCGACGACGGGCGAGACCTCAACGGGGCTCGCCGTGCTCGCGTCTGCATCGCCCGGCCCGATGCAAACTGCCGGCACCAGCCCTCTCGACCTCGGTGCGGGAGTCGACCTCGGGCCGGTCAGGCTCAGGGTGGATCAGATCGCCCGGGGACCCATGCCCCACCGGGGCGGCGCCCCCCAACGCACGGGGGCACACCTCGAGGCGTGCGTTGCGGCCCATGGTGACGCACCCGTCGCCTTCACCCTCGAGTCCTGGCATCTCGTCGCAGGTCCGACGAGCTACCCCGCGGTGGGCTACGACTGGGAGGAGACCGCGGAGCCGGGAGCGCCCATCCAGGGCCAGCTCGTCGAGCCGGGCGACTGTGTCACCAGCTGGGTCGTGTTTGACGACGTGAAGGAGGCCGTCCCGGCCCGGATCACCTACGCGAACGCAGCTGGCAACCAAATCCAATGGCAGGTCAAGAGTTCTTGATTGTTCAGCAAGACGCTTAAGGCTTCCGTAAACTCCGACGTTTCGTGCGTGCCGCCCTGCCATATTGACCGCAAGCACCGGTTCGTCACGGCTGGGCCGACGATCCGAGGCGCTACTGATTCGCGTCGCCCAAGCCTGCCGCATCACGATCGGAGCACTCATGAAACGTCGCCTCCTCGCCTCAAGCACGGCCCTCGCCCTTGCCTCCAGCACGGCCGTCGCCCTCAGCGCGACGACCGCCTCGCTCGTCCTGACCGCCGGTCCGGCCCACGCAGCATGCACGGAAGCGGGGAACACCTACCACTCGATCTCCGGCGCCTCGTCGGTCTGGAAGGCGACGAACCTCAGCAGCTCCTACATCACGGGCCCGGGCTCGGTCTCCATCACCAAGGGCCGGAGCTGGACGGTGTCCGCCTCCATGACGGCTTCGGTGTCGGCTGAGGCAGGTGTCGTGTTCGCGAAGGCCAGCAGCTCCCTCGGGATCACCGTCGGGGCGAGCTACTCCGGCACCCAGTCGTTCACCTACACGCTGAACGTCGACCGCGGGCAGACGATGCGGATGCAGCAGTACAAGTCGGCGCGGCAGTTCACGGTGCACAAGTACCGTGTGGTGGCTCCTTGCACGACCCAGACGATCTACAAGTCGTCCGTCACGGCTCCGGTCGCCTCGAACGCCGACCAGTACTTCAAGTACGCCTTGGTCTACTGAGGCCGGGGGCTCGGCAACAGCAGCGCACCGAGCGCGGACGCGCAGACTCAGCCCTGCCCGTCGCTCGCCCGATGTCGCGCACCGCGGGGAATGCCATTGGTAGGTTCGGCGACGTGAATGACACCACCACTTCAACCCAGAGCGGTCGCCCCCGGACCGAGGTCGACCGGATCGCCGAGCGACACTTCGACGCGATCGTCGAGCTGTCCCCGATCGACGCCACCTACCTGGGCGTCCCAGGGCGCGACGAGGACCTCGACGACCTCTCCCCTGCCGGCAACGCCGCGAAGAGCGAGGTGCGACGTCGGGCGCTCGAGGGGCTGCGCGAGGCAGTTCCCGTCGACGACGTCGACAAGGTGACGATCGCTGCGATGACAGAGCGTCTCGGCCTTGCCGAGGAGCGGTATGCCGCCGGCCTCGACGAGATGTCCCTCAACGTCATCGCCTCGCCCCTGCAGGACGTGCGCGACGTCTTCGACCTGATGCCCCAGGAGAGCGAGGACGACTGGCGGGTCTTCGCGACCCGGATGGCGAAGATCCCGGCCGCCCTGGAGGGCTACAAGCAGTCGCTCCTCGCCGCCCGCGAGCGCGGCCTCGTCGCCCCGAGGCGCCAGGTGGTCGAGTCGGCGAAGCAGTCGCGCGACCTCACGACTGATGACGGCTACTTCGCCAAGCTCGTCACCGACGCGAAGGCGGGTGACGCGCCACTGGACGGTGCGGCGAAGGCCCGGCTGGCCGAGGCCGCACAGGCGGCGTCCGCGGCATACGGCGACATCGCGGACTGGCTCGAGCGCGAGCTGCTTCCGCATGCCCCGGAGGCCGACGCGTGCGGGCGGGAGCGGTACGCCCTCGAGTCGCGCTACTTCCTCGGCGCCGCCGTCGATCTCGAGGAGACCTACCGCTGGGGCCAGGAGCAGGTGGCGGACATCCACGCGCAGATGCAGGCGATCGCCGAGGGCCTGGAGGCCGGCGCGAGCGTCGAGCGCGGCGTGGTGATCCTCGACGCCGACGAGCGCTACCACCTGCACGGCACCGACGCCCTCAAGGCCTGGATGCAGGAGCGGGCCGACGAGGTCATCGGCAACCTCAAGGACGTCCACTTCGACATCCCCGGACCGGTGCAGCGCATCGAGTGCATGATCGCCCCGACCCAGACGGGTGGCATCTACTACACGGGGCCCTCGGACGACTTCAGCCGCCCCGGGCGGATGTGGTGGAGCGTGCCGAAGGGCAACACCGAGTTCCGCACCTGGAATGAGCTGTCGACCGTGTACCACGAAGGGGTGCCGGGCCACCACCTGCAGGTCGCGCAGACGGTCTACCGCTCCGAGCTGCTCAACAAGTGGCGTCGACTGAAGTCCTGGACGTCCGGTCACGGTGAGGGCTGGGCACTCTACGCCGAGCGGCTCATGGCTGAGCTGGGCTACATGGACGATCCGGGCAACCGGATGGGCTGGCTCGCCGGTCAGTCGCTGCGTGCGGCCCGCGTCGTCATCGACATCGGCGTGCACTGCGGCTTCGACGCGCCCGAGGAGGTCGGCGGCGGTGAGTGGACCTACGACAAGGCGTGGACCTACCTGACCCGCTACGGCTTCATGGACGAGAAGGTCCTGCGCTTCGAGCTCAACCGCTACCTCGGCTGGCCCGGGCAGGCACCGGCCTACAAGATCGGGGAGCGGCTCTGGCTGGCCCTCCGCGACGAGGTGAGGGACCGCGAGGGCGACGCCTTCGACCTCAAGGCGTTCCACCGGCGGGCGCTTGATATCGGCGGCGTCGGCCTCGACACCCTGCGGGAGGCGGTGCTCGGCGACCTCTGACCGAGACGGCCGTGCGGACGGCTATACAGTCCTCGGTATGCCGCTCACCCCGCCCCCGCTCGCCCCTGCCGTGCCGCTCGTGCTGGCGTCTGCGTCCCCCGCGCGGCTCGCGACGCTGCGCGCGGCCGGCATCGAGCCGACGGTCGTCGTGAGCCACGTGGACGAGGACGCGGTCGTCGCCGAGGCCGCCGACCGCTACGGCACCCTCGCGCCCGAGGACATCGCCCTGCTCCTGGCCCGGGCGAAGTGCGAGACCGTCACGACGGCGAACGAGGTATCGGGCGTGGTGCTCGGCTGCGACTCCGTGCTCGAGCTCGACGGGGAGGTGCACGGCAAGCCGGCCGATGCCGCCGAGGCGGTGGCCCGCTGGAAGCGGATGCGCGGCCGGAGCGGCGTGCTCCACACCGGCCACTGGCTCATCGACGACCGAGACGACGGCGAGGGCGCGACGATCGGGGCGACGGCCTCCACGGCGGTGCACTTCGCATCCCTGACCGACGAGGAGATCGAGGCCTACGTCGCGACGGGTGAGCCGCTGCGGGTCGCGGGCGCGTTCACGATCGACGGCCTCGGCGGCGCGTTCGTCACCCGGATCGAAGGGGACCACCACAACGTCGTCGGCCTCTCCCTGCCGCTCCTGCGCGAGCTGCTGGACGACGCCGGCATCGGCTGGTTCGACGTGGCTCAGGGGTAGAGCATCGGGATCTCGTTCAGGGTGTCGACGACGATGTAGTTGGCGGTGTACCACCACATCTGCGCGGCACCGGCGATGACGACGAGCCCGAGCAGCCAGTAGCGGTAGCGCCGCCACGGCCGCAGGTTGAGGAAGGACGCGATGATGAGGGTCATCGTGAAGGCGAGCATCGCGTAGCGGACCCGGCTCGGCGTCGTGTTCGTCACGATGAGCAGGTAGGCGGGGTAGGCACCGGCCCAGCCCCACAGCTCCGGCCCCCAGCGCCACGAGTGCTGCGAGAGCATCCACCATGCGTAGAGCGCGACGATGACGATGCCCCCGACCTGTCCGAGGATGCCGGCGTAGCCGTAGAGCAGGTCCCACCACTGGTAGAGCTTGAGGCTCGTCTTGATCCTCCAGGCGAGCATCGTCTGGGTGTAGGCGTTCGGCGTCTGGGTCACGATGGACGCGATCGAGGGCCAGAGCCAGGTCAGCATCCCAGCGTAGAGCGCCAGGGTGCCCATCCCGACCCGGAACCGCACCGGCTTCGGGCCCTCGTCGCCCTGCCGCCACCGGACGACCGCGTGGGCGACGATGACCGGCGCCATGGCGATGACGACGTTGCGGGACAGAGCGAGCACGAGGAGCGCGAGGACGAGCCACCCGTAGCGCCGCGCCCGCAGCAGCATGAGGCACACGACGACGACGAGCAGGGCGGTCGACTCCGTGTAGGAGGCCGAGAAGATCGGCGAGGCGACGTAGAAGCAGACCGCGACGACTGCGACGATCGCCTCCCACCGCCCCACGGCCCGGTCGATGAAGCGGAAGAGGAGGTGGATCGCGGCGAAGCCGATGAGCGTCGACAGGACCGGTCCGACGATCATGAAGGGCAGGCCGGTCAGCCACATGATCGCGCCGACCGCCAGGGGGAAGGCCGGGAAGAAGGCCCAGGGGTTCATGTCCACGGACCCCGTCCCGGTGCGGGGCAGGACGGTCGGGTAGCCGTGCTCCGCGATGACGCGGTACCACTGGCCGTCCCAGTTCGTCATGACGCCGAGGTAGCCGGGATCGGCCGGCACCGGATAGGTGATCCGGATCCGCTCGAGCCCGATCGGCAGCGCCATCTGGTTCTTCGACAGCACGATCCCGGCGACGAGCACGAAGATGCGCGAGACGAGGTAGACCGTGAAGGGGAACCAGACTTCGAAGCGACGGTAGAACGGCAGGCGGACCCGGCTGGCCCGTTCCGTGGACTCGATCGTGGCGAGAATGGCTGACCCCTTGGCTACGTGCTGGTAGGAGCCACCGAGACCCGCCGATGGCGCGGTGGCGACCCAAGCCTACGAGTACCCACGTTCGACCTCGAACGGACCGTTCGGGCTCGAACTGGACGGGAGACCGGCCGGCTCGACCCCGATCGCGGTGTTCGCGACGGGGCGCGGGCGTCAGACCGGCGGGACGGAGCGCCGCTTCAGGCTGAAGTGGCGGTCGCGGTGGGCGGCGTACGCGAGGCGGCGCAACAGGTCCGCCCGCAGCTCGTCGGCCTCGATGATCGAGTCGAGGACGAGGTCGGCGGCGAGCCGCTCGATGTCGACGTCCTGCTCGTACTCGGCCCGGCGCTCCGCGACATAGCCGTCGCGTGCCGCGGCGCCCTGCGAGGCCTCGACCTCGGCGATCTTGTTCGCGTAGACCGCGTTGACGGCGGCCTCCGGCCCCATGACTGCGATCCGCGCTGTGGGCAGTGCGATCGTCGCGTCGGGGCCGAAGCCCGGCCCGCCCATCGCGTAGAGCCCCGCCCCGTAGGCCTTGCGGACGACGACGCAGAACTGCGGGACGGTCGCCGACGCGACGGCCGAGACCATCTTGGCGCCGTGCCGGATGATGCCCCCCCGCTCGACCTCGGATCCGATCATGAAGCCCGGGACATCGGCGAGGTAGACGAGCGGGATGTTGAAGGCGTCGCACAGCCAGATGAAGCGGGCGGCCTTGTCGGCGCTGTCGGTGAACAGCACCCCGCCCTTGACCATTGAGTTGTTGGCGACGATGCCGATTGACTCCCCGCCGAGCCGGCCGAACCCGATGACGAGCTCCCCGGCCCAGAGCGGCTTGAGCTCGAAGAACGAGTCCTCGTCGACGAGGCCGTCGATGACGGTGTGGACGTCGAAGGGCACCGACTCCCGCTCCGGCACCGTGTGCTTGGTCAGCGGCTCGAGCGGCTCCTCCGCGTCGTAGACGGGCGGCCGCTCCCGCCAGTTGCCGGGCACGTAGGAGAAGTAGAGCTTGGCCAGCTCGATCGCCTCGGTGTCGTCGGCCGCGAGCAGGTCGCCGACCCCCGAGACGGAGCAGTGCATGCGCGCGCCGCCCATCTCCTCGAGGCTCACCTTCTCCCCCACGACCATCTCGGCCATCCGAGGGCTGCCGAGGTACATCGACGCGTTGCCGTCGACCATGACGATGACGTCGCAGAAGCTCGGGATGTAGGCACCGCCGGCCGCCGACGGGCCGAAGAGGCAGCAGATCTGCGGCACCTTGCCCGACAGCGCCACCTGGTTGTGGAAGATCCGCCCCGCACCCCGCCGACCGGGGAACATCTCGACCTGGTCGGTGATCCGCGCGCCGGCGGAGTCGACGAACCAGAAGACGGGCAGCTCCTCGCGCAGCGCCATCTCGGTGGCCCGCACGATCTTCTCTACTGTCCGCGAGCCCCACGAGCCGGCCTTGACCGTCGGGTCGTTCGCGATGACGATCGCCGGCCGGCCGTCGACCGTCCCCCGCCCGGTCACGACACCGTCGGCGGGCAGCCCGCTCGCGAGCGAGTTGGCGAATCGGCCGTCCTCGACGAAGGACCCCTCGTCGAAGAGCATCGCGATCCGGTCGCGGACGTAGATCTTGCCCTGCGCGTCGAGCTTCGCCTTGGCCTTCTCCGGTGGCCGCTCCGAGGCCGCCCAGGCATCGTTGAGGCGCGAGCGGACGTCGGCGATCCGCGGGTCGTCGCCGCGGGAGTCCGCGGCGAACGGACCGAGCTGGGAGGGAGCCTGCGTCGGGACGTCAGTGGGCGGCATACCTGATCCTCTCTCTCACGCCTGCGGCAGGCCCAGCCCGCGGGCGATGAGCATGCGCTGGACCTCGGAGGTGCCCTCGCCGATCTCGAGGATCTTCGCGTCGCGGTAGAAGCGGGCGACCGGGTACTCCTCCATGAAGCCGTTGCCGCCGAAGACCTGCGTCGCGATGCGCGTCGCAGTGACCGCGGCCTCGGTCGAGTGGAGCTTCGCGATCGCGGCGGCGTGCTTGACCTCGCGCACAGTGCGGCGGCCCTCGTGCAGCTCGTCCTTGAGCCACGCGGCCTTGTAGGTCAGCAGCCGCGCGGCCTCGACCATGACGGCGAGGTCGGCGATCTGGAAGGAGATGCCCTGGTTGACCCCGATCGGGCGCCCGAACGCGATCCGCGATCCGGCGTAGTCGGTCGCCATCTCGAGGCAGGCCCGGGCGCAGCCGACCGCGAGCGCCGAAATCGCGATGCGGCCGTCGTCGAGGGTCTTGAGGAACTGCTTGAAGCCGTCACCCTCCTCACCGAGGAGGTTCGTGACCGGCACCCGGCAGTCCTCGAACGTCAGGCCGTGCGTGTCCGACACGTGCCAGCCGAGCTTGTGATAGGCGGGCTCGACGGTGAAACCCGGCGTGCCCGACGGAACCATGACCGCCGAGACCTGGGCGGATCCGTCCTCGTTCGTGCCGGTCCGTGCGGTTACGGTGACGACCGAGGTGATGTCAGTGCCGGAGTTGGTGATGAAGGCCTTCGCACCGTTGAGCACCCACTCGTCGCCGTCGCGCACGGCCCGCGTCCGCGTCGCGCCGGCGTCCGACCCGGCCTGCGGCTCGGTGAGGCCGAAGCCTGCGAGGGCGCGCCCGGCCACGAGGTCGGGCAGGTAGCGCGCCTTCTGCTCGTCGCTGCCGTAGGTGAGGATCGGGTTGACGCCGAGGCCCACCCCCGCCGAGAGCGTGATGCCGACCGACTGGTCGACCCGGCCGAGCTCCTCGATCGCGACGCAGAGGCTGGTGAAGTCGCCCTGCCCCTCGCCCGCGCTGCCGCCGTACTCCTCTGGCACGACGAGGCCGAACAGCCCGAGCTCGCCCATCTTGGGCACCAGGTCAGTGGGGAAGTGCGCGTCACGGTCCCAGGCCGAGATGTGGGGGGCCACCTCCTTCTCGGCGAAGTCCCGGACGACCTTGCGGAAGTCCTCGTGCTCCTGGCTCAGCTCGAACATGCCACTCCTCGATCAGATCTTGACCTTTACGTAAACGTAAAGGACGATCGAACCCATGACAAGTGGCCCCACGTGGACCATCGCGGAGATCGCCGACGAGTTCGGCGTCACCCACCGGACGGTTCGCCACTACGAGGACCTCGGGCTCATCTCCCCCGAGCGGCAGGGCACGAGACGCATCTACCACCGTCGCGACCGGACCCGCCTGAACCTCATCCTCCGCGGCAAGCGGCTCGGCTTCCCCCTCGACGAGATCCGCACCATCGTGGACCTCTTCGACGCACCGCGGGGCCGCCGGGCCCAGCTCGAGTACGTCCTCGGCCAGCTCGACGAGCGCCGCGCGGACCTGGAGCAGCGACTGCGTGACGCCCAGGACGCACTGGGTGAGCTCGAACAGTTCGAGCGCCGCTGCCGCGAGGACCTCGAGAAGTTGGGCTGAGGACAACCGCGCGTTATGGGGCGGTATGCCGCTCAGCCGGCTCGCGTGGGACGATGAGGTGTTGCTGCACGTCCAGTGCGAGGGCGCCTGACGGCGTCTGGCGCACCCCCGGAGAACGAAGAAGAGGTGCCATGTCCACCGACAACTCGAAGATCGCGGCCTACACTCACCCGGAGCGCCTCGTCACGACCGACTGGCTCGCGGAGCAGATCGAGGCCGACCGGGTCGGCGGGCCGGGCGGCATCGCGCTGCTCGAGTCGGACGAGGACGTGCTGCTCTACGCCACCGGCCACATCCCCGGCGCCCAGAAGATCGACTGGCATCTCGACCTCAACGACCCGGTGACCCGTGACTACGTCGACGGCGAGCGCTTCGCCGAGGTGATGGGCTCCCGCGGGATCGGCCGCGACACGACGATCGTGCTCTACGGCGACAAGTCCAACTGGTGGGCCGCCTACGCCCTCTGGGTGTTCAGCCTCTTCGGGCACGAGGACGTGCGGCTCCTTGACGGAGGCCGCGCCAAGTGGATCGAGGAGGGCCGCGAGCTGACCAAGGAGGTGCCCACCCCGGCCCCGGTCGACTACCCCGTCGTCCAGCGGGAGGACGCCCCGATCCGCGCCTTCAAGGAGGACGTTCTCGAGCACCTCGGCAAGCCGCTCGTCGACGTCCGGTCCCCCGGCGAGTTCTCCGGCGAACTGCTCCACATGCCGGACTACCCGCAGGAGGGGGCGATGCGCGGCGGGCACATTCCCGGCGCGAAGTCCGTGCCGTGGGCCCGGGCCGCCAACGAGGACGGGACCTTCAAGTCGCGTGAGGAGCTCGAGGCGATCTACCTCCAGGAGCAGGGCCTGTCCCCCGAGGACAACGTCATCGCCTACTGCCGGATCGGTGAGCGCTCTTCGCACACGTGGTTCGTGCTGACGCAGCTGCTCGGCTTCGACAAGGTCCGCAACTACGACGGCTCGTGGACCGAGTGGGGCAACTCGGTCCGGGTCCCGATCGAGCGGTGAGTGGCGTGGCCAACGCTCCCCTGCCCGCAGCCCTGGCCGAGATCGCCGACGACTTCTCGTCGGCGAGCAACCCGATGAAGCTCGACCTGCTCCTCGAGTTCAGCGAGGAGCTGCCCCCGCTGCCGGAGCGTTACGCGGGACGGCTCGACCAGCTCGAGCGGGTCGACGAGTGCCAGTCCCCGCTCTTCCTCACGGTCGAGGTCGGCGAGGGCGACCGCCTCGAGGACCGCCCCGTCCACCTGTTCTTCGACGCTCCCCCGGAGGCACCGACGACCCGGGGCTTCGCCGGCATCCTCCACGAAGGGCTGGACGGCCTGTCCGCGGCCGAGGTACTCGATGTGCCCGATGACGCCCCGATGCGCTTCGGCCTCGCCGAGGCGGTCTCGCCCCTCCGGATCCGTGGGATGGTCGCGATGCTGGCCCGGATCAAGCGCCAGGTCCGCGCCAAGACCGCCACCGCCGCCTGATCGCCTTCCGTATGGCGCCGCCTCAACTCGAGGCGGCGCCACAGGGTGGGACGTGGGAAGGCCTAACGCGGGATGCTCCGGGGGACGACGTACCGAGGCGCGGGGACCTCGGCGCCCCCTCCGACCGGCAGGGGTGGCGCCAGCTGCACGCACTTGAGGTCGAGCGAGCACCTTTGCAGGCTGTTCTGCTCTGCCTTGGGCGCCGTCGGGTTCCGAGAGATGACGAGTGCGTCTCCGTCGAGGCGCCAGGTCCAGCCGGCGACCAGGTGGCTCCCGGAACCGCCGAGCACCATGGCGCCGTCCGTCGCCCGGACGATGCCCAGGCTGAACCAGTCCCCTCCGTCGAGGTAGTTCGTCCCGAGCAGGTAGGCGCCGTCGCTGGAGAACGTCATGGGCTCGAACCACTCCGGGTTGCCCTTCGGGCCACAGCGCTCGATCAAGGTGTGGAAGTCGGGCCTCGTCAGGTCGATGACCGCCCAGCAGAAGTCCCCCATGGGATCAGCCGAGGCGGCTATCCATTGCAGGGCAGCACGGGTGCGGTCGGCGGACACGGCCACGACACCGGCCGGCAGCTCCCGCGTCGCCCCCGTCACGTAGTTCCACTCAAGGGACGTGGTCTCCCCGTTCGAGTTGAGGTAGGCGTAGTCCCCGACGACGGCCGCGGGCCTCCGGTTGTCGGTCCGCTGCCCCAGAACCGTCCCGTCCACCGAGTAGACCGTTGTCGTGCGGCCCCGACCATCCCGCGCCACGACTCTGGCGCCGTCCGGGGAGACGGCATACGAGCCGCTGACGCCCAGGTGCTTGATCACCCTGCCCTGTGGCGAGAGCAGATCCATCT
>NZ_JBQCCV010000232.1:0-41558 GCF_051961875.1 Intrasporangium sp. | reverse complement strand
GGGCCGCCTCGAGGATCGCGCGGAGGTCGTCGGGCGGGATGACGTACTTCCGGTCGTAGACCATGACGCTCTCGCGCTGGCGCAGCAGGGGGGTCAGTGTGTCCGATGGCGCGTCCGGGGACGCCCCACGGGGTGCGGAGTCGGACATCAGTAGGCCCGGCCCACCACCGCGAGCACGCCGTCGGCGTCCTCGCTCGGCGGGACGCTCCCGTCGGGCATCGTGAGGCACCGGACCGTGATGCCCGAGTCCGCGAGCTTCGACTCGCCCTCGACCCCGAGGACCGACCACGGGATCGTCGCCCAGCCGGCACGAGCGGCCTCCGCCGCCTCGTCGAGGCTCACCGCCGCGACCGTGCGGGACTCGCGGAAGGCGAGGGCAGCGTCATACAGCGCCTGCTGGTCCTCGGTGAGCTGGGACGGCACGGCCTCGCGGACCTGGCGCAGCGGCATGCTGCGCTTCGACCCGTCGAACCGGCGCACGAGGACGACCGAGCCCTCGGCGAGGTCACGGGGGCCGACCTCCACCCGCAGCGGGATGCCCTTGAGCTCCGCGTCGACGGCGCGCCGGCCGAAGGGCGTGTCGACGCGGTCGTCCAGCTCCGCGCGGACGCCGGCACCGAGGAGGTCGGCGACGAGCTCGCGGGCCGCCTCGAGGACGCCCTCCCCCGCCTTCACGACGGTGACGAGGACCTGGACGGGCGCCACTCGCGGCGGCACCCGGAGTCCGTTGTCGTCGCCGTGGGTCATGATGAGGCCACCGACCATCCGCGTCGAGCTGCCCCACGAGGTGGTCCAGGCGTGCTCCTCCACGCCCGCGTCCGAGAGGTAGCGGATGTCGAAGGCCTTCGCGAAGTTCTGCCCGAGCTCGTGCGACGTGCCCATCTGCAGGGCCTTGCCGTCGCGCATCATCGCTTCGAGGGCAAGGGTGTTCGTAGCGCCGGCGAACCGCTCGGCGGCAGTCTTGCGGCCGAGCACCGCCGGGATCGCGAGCAGCTCACGCATGAAGGCGTCATAGACGTCGATGTGGATCCGCTCGGCGTAGGCGCGAGCATCCTCCCGCGAGACGTGCGCCGTGTGCCCCTCCTGCCAGAGGAACTCGCTGGTGCGCAGGAAGAGCCGCGGGCGCAGCTCCCACCGCACGACGTTGGCCCACTGGTTCAGCAGCAGCGGCAGGTCGCGGTAGCTCTGCACCCACTTGGCCATGTACTCGCCGATGACCGTCTCGGAGGTCGGCCGGACGATGACGGGCTCCTCGAGCTCCCTGCCGCCGGCGTGGGTCACGACGGCGAGCTCGGGGCTGAATCCCTCGACGTGCTCGGCCTCGCGCTTGAGGTAGGACTCCGGGATGAAGAGCGGGAAGTAGGCGTTGCTGGCCCCGGCCGCCTTGATCCGTCCGTCCATGTCGGACTGCATCCGCTCCCAGATCGCGTAGCCGTAGGGCCGGATCACCATCGTGCCGCGCACCGGGCCGTTGTCGGCGAGCTCCGCCTTCGCAATGACGTCCTGGTACCAGCGGGGGAAGTCCTCCGACTGTGGGGTGAGCACGCGCTTGGCCATGCGCTCGATCCTACGGGCGCAGTGCTGCTCGACCCCGGTGGGCCGTCGGGCTCAGCCGGCGCGCAGGGTCGGCAGGAGGAACGCCCGCCAGCCCTCTACGCCGTCGTCGATGGCGTGCTCGCCGCCGTGGTCGGCGATCACCTTGCTGGTCGCGTCCCGGGTCGCCGCGTCGAACCGCCCGGTGATCTCGACGTCGCTGCGGCCCCAGACGTGGCGGCACATTGCCTGGACCGCCTGCACCTGCACCTCGGACCGAGGGATGAGCCGCGGCGCACCGTTGGGACCGAACCGCCCGGTGTCGACGTGGATGTGGTTGCTGTGGTTCGAGTCGTAGAGGTAGGTCACGACGTCGGCGAACTCGAGGTGCAGCCCCGCTGCGAGCCGCCAGTAGAGCCGCAGGCGGGTGCGCACCTCGGCGGCGGTGTCGTCCCGCCACTTGTCGTAGCGCGCCGACACGAGGTCCTTGCCCCCGGCGCGCAGCCGGGCGACGTCGAACGCCTCGCCGGAGCCGTGCCACGACCCTTCGGCGCCCGGAGTCCATGCGCCGAAGGAGCGCACCTCGTCGGGGCGCTGCCCCGTCTCCTTGAGATGCGTGGCGAACCACCGCTCGAGCCGGGCCCCGAACGCGCTCGTGGAGTAGAAGGCCGTCGGCTGCCCGTCCACCTCATACACGTATGCCGCTGACGCCACGCTGGTGTGCGTCTGCAGCTGCGTCCGCTCGACCGCGACCGGGCTCGCGTGCACCTCCGGGGTCATCGTGACGGGCAGCGGAGTCTCGACGCCGCCCGTGAGGACGGCGCTGCCGGCGCCGAGGAAGGCGGCCGCACCGAGTGCTCCGAAGGTCAGCATCCCGCGTCGGGTCAGCCTGAGCGGCGGCGGCTCGGGGCTGCGGGCCGGCACGCGGGCGGCACGCCGGGACGCCGCACCTCGGGAGGCGGCGCTTCGCGACGCGGCGCCTCGGGAGCGAGAGGGCGCTGGTCGGCTGGGCACGGCCACAGTGTGTCCGGAATCGCGTGTGCCCGCAGCCGCAGTCCGCGGCGTGTCCTCTGCACGTTGGAGCCAGGCGCCACGCAGCTGCTCGATGTCACACTTCGCGAGCCCCGCGTGTCCTCTGCGGTGAACCACCCGACACACCAGGAGGACATGATGAGCAGCACCGCCCGCATCCCGCTCGAGCACCCGGACACGATCATCACCCGCGCCGTGCGCTGGTGGAGCAAGCGGAAGTTCGGCGCGGTCCTCGAGCCGGGCCTCGCGTTGATGCACCACCGCAGGATCCTCATGTCGATGTCCCGCTTCGAGATGGGCGTCGAGCACTGGCGCAGCCTCGACGCCGGCCTCAAGGACCTCGCCATCGCATCCGTCTCTGCGCGCATCGGCTGCAGCTGGTGCATCGACTTCGGCTACTACCTCTCCCGGAGCCACGGCATGGAGGTGGCCAAGCTCGAGCAGCTCACGCAGTGGCGCACCAGCGACGTGTACTCGCCGCTCGAGCGTCGGGTGCTCGAGTACGCCGAGGCGATGACGGCCACGCCGCCGGAGGTCACCGACGAGATGGTCGAGGGGCTGCGCAAGGACCTCACGAACGAGCAGCTCGTCGAGCTCACTGCCATGATCTCCCTCGAGAACATGCGCTCTCGGACCAACTCTGCCCTCGGCCTCACGAGCCAGGGCTTCAAGGACCACTGCGAGGTGCCAGTCGGATGACGGACGATGCGACCGAGATCTTCGAGGCGCACCGCCGCCTCCTCGTCGGGGCGGCCTACCGCATCCTCGGCACCCACGCCGACGCGGAGGACGTGGTACAGGAGGCGTGGATCCGGTGGAGCACGGTCGACCCGGAGAGCATCGACGACGCCCGGGCCTACCTGCTGACGGTGACCTCCCGACTGGCCCTGAACCGGCTGCGTCACCTGAAGGCACGGCGCGAGAGCTATGTCGGCCCGTGGCTGCCGGAGCCTGTCGCGACCGGACCCGGGGTCGAAGGCGGTGCGGCGGCCGTGCTCGCCGACGAGGTGTCGATGGCGCTGCTCATCGTCCTCGAGTCGCTGAGCCCCCTCGAACGCGCGGCCTTCGTGCTCGGCGAGGTCTTCGGCATGTCGTCGAGCGAGGTCGCCGGGGCGCTGGACCGCTCACCGGCGGCCGTCCGGCAGCTGGTGCACCGCGCGCGTTCCCACGTCGAGGCCCGCCAGCCGCGGCACGTTGTGGGCGGCCCACAGCACCGGGCTGTGGTCGACCGCTTCGTCGCAGCGGCCACGGTAGGCGACCTCGAGGGGCTGCTCTCGGTGCTCTCCCCGGACGTCACCCTCGTGACGGACGGGGGCGGTTTCCGTCGAGCGGCGCTGCGTCCCATCCACACGGCCGACAAGGTCGTGCGCTGGCTTCTCGGTGTGCTGGCCGCCCCCGAGGTGGCCGGGCTCTCCCACGACTACCGCGAGGTGAACGGCGAGCTCGCCGTGGTGGCGTCGGGCCCGGATGGCACCGACAGCGTCTTCTTCTTCACCGTTGAGGACGACCGCATCACCGAGGTGTACGCGATCCGCAACCCGGAGAAGCTGACCGCCGTGTGAGGACGACGGGGTCTCGCGATCAGGTGCGGGCGGCGATCGCTTCCGCTGTGGCGAGCACCTTGCGGGCCGTGTCGACGTGGAGGTTCTCGATCATCCGGCCGTTCACCGTCACGACACCGCGACCCTCTGCCCGGGCCGCCTCGAAGGCGTCGATGATCTCCCTCGCGCTCGCGACCTCCGCCTCGCTCGGGGCGAAGGCCGCGTTGCACGCCTCGACCTGGCCCGGGTGGATGAGGGTCTTGCCGTCGAAGCCGAGCTCCCGTCCCTGGCGGCACTCGGCCGCGAAACCTTCCGTGTCCTTCACGTCGTTGTAGACCCCGTCCACGATCGCGACACCGGCCGCTCGCGCGGCGAGGACCGCGAGCTGCAGGCTCGTCTGGATCGGTGCCCGGCCCGGCACGTTCTCGGCTCCGAGCTCCTTGACGAGGTCGTTCGTGCCCAGGACGAGGACCGCGAGCCGGTCTGAGGCGCGGGCGATCTCCTCGGCATGCAGGATGGCGACCGGCGTCTCGATCATCGCCCACAGCCGAGTGTGGTCCGGAGCGCCGGCCGCTTGCATCGCCGCCACGAGTCCGCGGACCTCGCCGGCCGAGCCGACCTTGGGGACGACGATGCCGTCCGGTCCGGCGGCCGCAGCGGCAGCGAGGTCCTCATCGTGCCATTGCGTGCCGATGCCGTTCACGCGGATCGTGAGCTCGCGGTTGCCGTACTCGCCGGACCCCGCTGCAGCGCAAGCGTTCTCACGCGCCTGCTCCTTGGCATCGGGAGCGACTGCGTCCTCGAGGTCGAGGATCAGCCCGTCGACGGGCAGGCTCTTGGCCTTCTCCAGCGCGCGCTCGTTCGAGCTCGGCATGTAGAGGACGGAGCGCCGCGGACGGTAGGTGGACTGAGCGGTCACGAGAGGTCAGCCTTCCTGGGAGGCCGGCTCAGCGGCATACAGCTCGGCGAGCTCGGGGTCGGTCTCGGAGAGGCGCTCGGCCAGCTCGAGGATGACGAGGCACTGCTTGAGCGAGGCGTCGTCCTCCATCTTGCCGTCGAGCATGACGGCACCCGTCCCGTCGCCCATCGCCTCCTTGACGCGGCGCGCATGCGCGACATCCTCCGCGGACGGGGAGAAGACGCGCTTGGCGATGTCGATCTGCGCCGGGTGGAGCGACCAGGCACCGACACACCCGAGCAGGAAGGCGTTGCGGAACTGGTCCTCGCAGCCGACGACGTCCTTGATGTCGCCGAACGGGCCGTAGTAGGGGAAGATCCCGTGCGCCGCACACGCATCGACCATGCGCGCGATCGTGTAGTGCCAGAGGTCCTGCTGGTACGTGGCGCGGCCCCCGTGGATGTCGCCGTCGACGGCGTCCTGGCGCACGACGTACCCGGGGTGGCCACCACCGACCCGGGTCGTCTTCATCCGACGGTCCGCGGCGAGGTCGGCGGGGCCGAGGGAGATGCCCTGCATCCGGGGGCTGGCACCGGCGATCTCCTCGACGTTGACCACCCCCCGCGCGGTCTCGAGGATCGCGTGGACGAGAATCGGCCGGGCGAGCCCGGCCCGCGCCTCGAGCTGCGCGAGGAGCCGGTCGACGTAGTGGATGTCCTCGGCTCCCTGCACCTTGGGCACCATGATGACGTCGAGCTTGTCGCCGATCTCCGTCACGAGCGTCGTGAGGTCGTCGAGGACCCACGGGCTGTCGAGCGCGTTGACCCGGGTCCAGAGCTGGGTGTGCTCGCCGAAGTCGGTGGACTTCGCGATCGAGACGAGTCCGGCGCGCGCCGCCTCCTTGCGGTCGGCCTTCACCGCGTCCTCGAGGTTGCCGAGGAGGACGTCGACCGTGCCGACCATGGCCGGCACCTTCGCAGCCATCTTCTCGTTGCTCGGGTCGAAGAAGTGGATCATCCGGCTGGGCCGGGCCGGCACCTCGGTGACGGGTGCGGGTGCACCGACGGCGAGGGGCCGGAAGAAGTCCTTGGCACTGCGCATGCTGGGCACGCTAGCAACGCCGCCCAGCGTGGCGTTATGACTGACTTCACCTATGACCGACGTCACCGGGCTGCCGCTAGGGTGGGCGGCGTGAGCGACGTGCCGCCCGTGAACGCGAGCGCCCTGCTGGCCGAGGCCATGTCGAAGTCAGGGATGCTCTGGGTCGAGGCGCCCGACGCTCGCCCGTGGGGGGTCTGGCACGTCTGGGCCGACGGCACGGCATATGTCGTCAGCGGCCCTGGCGAGCAGAGCCTGCCCTGGCTGCCCGATGAGGTGCGGATCATCTTGCGCAGCAAGGACACCGGCGGGCGGCTGCTGACGACGCGCGCGCGGGCGACGATCGTGCAGCCGGGTACCCCGGAATGGGCGACGGCCGCGGAGCTGCTCAAAGCGGCGCGACTCAACGCCGTCGACGACAGCCTGACGCGCTGGGCCGAGCAGTGCACCATCACCGCGCTGCGGCCCTTCGACCAGCCCGTGGAGGGGCCGGGCCACTACGACTCGGCGTCACACCGCGCCGAGCCGGTCGAGACGACCGCGACGACTGCGTCATGGCGCCCGTGGCACTGGCGCGGGCGGCACCGGCGAGGGTCGCGGCGCCGTTCGTGACGAACCTCTAGCCTTGGGGGCATGAGTGCGAGCACCCGCGTCTTCGTCGCGCGCCTGACCGGTCTCGCCGTCTTCGACCCGCTCGGCGACCAGGTGGGTCGGGTGCGGGACGTCGTCGTCATGTTCTCGCACACCCGCCCCGAGCCGCGCGTCATCGGCCTCGTCGTCGAGGTCCCCGGCCGGCGCCGGGTCTTCCTCCCGATGACCCGGGTCACCTCGATCGACGCCGGCGCGGTCATCACGACGGGCCTGGTCAACATGCGCCGCTTCGAGCAGCGCACCAACGAGACGCTCGTCGCCGCCGAGCTGTTCGACCGGACGGTGATCGTGCGCGGCCCGGAGGCCGAGGCGGCCGGGATCTCGACGGCGGTCGTCGAGGACCTCGCCATCGAGCAGCGGGCCCGCCGGGACTGGTTCGCGGTCAAGGTCTTCGTCCGCCAGGCGTCCGGTGTCTCGTCGGCGTCCCGGGCTATGTCACGGCTCACCCGCCGCCGATCCGGCAAGACGATGCTCGTCGACATCCGCGACGTGACCGGGCTGCACGAGCAGTCGGCCGCCCAGAGCGCGGAGCGGCTCCTCGAGACCTACGACGACCTCAAGGTCGCCGACCTCGCCGAGGTGATCCACGACCTCAACCCGAAGCGGCGTGCCGAGGTCGCGGCGGCCCTCGACGACGACAAGCTCGCCGACGTCCTCGAGGAGCTGCCGGAGGACGACCAGGTCGAGATCATCGCCGGGCTCGACACGGAGCGCGCGGCCGACGTCCTCGAGGCCATGGAGCCCGACGACGCGGCGGACCTGCTCGCCGACCTGCCGCCGGACCAGGCCGAGCAGCTCCTCCAGCTCATGGAGCCGGACGAGGCCGCGCCGCTGCGACGACTGCTCAGCTATGACGAGAACACCGCCGGCGGCATGATGACGACGGAGCCGGTGGTCCTCGCGCCCGAGGCGACGATCGCCGAGGCCCTCGCGATGGTCCGCAAGGAGGAGCTCGCCCCCGCGCTGGCCTCGGTGGTCTACGTGTGCCGCCCGCCTCTCGAGGTGCCCACCGGCCGTTACCTCGGCCTCGTCCACATCCAGCGGCTCCTGCGCGAGCCGCCGCACGCCAGCGTCGGCACGATCATCGACAAGGACGTCGAGCCGCTCGAGGCCGGGGCGGCTCTCGGCGTGGTCGCCCGGACCCTCGCGACCTACAACCTCGTCTCCCTGCCCGTCGTGGACGACGACGGCCGCCTCATCGGTGCCGTCACCGTCGACGACGTGCTCGACCACATACTTCCCGAGGACTGGCGTGAGGAGCGCCACGAGCTGGAGGTGATGCCATGAGTGACCAGCCGACACGTGCTCCGCGGCGCACCGACCGACTCGACCAGCCTCGCGAGCAGCGCGCCAGCCTGTTCCCGCGGGTCGCGTTCTCGCAGGAGGCCTTCGGCATCGTCGCCGAGAAGTTCGCCCGCTTCATGGGTACGGCGAAGTTCCTCGCCTACATGACGGTCTTCATCATCGTCTGGATCGCGATCAACGCCATCGGGATCTTCGGGCTCCACTTCGACCCGTATCCGTTCATCCTGCTCAACCTCTTCTTCTCGACCCAGGCGTCGTATGCCGCGCCGCTCATCCTGCTCGCGCAGAACCGACAGGCCGACCGCGACAGGGTCGCGATCGAGCAGGACCGCGCCCGCGACGAGCGCAACCTCGCCGACACCGAGTACCTGACCCGTGAGGTCGCCTCGCTGCGGCTCGCCCTGCGCGAGCAGGCCACCCGCGACTTCGTGCGCTCGGAGCTGCGCGACCTGCTGGGCGAGCTCGAGGAACGCCAGCTCATCGTCCCCCGCGAGGACGCACGTCCGCCCGATGGCCCGCATCGTCAGGACTCAGAGGGCGCCCCGGGCGGGGAGGTCTCCCGGTATGCCGGTCAGCCGGCCCCGCGCGGGCCGCGCGCCTCCAGAGGGGCAGGCTGAGCGGCATACGCGGCCATGTCGCCCCGCCGTGTGGTGCGGTAGACACCGGGCGCGACCGGGAGGGCCCGGTGCGCGACATACGATGTTGACCATGTCTGCCGCCGCACTGCCGAGCCGTGAGGACCTGCTCACGGCACTGTCCACCGTCAACGACCCCGAGATCCGCAAGCCGATCACCGAGCTCGGCATGGTCAAGTCGGTCGACGTCGACGAGGCGGGCCATGTGGCTGCGACCATCTACCTCACGGTGTCGGGCTGCCCGATGCGCGACACGATCACGAAGGACTCGACGGCCGCCCTGGCCAAGCTGCCCGGGGTGACCGGCGTCGACATCACGCTTGACGTCATGAGTGACGAGCAGCGTGCGGCCCTGCGCCAGCAGCTGCGCGGCGGTGCGCCTGAGAAGGAGATCCCCTTCGCGAAGCCCAACTCGCTGACCCGCGTCTACGCGGTGGCCTCGGGCAAGGGCGGGGTCGGCAAGTCGTCGGTCACGGTCAACCTCGCCGCCGCCCTGGCCGAGCAGGGCCTGCGGGTCGGCGTCGTCGACGCGGACGTCTACGGCTTCTCGGTGCCGCGGATGCTCGGTGTCGAGCACCGCCCGACGCAGGTCGACGACATGATCCTGCCGCCGGTCGCGAACGACGTGAAGGTCATCTCGATCGGCATGTTCGTCCCGGGCAACCAGCCCGTCGTCTGGCGCGGCCCGATGCTCCACCGGGCCCTGCAGCAGTTCCTCGCCGACGTCTTCTGGGGTGACCTCGACGTCCTCCTGCTCGACCTGCCGCCCGGCACCGGCGACATCGCGATCTCGGTGGCCCAGCTCATCCCGAACGCCGAGATCCTCGTCGTCACCACCCCCCAGCAGGCCGCCGCGGAGGTCGCCGAGCGGGCCGGTGCGATCGCCCTGCAGACGCACCAGCGGGTCGTGGGCGTCATCGAGAACATGTCGTGGCTCGAGCTGCCGGACGGCACGCGGTCGGAGATCTTCGGCTCCGGCGGTGGCCAGGCCGTCGCCGACTCGCTGTCGCGCAGCATCGGCGCGCCGGTCGAGCTGCTCGGCCAGATCCCGCTCGACACCCGGCTGCGTGAGGGCGGCGACACGGGCACACCGGTGGTGCTCGGGGAGCCCGACTCCCCCGCGGCTGTTGCGCTGCGCGGCATCGCCCGTGGGCTCGCCCACCGCTCGCGCGGTCTCGCCGGCCGGTCGCTCGGCCTCACGCCCGCAGGGCGCTGACTCAGGTCGCCTCGTTGTCCCAGGGCGTCGGCTTGCTGGGGTCGTGGACGACCGGGACCGGCATCGCCACGGTCTCGGTCGCCGCGGCCGCCTCCGGATCCGGGCTCGTCAGGGCCTCGCGCACGATGCGCCGCGGGTCGTACTGGCGCGGGTCGTAGGCCCGCCAGTCGATGTCGGAGAACTCGGGCCCCATCTCGTCCTTGAGCTGGGTCTTGGCCCGCTCCGCCATGGCCTTGGCCTGGCGGACGAAGCGCCCGAGCTTCGCGGCATACTCCGGGAGCCGCTCGGGGCCGAGGACGATAACGGCGAGAACGATCAGGAAGATGAACTCCCATCCGTTGATGTCAAACACCCGCCACTCACCTCCTCGATGTCCAGCGCCGCACCATGCTACGAGACCTGCCTGCGATCAGTCGCTCGGTGCCGCCTCGAGGGTCATCTTGAGGTCGAGCTCGCTGGCGCCGCGCTTCACCTTCAGGGTCACCGTGTCGCCGACGCCCCGCGCCCGGATCGAGACGATGAGCTGATCGGGGGTGCGGATCCGCTTGCCCTCGAAGCCGACGACCACGTCACCGGGCCTGATCCCGGCCTTGTCCGCCGGTCCGCCCGACGTCACCGCGTCCGGGCCGGTCGAGACCTCGGCGCCCTCACCGGTGAAGGTGCGGTCGAGCATGACGCCGATGATCGGGTGCGTCGCGTGCCCGGTCGCGATGAGCTGGTCGGCGGTGCGCCGGGCCTGGTCGCTCGGGATGGCGAAGCCGAGGCCGATGTTGCCGCTGGACGAGGACGTCGTGCCGGGGACCCGGGCGATGGCCGAGTTGATCCCGATGACCTGGCCCTTCATGTCGAGCAGTGGCCCCCCGGAGTTGCCCGGGTTGATGGCGGCGTCGGTCTGGATCGCGTTGATGTAGGACGCCTCGTCGCCGGCGCCGGGTGTGACCGGGCGGTTCAGGGCGCTGACGATGCCGCTCGTGACGGTCTGGTCGAGGCCGAGCGGGGCGCCGACCGCGATGACCTCGTCACCGACGACGACCTGGTCGGAGGGCCCGAGCACGAGTGGGGTGAGGTCGGTGCGGGAGAGCTTGATGACCGCGAGGTCGTAGCTGCTGTCCCGCCCGACGATCGTGGCCGGCTCGGTGTCGCCGTTGCTGAGGACGGCCTCGATCGAACCGCTGCCGCTGGCGGCGGCGACGACATGGTTGTTGGTGAGGACGTGGCCCTTGCCGTCGATGACGAAGCCGGAACCGGTCGCGTCGCCCTGGCCACCCTTGACGCGGATCGTGACAACGCTCGGCAGCGCCTTCGCGGCGATGCTCGCGATGCTGCCGCTCGGGCGCGCCGTGGCGCCGGGACCGGCCTGTGGCAGTGTCGAGCCCCGGAGGGGACGGTCGGCGAGCAGCTGTCCGGCGACACCGCCGATGACACCGGAGACGAGGCACAGGGCGAGCACGAGCGCGACCAGCGGCCCACGCTGACGGCGCTGGGCGGCAGGTGGCGGGGGCGGTGGGAATGCCGGCCCCAGCGGGACGGTCTGGTCCATCCATGGGTATGTCGCCGAGCCCGACGGGCCCTGAGGCTGACCCGCCGCCGGGGCGCGCTCGCTCCCGTCGGCCTCCTCCGGCGCGCTGGTGGCGGGCTCGCCAGCATGGGGCAGCGGCTGCGTCGGCGCGAACCGCGCCGTCTCGTCCCGTCCCGTGGAGCCCGGGTCGTCCGCGGACGCCTGCTGCACCGGCGGGGGGATCAGGCCGGCACCGTGCGGGTCTGGGGCGCCATCGTCCGCACGGTCCTCCTGGGCGGCCGAAGGGCCCCAGGCCGCGTCAGCGCGCGCCGGGATCCCCGGCCCGTCGGAGGGGTGGGCGGGCACCGGCACATCGAACCAGTCCCGTGGGTGGTCTTCCTCCGCAGGGGTGGACGAGCTGGGGGTGACGTCGATGACCTCGGTGCGGTCGGTCGGCGCGGGTGCCTGCTCCTCCGGCGGGGACGCCTGCTCCTCGGGGCCGGGCGTCCTCGTCTCGTCGCTCATGGACCAGATTCTGCCGAACGAACGACGCTGATTCGAACCGGGGTGAGCACACCGGGTAGGCCGAGTGCGGTGGTCGCGGCCCAGTCCGGGGGTGTGAGCTCCCCGAGGCCACCCGCATCACTGAAGCCGCCGGAGCGCGCCAGTCGCATGGTGCGCGGCGTGGAGAATGTGCCTGCGGACCGAGCCGAGACGGCCTGGCTGAAGGACGACGGTCCGAAGCTCGTGGCGTCCACCGGCACGCGGGCCGCCGGTGCCGGGGTGCGCGCCCCCGCCTGGAGCGGCACGACGGTGAGTCCCCAGGCTGCGGCGACGGACGCGGTCGCGGCGAGCGAGGCGACGACCGCGGCCCGCACCGGGGACCGGTGCAGGGCGGGTGCGTTGGGCGCCACGGTCGGCACCGGCTCTCGGGTCACCGGCTGGACGTCCCGGAACGGGCTGGCCGGCAGGTGCATCCGCACCCGGGCGGGGGCCTGCGGGACGTCGGGCACCTCGTACGGGTCCACCGCCAGGCTCATGAGGCTGGAGCGAAGGGACTGCGGCACGCCGGTGTCGGCGCGGAGTGCGGCGACGATGCGGCGCTCCTGCTCTGCGGCTGCCCGGCACACCTCGCAGGCCACGAGGTGCTGGTCGAAGACACGGAGCGCCGTCACCGGCAGCGCTCGGTCCACGTAGGCGCGTACATGTCCGCGCAGGTGTGGGGTCACTGCGTACCCGCCGCGACTCGGCGGCCCGGCAGGCGGAGGCCCGCGCGGGTGGTCTTGGCCTTCGCAGGGGCGTCCGGCGCCCGGTGTGCGAGGGCCTCGCGCAGCTGCGCGCGCCCCCGGTGGATGCGGGACCGGACCGTCCCGAGCTTCACACCGAGGGTGGCGCTGATCTCCTCGTAGGAGAGTCCCTCGATGTCGCAGAGGACGACGGCGGCGCGGAACTCGGGCGAGAGTGCGTCGAGGGCCCGCTGCACGTCGTCGTCGAACCGGGTGTCGTAGTAGGTCTGCTCGGGGCCCTTCTCGGAGCTCGCGATGCGTCCGGCCGCATCCTCGGGAAGGGCGTCGAACCGGATGCGCTGCTTGCGGCGCATCCGGTCGAGGAAGAGGTTGGTCGTGATCCGGTGCAGCCAGCCCTCGAAGGTGCCGGGCTCGTAGGTGTTGAGGGACCGGAAGACCCTCAGGAAGACGTCGTGGGTCAGGTCCTCCGCGTCGTGCGGGTTGCCGGTCAGACGGTAGGCGAGCCGGTAGACGCGAGCGGAGTGCTGCTCGACGATCTCCTCCCAGCTCGGGGGACTCCAGGCAGCGCCGGAGTCGACGCCGTGCGCGCCTCGGTCAGTCGTGGTCGTCACGCGTTCATTCACCTCTCGGAGGGACCGTCACACAGCAGAACGCCTGTCCTGCTCGATTCGTTCCCTCATCCTCCCCCGGCCAGCCAGCCGGTCCCTGTGCCGAACCTGAGGACCCGCTGTGGAAGGGCCAGTCTAGGCGGTCCACCGAGGTCACGGGCGGGTCCCAGTAGGGTTGCGCCATGAGTTCGCAGAAGCTGGCCGCGTGGGCCCACGCCGAGGAGTTCATCGCGCCATCCGAGCACGTCGACGCGGCGCGGCGACGTGCGGAGGAACTCGGGGTCGGCTCGATCGACAACGGCGCCGGCGCGACGCTCAGGGTGCTTGCCGCCGCCATCGCGGCCAAGGCGGTCATGGAGGTCGGCACGGGCGCGGGCGCGTCCGGTCTGTGGCTGCTGGCGGGCATGGCGCCGGAGGGCGTCCTCACGACGATCGACATCGAGCCGGAGCACCAGCGGGCGGCGCGCGATGCCTTCACCGCGGCGGGGATCGCGCACCAGCGCACCCGCGTCATCACCGGACGGGCGTCCGAGGTCCTGCCACGGATGACCGACGGGGCCTACGACATGCTCGTCGTCGACGCGGACCGCGCCGGCTACCCCGCGTACGTGGAGCAGGCGAGCCGCCTGCTCCGCCCAGCGGGCACCCTCGTCATGTCATGGACCGACAAGGAGGCGGACCCGGCGGCTCGGGACGCAGACACGAGGACGCTGCGGGAGGTCGGGCGCCACATGCGCGACCAGGAGCACTTCACGACGGCGCTCCTGCCGGTCAGCTCCGGCCTGCTCGTCGCCGTGAAACGCTGAGGCGAACCGGCACGACGAAGGCCCCTGATCCGCGGATCAAGGGCCCTCATAGGAGCGCCGGCGTCAGTTGACGCCGTCACACCCCTGGATCGCGTCGCGCAGGGCTGCTGCCTCGTCCGGAGTCATCTCGACGACGAGACGACCGCCACCCTCCAGCGGCATGCGCAGCACGATGCCGCGGCCTTCCTTGACGACCTCCAGCGGTCCGTCTCCGGTCCTCGGCTTCATTGCTGCCATGACTCCCCTTCCCTAGAATGCGTGGGTGCTGCCCACCATTATTCCGGACCGCACCGACGGTTCCTAATTTCGGTGTGGCCTGGGCCACGCCGTACCCGCTCCGACTTCCGTCGGCGGCGGTGATGGGCCAGAGTTGCGGCATGACCGAGACCGTGCACGAGGCCCCGCTCCAGCTCGAGACCGCCGACGGGGTCGCCTGGGTGCGGCTACGCCGTCCGGACGCGATGAACAGCCTCGATCGCGCGCTCAAGGAGGCGCTGCGGGACACGCTGCAGCAGGTCGCCTCGGACCCGGACGTCCGCTGTGTCGTCCTCATCGGGACGGGCCGGGCCTTCTGCGTCGGGCAGGACCTCAAGGAACACGTGGCCAACCTCCGGGCCGGCGACGAGAGCCTCGGCGCCACTGTGGCCGAGCACTACAACCCGATCGTCGAGGCACTAGCCGGCATGGACAAGCCGGTCGTCGCGGCCCTCAACGGCGTCGCGGCGGGGGCGGGCCTCAGCTTCGCGCTCGCCTGCGACTTCCGCGTCGCAATCGACTCCGCCTCGCTCAACACCGCCTTCGCCGGCATCGCCCTCTCGTGCGACTCGGGCGCCTCGTGGCACCTGCCACGGCTCGTGGGGCCCGCCAAGGCGAAGGAGCTGCTCTTCTTCCCCCGCTCGATCCCCGCCGCCGAGGCCCTCGAGCTCGGCCTGCTGACGAAGGTCGTGCCGGTCGAGGCCTTCGACGACACCGTCCGCGAGTTCGCCACGATGCTCGCGCAAGGACCGACCCTCGCCTACGGCTCGATGCGCCGGGCGATCGCCTTCAGCTCGACCCACGACCTCGGCGAGGCGCTCGCGCACGAGGGTGAGCTGATGAGCCGCACCGGCGCCACCGCCGACCACCGGGCCGCGGTCGATGCCTTCCTCGCCAAGGAGAAGCCGACCTTCACCGGCCGCTGACCCATCGACGGTGCACCTTTCCAGAGAGAGTGCAGTAGTCCGAATCGGAAGTGCGCCGGCTGAAATCGACCGGTGGATCAACTGCCCGGTCGAATCGCAGAACTGGACTGCCGACTGCGAGGAATGCACTGCTGCCCGCGAGGAATGCACTCTGGATGGTGAGGAAGGCATTCGCGATCAGCGCGGCGCTTTTGGGGTTACGGCGGATAGTCGGTCGGGGGGACGAACCGCCACAGGGTGTCGGTCCACCAGTACTGCCCGATGACGAACAGGACGAGCAGCGGCACCGCCCGCACGAGCAGCCGCGCCCAGGAGTTGCCGCGGCGGTCCGCCCAGCCCGCGCCCACCAGCGGGACGAGGAGCGGGAAGAGGGGGATGAGGTAGCGGATGATGCTCGTGAACGGGTCCAGCACCGCCGCGAGGTAGAAGGGATAGGCCAGCGACCAGCTCCTCAGGTCGGCCCTCAGCGCGGCGGCCCACGGGCCAGCCACCATCGCGATGATGACGAGGGGGACGACGACGAGCAGGAGCGGCCCCCAGGTGTCGCCCAGCCACCACTTGGCCGTGCCGAGCCAGGGGGTGAAGGGCTGCACCTCCCCGGATCCGCGCCAGGCCGCCATGGTGTCGGTGTAGGCGCTGGCGCTGCCCGTGCTCCACCATGCGATGGCGGGCCACAGGAACCCGGCGACGGCGCACCCGACCAGCGCGGCGGCCATCGCGGCATACTCGCGCACGGGGATCGGCCGGCGGTCCCGGGCCCGCCATCGGACGATGACCACGACCAGGGTGACGATGCCGAGGGGCACCGCGATGGGGCGTGAGAGCCCGACGAGGACGGCGATAGCGGTCGCGACGAGCCACCGTCTCCGGTCCAGCGCGTAGAGGTAGCCGACGAGGAGCAGCATGGCGAGCGACTCGGTGTAGGCCAGCTGCAGGGTGACCGACGCCGGGAAGCTGGCCCAGAGCACGACCACGACGAGCGCCGCCCGGCTGCCGATCCGCCCGCGCAGGAGCAGGCCCATGAGCAGGGCTGCACCGAAGCCGCAGAGGAGCGCGATCGTCGACCCCGCGGCCGGGAAGTCGAGCCCGGTGACCTGCATCAGCGCCCGCGACGCGAAGGGAAAGAGCGGGTAGAACGCCCACGGGTTCTGATCCACGTGCCCGCCTGCCCCGACGGGCAGGACGCCGGGATAGCCGTGCAGCGCGATCCGCTCGTACCACTGGCCGTCCCACAGTGCCGTGAACCGCCAGTACGTCACCGGCACGTCGAGGCCGCCCGTCATGCCGCTCGGCACCTGCCGCGGCAGCACGGCCAGGAGCACCACCGTCGTGACGGCCCGGCACGCCGCATAGAGCGCGAGGACCGTGACACCGAAGGTGAGGCGGGAGCCGCCCGTGCGGGTCGTCATTCGGCGGAGGGCGCCTCACGCCGCTCGGGCGGCCCCGCCTCTGCGGGACGCCCGGCGACCGCCGCAGCGTCCCCGTGGTCATCCGCCGGTCCCTCGCCCTCCTCGACCCGCGCCGCGTCTGCCTGGTCCGCAGCCGGTCCGGCCACAGCCGGACCGGCCACTTCCACCCCTCGGGCCACTGGTGGCGCTTCGCCCCGGAGCACGGCGAGCTGCTCGTCCTTGTCCTTCAGCTCCCGCCGCAGTCGCCCGATGACCGAGTCGACCTCGCTCATCCGGTAGCCACGCAGCCCCACGTCGAACCGCAGCTGCTCGAGGTCGCTGTCGGTCAGCTCGTCGTCCGGGAGGGCCTGGTGGCTGAGCGTGGAGGTGGCGCGTCCCATCCCGCCCCCGACATACCCGAGCACCAGCGCGGCCACCCCGCACAGGACGACGATGCCGACGAGGAGGATGAACCACTTCACGCGAACGGCTCCTCGTAGGTCTGGATGATCTTGACGGCCTCGGCCGGGTCGTCGGTCAGGGTGAGGCGGTCGATGTCGCCGGGACCGATCATCCCCTTCGTGAGCGGACCGTCACTGAGCCAGCCGATGAGGCCCTGCCAGTAGCTGGTGCCCATGAGGACGACGGGGAACTCGGTCACCTTCCGGGTCTGGGCGAGCGTGAGCGCCTCGAAGAGCTCGTCGAGGGTGCCGTAGCCACCGGGCAGCACGATGAAGCCGCGCGAGTACTTGACGAACATCGTCTTGCGGGCGAAGAAGTAGCGGAAGTTGATGCCGAGGTCGACGTAGGGGTTCAGGCCCGTCTCGAAGGGCAGCTCGATGCCGAGCCCGACCGAGGTGCCGCCCGCCTCGAAGGCGCCCTTGTTCGCTGCCTCCATGGCTCCCGGGCCGCCCCCGGTGATCACGGCGAAGCCCGCCTCGGCGGCGAGCCGGCCGACCTCGACACCCATCGCGTAAGCCGGGTCTTCGGGCAGGATCCGCGCCGACCCGAAGACACCGACGGCCGGGCCGAGCTCGGCCAGCGCGCCGAAGCCCTCGACGAACTCCGACTGGATCCGCATGACCCGCCACGGGTCGGCGTGGAGCCAGTCCGCCGGCTGCTGGCGGTCCAGCAGCCGCTGGTCCGTCGTCGTCTCGGGCACACGGGTGCGTCGCAGCGTCACCGGGCCGGACCGGCGCTCGGTGTCACGCCGCACCAGGGGCTCTTCGTCCGGCTTCTCGGTGGGTCCAGGTTGCGTCACAGGGCAACCCTATGCGCGGCGGCTGGGGAAGGTGGGCGAGCGTGTCAGGAGAGCCAACGCAGCAGCGCCTGCTCCGCCCGCACGTACTGCTCGACCGGGCACCGCTCGTCGTCCATGTGCGCGAGGTTCGGGTCACCGGGGCCGAAGTTGACCGCCGGGATCCCGAGCTCGGAGAAGCGGGCCACGTCGGTCCACCCCTCCTTGGCCGACACGGGCAGCCCCAGGGCCGCGACGAACGCCTGGGCGGCCGGCAGCTGCAGCCCCGGGCGGGCCCCGGCTGCGGCGTCACCGAGCACGCACTCGAACCCGTCGAACACGTGCTGGACGTGCGCGAACGCCTCGTCCACCGACTTGTCCGGGGCGAACCGGTAGTTGACGGTGACGACGCACCGGTCGGGGATGACGTTGCCCGCGATCCCGCCGGAGATCCCGACTGCCTGGAGCGCCTCGTGGTAGTCCAGCCCGTCGACCGTGACCGTCTCGGCCCCGTATGCCGTGAGCCGGGAGAGCACCGCGCCGGCGTCGTGGATCGCGTTGTGCCCGTTCCAGGGCCGTGCCGAGTGGGCCGCGACACCGGTCGTGACCACATCGACCCGGAGGGTTCCCTTGCACCCGCCCTCGATGGCGGCGCCCGTCGGCTCGAGCAGCACCGCGAAGTCGCCGGCGAGCAGCGCCGGTCGGTCGGCGCCGAGGCGGGCCAGCCCGTTGAACTCCGCCTCGATCTCCTCGCAGTCGTAGAAGAGGAAGGTCAGGTCGCGGCTCGGCTCCGTCACCTGGGCGGCCACCTTGAGCATGACGGCGACGCCGCCCTTCATGTCGACCGTGCCTCGTCCCCACAGCTCGTCACCGCGCAGCCGAGTCGGCACGTTGGGCTCCCGGCTGTCCGGGAAGGCCGTGATCGGAACGGTGTCGAGATGGCCGGCGAGGACGACCCGCTCGGCCCGACCGAGGTTCGTCCGGGCGACGACCGTGTTGCCGTCCCGGATCACCTCGAGGTGTCCCAGCCCACCCAACGCCGCCTCGACGGCGTCGGCGAGGGCTGCCTCGTCGCGGCTCTCGGAGGGTATGTCGCAGAGGGCCGCGGTCAGGTTCGCGACGTCACTCGACAGGTCGAGAAGGGCACGGGCGCGGGGCGGGTCGGTGAGCGGCATACGGGGAAGGCTATCGGGAGTCAGCCCACCACTCGGGCTGCGTTTCGTGCGGTGGGCCGCCCCCAATACCCTTGCCACATGGCTGAGCGCACCGCATGGGGACACGGACTCGCGACCATCACCGAGGGCGGACAGGTCCTCGACACGTGGTTCCCGCAGCCGGCGCTCGGCGCGGCACCCGAGGGCGCGGAGGCCCCGGACGAGCTCACCGCGCTGGCTGGCGAGGACAAGCGACGCCGGGTGCGCACCGAGGTGCGGCTCGTAGAGATCGACCTCGACGCCGCCCCGGCCGACGCCGGCGACGCCTACCTGCGCCTGCACCTGCTCTCCCACTGCCTCGTCCAGCCCAACACGATCAACCTCGACGGCCTCTTCGGCGCGCTCGCCAACGTCGTGTGGACCAACCACGGCCCGTGCGCGGTGGACGGCTTCGAGCAGACCCGCCTCGCGCTCCGCGCGGACGGCCCGGTTCAGGTCTTCGGCATAGACAAGTTCCCGCGGATGACCGACTACGTCGTGCCCGCCGGCGTCCGGATCGCCGACGCGGACCGGGTGCGGCTCGGCGCGCACCTCTCCCCCGGGACCACCGTCATGCACGAGGGCTTCTGCAACTTCAACGCCGGCACGCTCGGCAGCTCGATGGTCGAGGGCCGGGTCAGCCAGGGAGTCGTCGTCGGCGACGGCTCCGACGTCGGCGGCGGCGCCTCGATCATGGGCACGCTGTCGGGCGGCGGCACGGAACGGATCAGCCTCGGCCGGCGTTGTCTCATCGGTGCCAACGGGGGTGTCGGGATCTCCCTCGGCGATGACTGCGTCGTCGAGGCGGGGCTCTACGTCACCGCGAGCACCAAGGTGACCCTGCCCGACGGGTCCGTCGTCAAGGCGCGCGAGCTGTCAGGGTCGGACAACGTACTGTTCATCCGCAACAGCGAGACCGGCGTCGTCGAGGCCCGCGACCGGAAGGGCACGGGGATCACGCTCAACGAGGCACTGCACGCGAACTGAGCCGGACGACCGGCTCCCGAAGGGAACCGATGCCCAGCGACCGTCCCGGCCTGGCTCTTGCCGAGTCCCGCCGGAAACGACCGCCCGCCCGCCGGGCCCGGCGCCGGCGGCGCGGCCCTGTCGTCGTGCTCGTCGTGCTCGCCCTGCTCGTGGGCGCCGGCTGGCTGGGGGTCTCGGCCCTCGTCCGCAGCACCCAGAAGCCGGTCTGCACGATCAGCGCGGCCGGGATGACCGAGACCTTCGACCCGGAGCAGACCGCGAATGCCGCGCTCATCGGCGCCATCTCGCTCAAGCGTGGGCTGCCGGCCCGGGCGGCGACGATCGCGATCACGACCGCCTACCAGGAGTCGAAGATCCGCAACATCCGCTTCGGCGACCGGGACTCGCTCGGGCTCTTCCAGCAGCGGCCGAGCCAGGGCTGGGGCACGGCCGAGCAGATCCTCGACCCGGTCTACTCCACCAACAAGTTCTACGACGAGCTGGTCAGGTTCAAGGGCTACGAGACCGCCGACATCACGACGATCGCGCAGAAGGTGCAGCGCAGCGCCTATCCCGAGGCCTACCGCGACCACGAGGGTCAGGGCCGCGTCCTCGCCTCGACCCTGACCGGCTGGTCCCCCGCTGGGCTGACCTGCCGGCTCGACCCCGCCACGTCGCACGCCACGCCGGCCCAGGTCGCCGCGGCCCTGGTGCAGCAGGCCGGGGTGCAGGGCTCCGCCGCGGGGGACGCGCTCACGGTGCAGGCCCGCGACGGCCGCCAGGCCTGGGCCGTCGGCCAGTGGGCCGTGGCGAACGCCGAAGGGTTCGGGATCACCCGAGTCTCCGTCGGCGACCGGACCTGGGACCGCGCCAAGGGCGATGCCGGCTGGTCGGGCGGCACCGCCTCGACGACGGTCCGTATCGCGCTGGGCTGATCCAGCCCGCTGGGAGGGCGCAATGCGGAAGGCCCGCCCCCGGCAGGGGACGGGCCTTCTCCGCGGGAGCTCGTCAGCGGTTGTCGACCGACACGTAGTCGCGCTCGGCCTCGCCCGTGTAGATCTGGCGCGGCCGGCCGATCTTCGTCTCGGAGTCCGTCATCATCTCGCGCCACTGGGCGATCCAGCCGGGGAGGCGGCCGATGGCGAACAGGACGGTGAACATCTTCGACTCGAAGCCCATCGCCTTGTAGATGAGGCCCGTGTAGAAGTCGACGTTCGGGTAGAGCTTGCGCTCGACGAAGTACTCGTCTGCGAGGGCCACCTCCTCGAGCTGCTTGGCGATGTCGAGCAGCGGGTCGTTCGCACCCAGCTTCTCGAGGACGTCGTCGGCCGCCTTCTTGACGATCGCGGCGCGGGGGTCGTAGTTCTTGTAGACCCGGTGGCCGAAGCCCATGAGGCGGACGCCCGCCTCCTTGTTCTTGACCCGCTCCATGAACTTCTTCGGGTCCTCGCCCGACTCGTGCAGCTGCCCCAGCATCTCGAGGACCGCCTGGTTCGCGCCGCCGTGCAGCGGGCCGGAGAGGGCGTGGATACCGGCGGAGACCGAGTTGAACATGTTCGCGTGGGCCGAGCCGACGAGGCGGACGGTCGACGTCGAGCAGTTCTGCTCGTGGTCGGCGTGCAGGATGAAGAGCTGGTCGAGCGCCTTGACGACGACCGGGTCGAGCTCGTACGGCTCGGCCGGCATGCCGAACGTCATGCGCAGGAAGTTCTCGACAAGCCCCAGCGAGTTGTCGGGGTACATGAACGGCTGGCCGACGCTCTTCTTGTGGGCATAGGCGGCGATGGTCGGCAGCTTCGCGAGGAGCCGGACCGTGGAGATCTCGACCTGCTCCTGGTCGAACGGGTCGAGGCTGTCCTGGTAGAAGGTGCCGAGGGCCGAGACCGCCGAGGAGAGGACCGGCATCGGGTGCGCGTCCCGGGGGAAGCCGTTGAAGAAGGCCCGGAGGTCCTCGTGCAGCATCGTGTGGCGGCGGATGAGGTCGTCGAACCGCTTCAGCTCGTCGGACGACGGCAGCTTGCCGTAGATGAGCAGGTAGGCGACCTCGACGAAGGTCGACTGCTGCGCGAGCTGGTCGATCGGGTAGCCGCGGTAGCGCAGGATGCCTTGGTCGCCGTCGATGTAGGTGATGGCGCTCCGGCAGGCCGCCGTGTTGACGAAGCCGACGTCATAGGTGACGAGACCGGTCTGCTTGAGCAGGGGCGAGATGTTGAGCCCGTCGTTGCCCTCGACCGCGTCCACACCCTCGAAGTTGACTTCCTTGTCCCCTACCTTGAGGGTCCCGTCCACTGCTTCGCTCACTGTTCCTTCGCCTCCTCGGGGCCGGCCCTGGCGGACCGGAAGTCTTTATCGTCCGCGACGTTACCCCAGCAGGGCGCCCTCGGAGAAAAGTGGGCACCCGGGGGTCCCACCCGGGGCCGGTGGTATCAGAGCCGTGCGCATGCCGCCTCGATCCGCTCGTCGGTCGCGGTCAGTCCGATACGCACGTGCCGCTCGCCGAGGGGGCCGTAGAAGGACCCTGGGGCGACCAGAATGCCCCTGTCGGCGAGGTCGGAGACCGTCCGCCAGCAGTCCTCGTCGCGGCTCGCCCACAGGTAGAGGCCCGCCTCGGACTGGTCGACCCGCAGCCCCGCCCGCCGGACGGCCGAGAGCAGCCGCTCACGTCGTCGCCCGTATGCCGCTCGCTGGGCCTGGACGTGCTCGTCGTCCTGGAGCGCCACCGCCGTCGCGTGCTGCACCGGGGTGGGCATCATCATGCCGGCGTGCTTGCGGACCTCGAGGATCCGCGCGATGAGCGCGGGGTCACCCCCCACGAAGGCGGCCCGGTAACCGGCGAGGTTGGACTGTTTGGACAGGGAGTAGAGGGCGAGCAACCCCTCGTGGCTCTCCCCGCAGACATCCGGGTGCAGGATGCTCGGCGTCGCCTGGCCGACCTGGTCCTGCCGCCAGTCGAGCTCGGCGTAGCACTCGTCGCTCGCCACGACGACATCGTGGGCGCGAGCCCAGTCGACGACCTTGCGGAGGTGATCGACCCCGAGCACCTGCCCGGTCGGGTTGCCCGGGCTGTTGACCCAGAGCAGCCGCGGGGTCGTCGCACTCGTGAGGGGGCCGAGCCCGGTCAGGCTGTGCACGACGACCGGAGTGGCCCCCGCGATCCGGGCGCCGACGTCATACGTCGGGTAGGCGATCGCGGGGATGCCGACGATGTCTCCGGCGCCAAGGCCGAGGAGGGTCGGCAGCCAGGCGACGAGCTCCTTGCTGCCGATCGTCGGCAGCACCGCCTCAGCGGCGATGGTGACGCCGCGGCGCCGGGCGAACCACCCGGTGATCGCGTCGCGCAGCTCGGGGGTGCCGATCGTCTGCGGATAGCCGGGGGCGTCGGAGGCCTCGGCGAGGGCCCGCCGGACGAGCTCAGGCGTCGGGTCGACCGGGGTGCCGACGGACAGGTCGACGATGCCGTCCGGATGCGCGCTCGCTCGCGCCTTGTCGGGCGCGAGCGAGTCCCACGGGAAGTCGGGTAGGTCGAGGACCGTCACTCGACGGTCACTCGTCGTGCGGCTGCGGCGGGAGCGCCTCGATGATCGGGTGGTCCTTGTCGATCATGCCGAGCTTGGCTGCCCCGCCCGGGCTGCCGAGGTCGTTGAAGAACTCGACGTTGGCGGTGTAGTAGTCGCTCCACTCCTCCGGGACGTCGTCCTCGTAGTAGATCGCCTCGACCGGGCAGACCGGCTCGCACGCGCCGCAGTCCACGCACTCGTCGGGGTGGATGTAGAGCGAGCGCTTGCCCTCGTAGATGCAGTCGACCGGACACTCCTCGATGCACGCCTTGTCCTTGAGGTCGACGCAAGGCTGGGCGATGACGTAGGTCATGGAAGGAGTCCTCCTGGACGGGATGGTCTGCAGCAGCCCTAGTATGCCGGACATGACTGGCCCCGCCGCGACGGACCCATGGGATGCGAGAGATGCCGGGGACCCGTCCGGCCGGCTGACGGTCGGTGAGCGCGTCGTCGTGCGCTACCGGCTGCCCCAGGGTTCGGAGGCGGGCGCGACGGATGTGCTGGGAATGCTCCGGTCACGGGACGAGCAGGACCTCGTCGTGGACAGCCCCTTCGGGCAGGTGAGGATCCCCCGCCGTGACGTCGTCGCCGCCAAGGACGTGCCGCCGCCCCCGGCGCGCTCCGGCCCCGCGCACACCCGCATCGGCATCGCCGACCTCGAGCTGCTCATGGCCAAGGGCTGGGTCGCAACCGAGCAGAGCGGGTTGGGTTCCTGGCTGCTCCGGTCCGCGCCGCGCTTCACGGGGCGCGCGAACTCGGCTCTGCCCGTGGGCGATCCGACGCTGCCGCTCGAGCGGGCTGTGGACTTCGTCGAGAACTGGTATCGGCAGCGGGACCAGAAGCCGATGTTCCAGGTGCCCGGCCCGGTCGGATTCGACCCGGCCGACGACGAGGTTGGCGCCCACCTGCTGAGCCGGGGCTATGCGGCTGGCGTCGGCCAGTCGCGCGGGGAGCACGTGAGGGTCATGACCGCCCCTCTGGCCGCCCTGCCGGCCCTGACCGAGCAGTCCCCGCCCGTCACCGGCGACGCCCGGCTGCAGCCCGAGTGGCTCATGGCCTACGGGGAGTCGCGCACCACCGTCCCGGGCATCACCGAGAGGGTGCTGACGGGCAGCCGTGGACAGCTGTTCATGTCGGTGAGAGACGAGGGCTCGGGCCGGCTCGCCGGCATCGCCCGGATGGCGATCCACCCTGGCTGGGCCGGCATCTTCGGGCTCTGGGTCCACCCGGAGCACCGGCGTGGCGGGATCGCGACGGCGCTGGTCTCGGCCGTCGCGATGGCAGCCAAGGACAACAACATGCCGTCGGTCTACCTACAGGTGTCCGGAGACAACACCGGGGCCATCGCCTTCTGGGAGGAGCTCGGCTTCAGCCGGCATCACGACTACACCTATCTCGCTCCGGCCGACGCCTGAGCGAGTCCGGCCCGCCTCAGGGCTTGGCCTTGGGGTTCGTGCAGACGATCTTGTCCTCGGGGATGTAGTGCGTGTGCACGTCCTCGCTCTTGACGAGCGTGGACGACCCGGGCTTGAACCACTGCCGGGTCACCGTCACGTCGAAGCCGGGGTTCGGCTGCTGGGGGTAGCACTTCAGGGAGTCATCGCGAATCGTCTTGGGCGGCACGACGTTTCGCCGCGGCCCCTTGACGGACTTGATGTCCCAGGTCTTGGTCGACCAGACGCGCCCGTGGACGTAGCCACCCTCCACCCAGGTCTGAAGGAGCATCCCGTGCGGGGTGTCGTTCTTCCACTTGTTGTCGACGGTCGGCCAGAAGACCGTGGCCTCGCGACCCTCCGGGTAGCGGGGGATGAAGAAGGCGTGCGGTGTCGCCTCGAGGATGTTCGCCCCGGCGAAGTAGGCCATGTTGTAGATCGTCGTCGAGACCTGGGAGATGCCCCCGCCCGTGCCACGGGTCAGCCGTCCGTTGATGATGACGGTGCCGTCGGCGTAGCCCTTGTCCGTGGTCCGCTCGCCGAGGATCCCGTTGAGCGAGAACGTTCCTCCCGGTGGGACGTAGGTTCCGTTGATGGTCCCTGCCGCGACGATGAGGTTGTGGGTGCGGGTCGTGTCCTCGGGCGGGAAGGGTGACCTGAAGTCGACGATGAGGTCCTTGACGCCGGCCGCGTCGGCATCGGACGTCGTGAAGGCGGGCTTGGTCACGGTCGCGCGGACCGTCACGGTGCGCGCGTCGGAGGACATCGCAGCGATGACCTCCTTGGTGAGGGCCTCCTGGTCGACGGCTGTCCCGTCCACCGACGGCACGATCTTGGGGCGGCCGTTGCCCGCCTCGAAGGTCCACCGCGCCTCCCGCGCCTGCGTGGTCTTGACCTTGACCGTCTCGGCGATGACGGCCGAGAGCTTGGCCTCGTCGAACTGCGGCTTCAGGCTGCCGGCGCCGTCTTGGACGAACGAGATCGCCGGCGCGAACTGCTCGGGTCGGAGCGGCATCTGCTTGCCGTCCGCCACGAGCGTGATCGGCGCGGAGACGGCGGTGCGGGCGAAACCGTCGGCCACGGCGCGGATCTGGTCGGCGCTGACCTGCGGGGGCACGTCCTTGAGGACGGCCGTTGCAGCGGTGGTGTCCGGGAAGGCCCGGCGGAGGGCGAGCTTGGTCCCGGCGATGTCGAGAGCCCGGCCGACCTTCGGCAGCGTCACCGCCACCTCGCCGTCCTCGAAACGGACCGACCCCTCGGCAGCGGGTGACTCCACGGACGGCGCCAACCGCTCGAGGTAGGCGGTGAGCTGGTCGTCGTCGGCCTTGGTCAGCAGGGGGAGGTCGACCGACCCGGTCAGCTTGTCCCACGCTGCGCGGGGGTTGAGCGTGAACCCGGTGAGCCCGTCCAGGCTCCGCTCGGTGTCGACGGAGAAGCCCGCCTCTCCGGGCTTGACCTGGACTGTCCTGTCGCTGCCCGGGATCGTCACGTCGATCGGCGTGGCCAGCAGGGACCGGCTCTGCTTCTCCACCGTGGCGGTCGCGTCGGCCGGCGACATGCCGCCGATCCGGATGCCCCCGACGGTTGCGCTCGCGGGGACGTGCCCCGAGGTCCAGACGCAGAGGCCGACGTAGGCGCCACCGAGGACGAGCAGGGAGACGACGAGCCGCACGAAGGTGCTGCGACGGTCGCTGTGAGCCATGGTTCCTCCGGACAGACTGGGTTGCCGGGGACGATAGCCCGCCCAGGGTCTGGCCCGGAGTGGCCGCGCCGCGCGGTCCGGAGTCGTCCCCGAATCGTTGCCGGGACTCTCTCGAGACGCCGTCAGGCGAAGAGCGAGTCGCGCCGCCTGCCGCCGCCGACGGCAGTCCACGCGCGCGGGTCGACCCGCCCGTACCCCTCGCGCTCGCTCGTGCGGGCGGCGATGTTGTTGGACAGCGCGTAGATGTCCTCGCTGAAGACCGTGACCTGCGTGCGATGGGCCCGCAGCGCCGCGTTCTTCACGGCACGGGCCGCCGAGTCCTCGACGACGTGGGTGACCTCGGCATCGGGCACGACCGAGGGCGGGTAGGGGTCCGTGGAGGACGGGAGGATGAGGCCGTATGCCGCTGCGCCGAGCTCCGGGAGGAGCGTCCGGTCCTGCTCGGCCCAGGAGCGTGCGACGAGGATCTGGAAGACCCGCTCCGGCAGCTCCGCGTCGTCGAGCCGGCCCAGGGCCGCCCGGGTGACACGGTGGGTCTGGACGTGGTCCGGGTGACGGTAGCCGCCCTCCGGGTCGTAGGTGATGAGGGCGTCGGGTCGCACCGCGCGGATCACCTCCGCGACGAGGTCGCCGACCTCGTCGAGGTCGGCGTTGACGAAGGCCTCCGGGCGGGCAGCCGCCTCCGAGCCCGCCATCCCCGAGTCGCGGTAGCGCGAGAGCCGGCCCGCCGCGGGGTCGGCCCCGAGCACGTGCAGGTGCGACCCGATCCGGGACATCGCCTCCGTGAGCTCCCCGTAGCGGTAGGGGGCGAGGGCGTCGTCCGGGTGCCCCTCGAGGTGGCGCAGCTCGGCCGGGATCACCTCGCCCTCCTCGCCGAGGGTGCACGTCAGAACGTGCACCTCGTCACCGGCCGCGACGTGGTGCGCCATGGTGACGCCGCAGGTGAGGGTCTCGTCGTCGGGGTGCGCGTGGACGAACAGGAGGCGGCGCGGCATACGGCTCCGATCAGCGGACGGCGGCAGTGGCGAGGTCCACCATGCCACCGACCACGTGGTCCTCGTAGTGCGTCACCCCGGGCCCGTGCAGGTAGGTCGACTTCGAGGCCGCGAGCGCCACGTAGCCGCCCTGCTCCCGGACTCGGTCGTCGGCCTGCTCCCAGATGGCCCGGCGCTGGCGCGGGTCGGCGGCGGCGGTCGCCTTGTCGACGAGGGCCTGGAAGGGACCGTCGGAGAAGTAGCCGACGTCCTGCCCCGGGCCGGACGAGTCGAGGTTGATCCGGGCGTCGAAGAGGGCGGGCAGGATCGCCCCGGCGGACGGCCAGTCGGGACTCCATACGCCGCGGAAGACGTCGTACTTGGACGCGGAGTCGGGCCGCTCGATCGTCTCGTAGTACTTCTCGGGCGGCACTTCGTTCAGCTCCACGTCGAAACCGGCCCGTTCCCACGCGGCGGCGAGAGCGGCATACGCCTTGTCCCCCAACGCGCTCTGGACGTGCACGACACGGACCTTGACGGGCGTGCGCACGCCCGCCTTCGCGAGGAGGGCCCGGGCCGCCTCGGGATCGCCCTCGACCGGGCGCCCCGGCTCTGCCGCGACGCCCCGCTCGCTCACGCTCGGGGGCAGGATCGACCAGGTGGGCGCTCCGGCGTCCGGTCCGCCGTTCGCCGTCACGTAGGTCGCACGGTTCGTCGCGAGCGCGAACGCCTGACGCACCTCCGGCCGGGACATGATCCGGCTCTTCATGTTGAGGGCCAGGTAGTCGACGTCCCCGTTCCACGGAGAGGTCATCCGCGCCTTGATCTCCGGCGAGGCCTGGTTGCGCAGGGTCGGCGACGCCTCGACCCACGAGACCGCCTGCGCGTCCGTGCCGCTCGCGTTGAGCAGCCGCTGGATGACCGCGCTCTCGTCGAGGCCCGCCTCGACGACGATCCGGTCCGGGTAGGCCTTGCGGACCGGGTCGGAGGCCGGGGCCCAGCGCTCGTTCCGGACGAAGGTGCCGCCCTTGGCCGAGTCCCAGGTCCCGGAGAGGCGGTACGGGCCGGTCGACATGACCGCGTGGCCCTGCCGGGTGTCGTCACTGTCCATCGACGCCTTGCGCGGCGCGAACTCGGCGAGCGAGACGATGTAGGGGAAGTCCGGCTCGGGCTCGCGCAGGTGGAAGGTGATCTGTTGGCCCTTGCACTCGACCGCCTTGGTGAAGGCCGCCGCGTTCCGGGTGTCCTTCGGACCGGTGTAGACGGGCTTCTCCAGCCCCTCGGCCGTCACCTGGGTCGGCACGTCGAGCAGGAAGCTCGCGTAGTTCGTCCCGGCGATGTGCGTCGTGCGGTCGAAGGTGCGTGCCACGCCGTGGCGCACGTCGTCACAGGTGACGGGCGAGCCGTCCTGCCAGGCGATTCCGTCCCGCAGGGTGAAGCTCCACGTGCGCCCGCCGTCCGTGGGCGTGCCCGTCGTCGTCGCGAGGTCACCGACGAGCTCGCGCTGGTCCTTGCCCGTGCCATACGTGGTCAGCGTCCGCACGAAGGTGCGCTCGGCGAAGAACGCCTCGGGGCCCACGTACATCAGCTGGGGGTCCCAGGTGCGGACGTCGCCCGCGACGAGGACGTGCAGGTCACCGCCCTTGGCGGCCGTGTCCGGGGAGGCTCCGGCGACCCGGTCGGTCGCCGCCGAGCCGCCCGTCAGCGAGGTACAGGCCCCCGCGGCCGTGACGGCCAGCGACGCCAGCGCACCGGCGAGGACACGCCTGACCCGCACCGCTCAGCCTTCCGCCTTGGCGGCCGCGCGGACGCGCGCCGCGGTGCGGGCGCGCTCGTGGCCGTCGAGGACGACCTTGCGGATCCGGACCGCGTCCGGGGTCACCTCGACGCACTCGTCCTCGCGGCAGAACTCGAGGGACTGCTCGAGTGAGAGCTTGCGGGGCGGCACGATCTTCTCGAAGTTGTCCGAGGAGGAGGCCCGCACGTTCGTCAGCTTCTTCTCCTTGGTGATGTTGACGTCCATGTCGTCGGCGCGGGAGTTCTCACCGACGATCATGCCCTCGTAGACCTCGGTCGTGGGCTCGGTGAAGAGGGTCCCGCGCTCCTGCAGGTTGACCATCGCATAGGCCGTCACGACGCCGCTGCGATCCGAGACGAGTGAGCCGCTCGTGCGGGTCTTGATCTCGCCGTGCCACGGCTCGTAGCCCTCGAAGACGTGGTTCGCGATGCCGGTGCCGCGCGTCTCGGTGAGGAACTCGGTGCGGAAGCCGATGAGCCCGCGGGACGGGACGACGAACTCCATCCGCACCCAGCCGGTGCCGTGGTTCGTCATCTGCTCCATGCGGCCCTTGCGCGAAGCGAGGATCTGCGTGATGGCACCGAGGTACTCCTCGGGGGTGTCGATGGTCAGGCGCTCCGTCGGCTCGTGCACCTTGCCGTCGACGTGGCGGATCACCACCTGCGGCTTACCGACGGTCAGTTCGTAGCCCTCGCGGCGCATCTGCTCGACGAGAATCGCGAGGGCGAGCTCGCCGCGCCCCTGGACCTCCCAGGTGTCCGGCCGTTCGGTCGGAAGGACGCGCAGCGACACGTTGCCGACGAGCTCCCGGTCGAGGCGGTCCTTGACCATACGGGCGGTGACCTTGGAGCCTCGGACCCGGCCGACCATCGGGGAGGTGTTCGTGCCGATCGTCATCGAGATGGCAGGCTCGTCCACGGTGATGAGCGGCAGCGGCCTCGGGTCGTCGGCGTCGGCGAGCGTGTCTCCGATCATGATCTCGGGGATTCCGGCGATGGCGATGATGTCGCCCGGGCCGGCCTCCGCGGCCGGGACCCGCTCGAGCCCCTCAGTGATGAGCAGCTCGGTGATCTTCACCTGCTCGATGGATCCGTCGTGCTTGCACCAGGCGACCTGCTGGCCCTTGCGGATCGTCCCGTTGTGCACCCGCAGCAGGGCCAGCCGGCCGAGGAAGTTCGACGAGTCGAGGTTGGTCACATGGGCCTGCAGCGGCGCCGTGGGGTCATAGGTCGGAGCCGGGATTGTCTCGAGGATGGTGCTGAAGAGCGGCTCGAGGTTGTCCTCGGCGGGCAGGGCGCCGTCCGCGGGCCGCTCGAGCGAGGCGCGGCCCGCCTTGGCGGACGCGTAGACGATCGGGAAGTCGAGCGCGGCCTCGGAGTCCGACCCTGAGTCGAGCAGATCCATGAACAGCTCGTACACCTCGTCGACGACCTCGGCGATCCGGGCGTCGGGGCGGTCGACCTTGTTGATGCACAGGACGACCGGCATCTTGGCGGCCAGCGCCTTGCGCAGGACGAACCGGGTCTGCGGGAGCGGGCCCTCGGAGGCGTCCACGAGCAGCACGACGCCGTCCACCATGGACAGGCCGCGCTCCACCTCGCCGCCGAAGTCAGCGTGGCCGGGGGTGTCGATGATGTTGATCGTCATGCCGTCGGTGAGTCCGGCAGCCACGGCAGAAGGGCCGTTGTAATGGATGGCGGTGTTCTTCGCGAGGATCGTGATGCCCTTCTCGCGCTCGAGGTCGCCGGAGTCCATGACGCGCTCCCCCGTCGTCGCCACGGTCTGACGTGCATCGAACGCGCCGCCCTGCCACAGCATCTTGTCGACGAGCGTCGTCTTGCCGTGGTCGACGTGGGCGACGATGGCGACATTCCGGATATCGGCGCGGGTGCTCAGTGGCATGGGTGTCAGTCTCTCAGGGTCGGGGGATGTGGGGCGTCGTGCAGGCGGGCCGCGACGGCGTCGACGATGGACAGGTCGGCCGGGAGCCACGCAACCTCGTGCAGCGCCTGGCGGGTGAGCCAGCGCAGCTCGTCGTGGTCCTCGAGCGGCTCGGGGACGCCGCCGGCCACCTCGGCGAACCAGACGAGCATCTCGTAGCGGTCGCCGAGCGGCCACGTCTCCCCGGGCAGCGGGCCCGGGAGGTGGGGGCCTACCACGATCTCGACGCCCAGTTCCTCGGCGATCTCCCGGTGCAGCGCGATCAGCGGTGACTCGCCCTGGTCCACCTTGCCGCCGGGCAGCTCCCAGCCCCCTGCGAGCTCGGTCGGCTCGGTTCGCCGGGCGGCGAGGAGCCGGGTGGGGGCGGCGAGGTCGTCGACGAGTGCCGCACCGACGACCAGCCGCACGTCAACGGGGTCGTGGGACGGGTTCTCGGTGCGCATGACGGAGAAGATGGTGACACATGAAGGCGCATTTCCGGGCATGGCGACCACCGCCGGTATCCTGCCCCCATGACATCGGCGCCCCAGGAGGGCCACAGTCCCCTGCCGGGTGACGCCCGGCTCCCCCACTCGATCACGACGGCGTGGTGCTGACGCATGGACCTCGTCCTCGGGATCGGCCTCGTCCTCGCGTTGACGGCCGCGACCGGTTACTTCGTCGCCCAGGAGTTCGCCTACGTCGCCGTCGACCGCAACGCCCTGCGTGACCTCGCCCAGTCGGGCGACGCGGCGGCGGAACGGGCCCTGCGCGTGACCTCGCGGCTGTCCTTTGCCCTGTCCGCGGCCCAGTTCGGGATCACCGTGACGGCGTTGCTCGTCGGCTACGTCTCGGAGCCGCTCGTCGGCGTCGGGCTCGCTCACCTGCTCGGCTTCACCGACCTGTCGTATGCCGCTCGCCTCAGTCTCAGCGTCACCGCGGTTCTCGTGTTCTCGACCGTCGTGCAGATGGTCTTCGGCGAGCTAGCGCCGAAGAACCTGGCGATCGCACGCACGGTCCGGGTCGCGCGGGCGCTGAGCCGCAGCACCCTCGCATACCTGGCGGTCGTCGGGCCGGTCGTCCGCCTCTTCGACACGGCCTCGACCCGGCTGCTCCGGGCCGTCGGCATCGAACCCGTGGAGGAGCTCGACCACGGGGCGACCCCGCAGGACCTCACCCGGATCATCGACGAGTCGCATGCGGGCGGGCTGCTGAGGGACGAGCTGTCCGGCACGCTCGAGGGTGGGCTGCGGCTGCGCGACCTCACGGCCGACGACGCCATGACGCCGCGCGTCCGTGTCGTCACCATCCCCGCCGCGGTGACCGTCGACGAGCTGGTCGCCCGGCTCGACACCGGCTACTCGCGGTTCCCCGTGACCGGGCGGGACCGGGACGACATCGTCGGGGTGGCCGGCCTCGCGGAGCTGCTGTCCGTGCCCGCTGCCGAGCGTGGCGCCACGACGGTCGGCCAGGTCGCCTCCCCTGCCTGCGTCGTCCCGACGAGCGCCCCGCTCGCAACCGTGCTCGAGCAGCTCCGTCGGGAGCACCGGCAGCTGGTCGTCGTCATCGACGAGCACGGCGGCTTCGCCGGCGTCCTCTCCCTCGAGGACATTGCGGAGGAGCTCGTCGGCGACATCCTCGACGAGGACGACATACCCGAGCTGGGGGCCGTCAGCGACGGACCGGGGGCCTGGCTCGTGCCGGCCCGCCTCCGGCTCGACGAGGTCGGTGCCCGCACCGGTCTGCTGCTCCACGCGACCGACCCCTTCGACACGGTCAGTGGTCTCGTCCTCGAGCTCCTCGGCCGCACCCCGGCCGTCGGGGACGAGGCCGTCGTCGCCGCGACCTCGGAGGCACCCGTGTCGGTCGCCACGGCGGACGGCGGCGTGCGCGAGGCGCTCGCCACGGCTGTCCGCCTCGTCGTCACCACCGTCGACCGGCACGTCGCCGGGACGGTGCGGCTGGAGGCGCTCGACACGCTGCCGCAGGTCGAGAGACCCGACACGAACCACCCGGGGGGTGAGCACCGGTGATGACCGCACTCATCGTCTCGGTCGTCCTGCTCGTCCTCAACGCCTTCTTCGTCGCCGCGGAGTTCGCCCTTGTGGCGAGCCGCCGGCACCGGCTCGAGGACCTCGCCGAGGACGGGAGCCGCTCCGCACGGGCGGCGGTCGCCGGCTCGCGCGAGCTCTCACTCATGCTCGCCGGCGCCCAGCTCGGCATCACCCTGTGCACACTCGGCCTCGGCGCGCTCGCGAAACCGGCGGTCGCCGACCTCATCGGTTCGGGCCTCGGTGCCGCCCGGGTCCCGGCCGAGGTGGCGACCGTCGTCGGCGTCGTCCTCGCGGTCGCCATAGTCGTGTTCCTCCACATGGTCATCGGGGAGATGGCCCCGAAGTCGTGGGCGATCGCCCACCCGGAGCGCTCGGCGCTGCTGCTCGCGCTGCCGTTCCGCGGCTTCGCGCGGCTCGTCCGGCCGGTGCTGACCGTCCTCAACGGCATGGCGAACCTGTCCCTGCGCCTGTTCGGCGTCACGCCGCAGCCCGAGCTCGCCCAGGCCCACGGCCCCCGGGAGCTGCAGCTGCTCATCGCCGCCTCCCGGGAGCACGGGACCCTGACCGAGCCCGAGCACCGCGTCCTCACGGGCGCGCTCGACCTCGAGACCCGGACGCTCGCCTCGCTGATGGTCCCCCTCGCGGACGCCGTCGTCGTGCCGGCCGGCGCGACCGGCATGGAGGCGGAGGCCGTCTCCCGCACCTCCGGGCGGTCCCGGCTCGTCGTCGTCGAGCAGGGGATGCCGGTCGGCCTGGTCCACGTGCGGGACGTCGTCCGTGCGACGGCCGCGGAGGCGATCGACCCCTTCGTGGCGCCCGCCGAGGTCCTGCCGGCCGAGCTGACGCTGCTCGAGGCTCTGAGCCGGATGCGCGCGACCCGTCAGCAGCTCGTCCTCGTCGGAGACCCGGACCAGCCCGTCGGACTCGTCTCGATGGAGGACCTCCTCGAGCGCGTCATCGGCCAGTTCGACGACGAGACCGACTGACCTCTACCCGCATTGCTCGTCGAGTGAGCACCCATCCCCACCAGTCACATCGGCCACGTCCTCCCGATGGTGGCGCGTGAGTCGGAGCGCTCGCTCAAGTGCGGATTTGTGACCGGTCGACCGAGGGAACGTGACCGGTTGACCGAGGGAACGTGACCGATCGACGGGGTCAGTCGGTGTGGGACTGGGCCCGCACGATGCCGACCGGGACGAGCGAGCGCTGCATCACCTTGTGGCTGACCGAGCCCAGCGCCATACCGGCGAACCCGCCGCGGCCGCGGCTGCCGACGACGACCAGGCCGGCGTCCCGCGCCCGCTCGAGGATCACGTCGACGGGCCGACCGTTGCGCAGGTCCACCTCCACCGCGAGGTCGGGATGCTTCTCCCGGACCGGCTGCAGAACGTGCTCGACCATGGCCCGATAGCGGGCCTCGACCTGAGCCCACTCGGGCGTGCCCTCCTCGGTGACCACGATCCCGTCGACCACCTCGAGCCACCACGTCGTCACGACGACGAGGGCGACGCCGCGGCGGGCGGCCTCGTCACCGGCGACGGTGACGGCACGGACGCTGTGCTCGCTGCCATCGACCCCGACCACGACCGGGCGACCCACGTCCCCCGGGTCCTCTCCGACCACGACGACGGGGCACGCCGCGTGCATTGCGGTGTCGAGCGAGGTAGTGCCGAGCAGGACCCTCTCCAAGGTGCCCTTGCGGCCGCTGCCGACCACCACGAGACGGGCCTCGGCTGAGGCGTCGACCAGTGCCTGGGAGGCGGTCCCCCAGGGCTGGCTCGACGTCACGGCGAGGTCGGGGTGCCGGTGGCGCACAACCCTCCGCGCATCATCGATGATCCGCGCACTGGCCTCGCCCATCTCCGGCTCGAGGCCGATGGGCGCGAACCCCGCGTCCCAGGCACCGACGAGCCCGGCATGCACCTCCTGTGCCGTCAAGAGGTGCAGCGGTGATCCGAGCAGCTGCGCCTCTCGCGCGGCGAAGGCGAGCACGGCCCGATCCTTGTCGCTGCCGTCGAGCGCCGCGACGAGCGCCCCGATGGGGACCTCGTCGTCGCGGCGACGCGACTCCGGTTGGACCGTCGCTGCATCGTGGGGTTGCTGCCCAGCGGCGTCACTCTGATCGGCGGTCATGCCTCATTCTGGCCCGTCCACCGTCTCTGGCGGCGACAGACCGAGCCCCGACGCGGGGTCTCGGACGGATAAACATTGGGCGTGGAGCACCACAACTGTGCCCCACTTCACTATGTTTCCTCCAACCGGCGGCGCCAACAGCGCCGTCGGTCCCTTGGCCGCTCCAATGGCGGGGCGTCCCGGAACCGAGCGAGGTAACTCACATGAAGTTCTTGCGCAAGATGACTCCGGTCGTGGTCCTCACGACCGGGGCCCTGGTCCTCACGGCCTGCGCCCAATCCGACCGGGGGGCCGACCCCGGCTCGACCAACGGTGCCAAGACAGGCGGCACGCTGACCTTCGGAGCGGCCGGTGCCCCGAAGCTGTTCGACCCCTTCTACGCGACTGACGGCGAGACCTTCCGGGTCAGCCGACAGCTCTTCGACGGCCTCCTCGGCGTCAAGCCTGGGACGGCCGAGGTCGTGCCCGAGCTCGCAGCAGAGATGCCGACGTCCGACAACGGGACCGACTGGACGTTCAAGCTCCGGACGGGCGTGAAGTTCCACGACGGCACACCGTTCAACGCTGAGGCCGTCTGCAAGAACTTCGAGCGCATGTTCGACCAGAACCCGGCGGCCCAGAGCAGCGCCGCCTCCTACTGGGCCGACACCATGGGCGCCTTCAAGGACAAGGCGTCCGAGTCGCTCTACAAGGGCTGTGCTGCGAAGGACGACTCGACGGTCGTCATCTCGGTGAACCGCACCACCTCGAAGTTCCCGACCATGCTGACCCTGGCGTCGTTCTCGATGCAGAGCCCGACCGCCATGGAGAAGGGCAACGCCAACGACGTGAAGGCGCAGGGTGACGGCTTCGTCTTCCCGCCCTACTCCCAGGCGCCGGTCGGCACCGGGCCGTTCAAGTTCGACAAGTACGACGAGGCCAACAAGACCGTCACGCTGGTCCGCAACGAGGACTACTGGGGCGAGAAGGCCAAGCTCGACAAGCTCGTCTTCAAGATCATCCCCGACGAGAGCACCCGCCGGCAGGAGCTGAAGGCCGGGAGCATCCAGGGCTACGACCTGCCCAACCCGGTCGACTGGAAGGGTCTCAAGGACGACGGCAACCAGGTGCTCGTCCGCCCGGCCTTCAACATCCTCTACATGGGCCTCAACCCGAAGAAGAACCCGAAGCTGGCCGACCTCAAGGTTCGCCAGGCCCTCTACTACGCCCTCAACAGGGACCAGCTCGTCAAGACGCAGCTGCCGGAGGGTGCCTCGGTGGCGACGCAGTTCATGCCTGACACGGTCAAGGGCTACAACAAGAACCTCCAGCCGGTGGCCTACGACAAGGCCAAGGCGCAGCAGCTGCTCAAGGAGGCGGGGGCCGAGGGCATGACGCTCGAGTTCGCCTACCCGACCGAGGTGTCGCGGCCCTACATGCCCAACCCGCAGAAGATCTACGAGGCGCTGCGCACCGACCTCGAGGCCGTCGGCATCAAGGTCAAGGTCATCGCCAAGCCCTGGAACGGCGGCTACCTCGAGGGCATCGACAACGGGCTGTTCGATGCCTGGATCGTCGGCTGGACCGGCGACTACGACGCGGCGGACAACTTCATCGGCACGTTCTTCGGCTCGGAGACGAACGACTTCCAGACGTTCAGCCAGCCGTGGGGCAAGGAGCTGTCCAACAAGCTGAAGGCCGCCGACTCGATCGTCGACGAGGACCAGCGGACCGCGGCCTATGAACAGCTCAACCAGGAGATCATGGACAAGTACCTGCCGGGACTGCCGCTGACGCACTCCCCGCCGGCGCTCGTCGTCGGCAAGGACGTCCAGGGACTGGTCGCCTCACCACTCACCGCGGAGGAGTTCAACTCGGCCACCGTCGGTGGCAAGTGATCTGAAGCCTGTTCGCACGGATCACCGACCATCCGAGAGCGTGGGCCGTCCCTAACACCCGTCGGGGCGGCCCTCGCCGGTGAGAGAGGTCTCCAACGCCCATGCTCCGATTCATCCTGCGACGGCTGCTCCAGATGCTCGTCGTCGTCCTCGTCCTCTCCCTCCTGCTCTTCCTCTGGCTCAGATCGCTTCCCGGTGGCACCGTCTCGGCTCTCCTCGGGGAGCGCTCGACGCCCGAACGCGCGGCCGCGCTGTCCAAGGCGCTCGGCCTGGACCAGCCCATCTGGGTCCAGTACTGGAACTACCTGGGCCGCGTCATCCATGGTGAGTTCGGGCCCTCCACGGGGGTGCTCCCCGGGCGCGACGCCGTCGACATCTTCATCGCGCGGTTCCCCGCCACGGTCGAGCTGAGCATCTTCGCGATCCTCCTGGCCGTCGCGATCGGCATCCCCCTCGGCTACCTGTCCGCGCGCCGCAAGAACACGTGGTTCGACAACCTCTCGGTGATCGGGTCCCTGATCGGGGTCGCGGTGCCGGTCTTCTTCCTCGCGTTCCTGCTCAAGTACTGGTTCGCGATCCAGCTCGGCTGGCTGCCCGTCTCCGGCCGGCAGAGCACCAGCCTCGACGCCACGCGGGTCACCGGCTTCTTCGTCCTCGACGGGGTCCTCACCAGGGAGTGGGACGCCGCCTGGGACGCCCTCAGGCACCTCATCCTGCCGGCGCTGGCCCTCGCGACCATCCCCTTCGCGGTCGTCTTCCGGATCACCCGCGCCTCGGTCCTCGACGTCCTCGACGAGGACTTCGTCCGAACCGCACAGAGCAAGGGGCTCACCGCCCGCATCATCCGCGGCCGGCACGTGCTGCGCAACGCGCTGCTGCCCGTCGTCACGACGATCGGCCTGCAGATCGGCGGCCTGCTTGCCGGCGCGGTCCTGACCGAGCGGGTCTTCTCCTTCGGCGGGATCGGTGAGGCCCTGGCGATGTCCTTCGAGCTGCGGGACTACCCCGTGCTCCAGGTGCTGATCCTGGCCGCCGCCGCCGTCTATGTCGTCGTCAACCTGCTCGTCGACATCACATATGCCATCATCGACCCCCGCGTCAGGACGAGGTGACCGCCATGACGAGCACCCCCAAGGGCCCCGGCAGCCGCAAGAAGCAGCGCATCGACTCGCTCGCCGCCACCGCGGCGCGCAGCACCGGCCCCGACACTCGCGCCGGCGGCCCCGCTCTGGCTACCACGACGCTCGTGGCCGACGCCGGCCGAGTCAGCGGAGGTGCGGGCCAGTCGCTCCTCGCCAGCGCGTGGAGCAGGCTGCGCCGCAACCCCGTCTTCCTCGTCGGCGCGACGGTCACCGTCGTGTTCGTCGTGCTCGCCGTCATCTCCCCGTGGATCGCCCCCCACGACCCGGCGGCCCAGCCCCTCCTCGACAAGGTTCGTCCGCAGTCGAACCCGGTGCCCGGCGCGGAGCCCGGGTTCCCACTCGGCGCCGATCCGATCGGCCGCGACCTGTTCTCCAGGCTGCTCGTCGGCAGCCGACAGACGCTCATCGTCGGCGTCTTCGCGACGCTCGGTGGCCTGCTCGGTGGCCTCACGCTCGGCACGCTCGCCGGCGCGATCGGCGGCTGGGTGGACACGCTGGTCATGCGCATCGTCGACGTCATGCTCTCGATCCCGTCGCTCATCCTCGCGGTCTCGATCGCGGCCCTCGCATCGAAGCCGAGCCAGGTGACCGTCATCATCGCGATCGCCATCGTGCAGATCCCCATCTTCGCCCGCCTCCTGCGGGGCTCGATGCTCGCGCAGCGCTCGAGCGACCACGTCCTTGCGGCCCGGGCCCTCGGGGTGAGGCCCCGCGCAATCGTGTTCCGGCACATGCTGCCGAACTCGCTCGGTCCGGTCATCGTGCAGGCGACCCTCGTGCTCGCCACCTCGATCATCGACGCCGCCGGCCTGTCCTTCCTCGGGCTCGGCAACCCTGACGACCGCGCGCCTGAGTGGGGCCAGATGCTCGGCATGTCCCAGCAGTACCTCGCCGACTACCCCCACCTCGCCGTCTGGCCGGCGATGTGCATCATCGTCGTCGCACTCGGGTTCACCCTCATGGGGGAGTCGCTGCGCGAGGCCCTCGATCCCAAGAGCCGGAGATGAGCGCATGACGCAGACCACCATCCCCACCACGGGCAGCGCCCGTCGTGGCGACGAGCCGCTCCTGCAGGTGCGCGACCTGCGGGTCGCCTTCGGCCACTCCGGCGACGAGCCCTTCACCGCCGTCGACGGCATCTCCTTCGACGTCCGGCCGGGCCAGACGGTCGGCCTCGTCGGGGAGTCCGGTTGCGGCAAGTCGGTGACGTCACTGGCGATCATGGGCCTGCTCCCTCGCCGGGGCAACCGCGTCGAGGGCGAGGTCCTCTTCGACGGCACTGACCTGCTCCGGCTGTCCGACCGCGAGATGCGCGACCGCCGCGGCAGCGACGTCGCGATGATCTTCCAGGACCCGCTGAGCTCACTCAACCCGGTCGTCTCGATCGGCACCCAGGTCGCCGAGGTCCTCGAGCGGCACAAGGGCATGAGCCGCAAGGCGGCCCTCGAGGTCTCCCGCGACATGCTCCACAAGGTCGGCATCCCCGACCCCGACCGGCGGCTCAAGGACTACCCGCACCAGCTATCGGGTGGGATGCGTCAACGGGCACTCATCGCGATGGCGCTGGCCTGCGAGCCCCGCCTGCTCATCGCCGACGAGCCGACGACCGCGCTCGACGTGACGATCCAGGCGCAGATCCTCGCCCTGCTCGCCGATCTCGTGCGTGACACCGGCACGGCGCTCATCATGATCACCCATGACCTCGGGGTGGTGGCCGGCCTCTGCGACACGGTCAACGTGCTCTATGGAGGGCGGATCGTGGAGCGGGCCGAGCGGCATACCCTCTTCGCGCAGCCCCGCCACCCCTACACGCATGGGCTGCTCGCGTCGATCCCCCGCCTCGAGGCGGAGCGCGACGCGCGGCTGACCCCGATCCCAGGATCGGTCGCCGATAACCTGCCGTGGGAGGGCAACTGCGCCTTCGCGCCGCGCTGCAGCAACGCGATCCCGATCTGCACCCAGCAGACGCCCGCACTGGTCGAGGAGTTCGGCCGCGCCCTGCGCTGCCACAACCCGGTGGAGGAGTCCTGATGACCGCGACCGCGCCGATTACGGAGACGGGCACCGACGAGCATGAGGTGCTCCTCGACGTGCAGGGCCTGAAGGTCCACTTCCCCATCAAGAAGGGGGTCGTGTTCGACAAGGTCGTCGGGCACGTCTACGCCGTCGACGGTGTCGACCTGCAGATCCGGCGCGGCGAGACCTATGGGCTCGTCGGCGAGTCCGGCTGCGGCAAGTCGACGCTCGGGCGCGCCATCCTCAACCTCGAGACCCCGACGGCCGGGACCGTGTCGTTCGACGGCGTCGACATCGCCTCCCTCAAAGGCGAGGCGCTCCGCCGCAAGCGCCAGGACATGCAGATGGTCTTCCAGGACCCGATGAGCAGCCTCGACCCGCGCCAGTCGGTCGAGTCGCTCCTGCTCGAAGGGATGCGCGCCCACGGGCTCGCCAGCGACGACGCAGCCGCGGCCACGCGGCTACGCGAGCTGCTCGCCGCCGTGGGCCTGCCCCCGGCGGCGCTGAAGAAGTACCCGCACGAGTTCTCCGGCGGCCAGCGCCAACGGATCGGCATTGCGCGGGCGCTGTCGGTCAATCCTGTGCTCATCGTCGCCGACGAGCCGGTGTCCGCCCTCGACGTGTCGGTGCAGGCCCAGGTGGTCAACCTCCTCGAGGACCTGCAGGAGGAGTTCGGCCTGACCTACCTCGTCGTCGCCCACGACCTCGCCGTGGTCCGGCACATCAGCGACCGGGTCGGAGTCATGTATCTCGGGGCGCTCGTCGAGGAGGCGGATGCCGACGACCTCTACGCCTTGCCCCTGCACCCCTACACGCGGGCGCTGCTGTCGGCCGTGCCGGTGCCTGACCCGATGGTCGAGGACCGACGGGAGCGGATCCTGCTCACGGGCGACCTGCCCTCGCCGTCGAACCCACCGAC